>CAKZHN010000297.1 GCA_936924235.1 uncultured Rhodoplanes sp. | reverse complement strand
GTACGAACCACGCCTGCAGGCGCCACACCCTGCTCCGCCAACCAAGCGTCCCTAGTCGACGCCCTCACGTGAGCAAGGCGGGCCGACCATAGGACGGGCCAGGCGAACGACAAAATCGAACACCCCTGTTTGCAAGCTCCGTCAACATTGTTGCGAAAACAACCGACGCTTCTGGTTCCGGCTTGACGCGCTCTCTCCCGCCCTCATGCTGGGGGTTTGTCGCAAAGCGCAGGCAAGCGAAGGCCGGAAGCGCGAGGCCCCCAGGGATGCTGCAACAGCGAGGCAACCGATTGAGACCGCCGCTCGCGCTTCTGTTTGCAGCCTGCATCGCTCTCGCCGCGGCGCGGCCGTCGCTCGCGCTCGACGCGCGCTACACCGACGCCGACGGCGATCTCGTCGCCGACGTGCCGGCGAAGACGATCGATCCATCCACACTGATCTTCAGCTACACACCCGGCGAGGACCCGTCGCTGTTTCCCTTCGTCTGGGACGATCTGATCCGCCATCTGCAGACCGCGACCGGAAAGGCCGTGCGCTTCTATCCGGCGCAATCCAACGTGGCGCAGATCGAGGCGATGCGCGCGGGGCGGCTTCACATCGCGGGCTTCGGCACCGGCTCGGTGCCCATTGCGGTGAACTGCGCGGGCTTCGTGCCCTTTGCCGTGATGGCCAGCGAGCACGGCATCATCGGCTATCAGACCGAGATCATCGTCGCGGCCGACCGCGGCATCGAAAGCCTCAAGGACCTGAAGGGACGCAAGATCGCCTTCACGTCGCCGACCTCGAACTCCGGCTACAAGGAGCCGACCGTGGTGCTGCGCGACGAGCAGGGCTTCGAGGCGGACCGCGACTACTCCAGCACCTTCACGAGCCGCCACGAGAACTCCATCCTCGGCGTGATCCACCACGACTACGACGCGGCCGCGGTCGCGAGCGAGGTCCTGGAACGGATGATGGCGCGTGGCATTGTGAAGAAGGAGCAGTTCAGGGCGATCTACCGCTCGCAGGTGTTCCCGACCGCGGCCTTCGGCCACGTCCACAATCTCGAACCCAGGCTCGCCGGAAAAATCCGCGAGGCGTTCTTCAGCTTTCCCTGGAAGGGCAGCAAGCTCGAGAAGGAGTTCGCGACGCTCGGCGCCACGCGCTTTGCGCCGATCACCTACCAGGCCGACTGGGCCATGGTGCGCAAGGTCGATGCGGCGATGCAGGTGAGTTACGGATGCAAGTGAGCGACGGCTGCAAGTGAGCGACGGCTGCAAGTGAGCGACGGCTGCAAGTAGCCGACAAGTCCTTGGCTCATCCTATTTGCGCACCGTCAGCTTGACTGCACCGCTCGCGGGCTCGACGCGATACGTGTACCCGCTCTTCACTCCGACGTATTTGGTTTCAAGCACGATCGTAAACGCTTCCGCCATGCGCTGCGCTGCAGCCAAGGATGCGAACTGCTGATGCACCAGATCGCGATCCAGCATCGCGCGCATCAGGGCTATGGCCTCGGAGCGTTCCATCGGTTCAACCGGAGAGACCTCTGGCAGAGAGATGCACTTGGACGATGGCAGGCGCAGCTATCGTAATCGATGAAAGCGGAAATTTCCCGATCCTGACGATGCCGTCGTGGGTCGATCCACCGGACGCCGCACCGACATTGCAGCCTTCCCGCTTATATGACAATTTCGTGACAGTCGCCGGGTACAAGGATTCCAGAGCTTGAGCTTCTACACGCTTGCGGCCCCGCTGATGTACTACGTCACAGCGGGAACCGTCCTCGTATTGTTTTGCAGTGCAATAGCCGCGTTGGTCTGGACCCTCATGAAGCTGCGGGGGGTACTGATCCGATGCCTCGGCGGCTCGCCTCGTGAGGAAGCCCCAAACCGCTCGACTCAGGCAGGAACGGAGCGAAAGAGGTCCCATGCTCGGCTGGTTTCAGAGGTTGATGCCTCGTGAGGACAAGTTCTTCGAACTGTTTGAGCGGCATGCTGCGGTCGTGGTGGCGGGCGCCGATGCGCTCCGCAAGCTGCTCGACACCAACGATCAGAGCGGCAGGAAATACTGCGAGGAGATCTTCGCCCGCGAGGCCGAGGCCGACGAGATCACCCGGCAGGTGCTACTCGCGGTGCGCCGGACCTTCATCACGCCGTTCGACCGGATCGACATCCAGACGCTCATCAATGCGATGGACGACTCCATCGACCAGATGAACCGCACCGCCAAGACCATCACGCTGTTCGAGATCAAGCGCTTCGAGCCCGAGATGCAACGGATGGGAGAGATCATCTTCCAGGCCGCCAACCTGATCCAGCAAGCGGTTCCCCTGCTCAGCTCGATCGGCACCAATGCGGCCCGCCTGAATGAGCTCACCGTGGAAGTGATCCGGATCGAAGACCAAGCCGACCACCTCAACGACGACGGCCGTCGCAACCTCTACCGTCGTGTCCGCGAAAGCGGCAATGGCGGGACCAGCTTCGGTGCGATGGACTTCATCATCGGCGCCGAGCTCTACGACAGCCTGGAAAAGGTGGTCGACCGTTTCGAGGACGTCTCGAACGAGATCAACTCCATCGTGACAGATCATCTGTAACCGGCTGGACCATGGACCAGGTCATCAGCCTGCCGATCCTGATCTCGCTGATCGTCGTCGCGCTCGCATTCGATTTCCTCAACGGGCTGCACGACGCCGCGAACTCGATCGCCACCATCGTGTCGACCCGCGTGCTGCGGCCGCGCTACGCGGTGATGTGGGCCGCGTTCTTCAACTTCATCGCCTTCCTGTTCTTCGGCCTGCACGTGGCCCAGACTGTCGGCACCGGCATCGTCGACGTGCAGATCGTCGATGCGCCGGTGATCTTCAGCGCGCTGACCGGCGCGATCGCCTGGAACCTGATCACCTGGTGGGCCGGCATTCCGTCGAGCAGCTCGCATGCGCTGATCGGCGGGCTGATCGGCGCGGGCTTCGCCAAGGCCGGCAGCAGCGCCGTGGTCTGGTCGGGCGTCGGCAAGACCGCGGCCGCCATCGTGCTGTCACCGCTCGGCGGCTTCGTGCTGGCGCTGCTGCTGGTGCTGATGGTGTCGTGGCTGTTTGTGCGAAACAGCCCGCGCGCGGTCGATCGTCTGTTCCGCTCCCTGCAATTCGTCTCGGCGTCGCTCTATTCGCTGGGCCACGGCGGCAATGACGCGCAAAAAACCATGGGAATCATCGCAGTCCTGCTGTTCTCGCAGGGCGGACTCGGCGACAAGTTCTACGTGCCGTTCTGGGTCGTCATGGCCTGCCAGATCGCGATGGCGCTCGGCACACTGATGGGCGGCTGGCGGATCGTGCACACCATGGGCTCCAAGATCACGCGTCTGACGCCGATGCAGGGATGCTGCGCCGAGACCGCGGGCGCGATCACGCTGTTCGCCGCGACCTGGCTCGGCGTGCCGGTGTCGACCACGCACACCATCACCGGCGCGGTGATCGGCGTCGGCGCGGCGCGCAAGGCGTCGGCGGTGCGCTGGAACGTGGCGAGCAACATCGTGATGGCCTGGGTGGTCACGATGCCGGCCACGGCCTTGATCGGCGCGGCCTGCTTCTGGCTGACCGAGCTGATGGTCTGATGGCGAGCGTTCGCAACGGAACCACGCAGTATGGCGCGCTGCCCTACCGGATGAGCCGCGGCGGCCTGGAGATCCTGCTGATCACGTCGCGAGACACCGGCCGCTGGATCATCCCAAAGGGCTGGCCGATCGCCGGCCTGACCGCGAGCGAGGCGGCGGCACGCGAGGCGCTGGAGGAGGCCGGCATCCGGGGGACCATCAGCGCCGACAGCATGGGCCTCTACCACTACGACAAGCGGCTCAAGGACGACACCATCCGGCATTGCCAGGCCGAGGTGTTCGCGATGGCGGTGGTCGAGCAACTCGACAGCTGGCCCGAGCAGCACCAGCGGCGCCGCGAGTGGCTCGGCATCGAGCAGGCGATCGAACGGGTCGCGGAGGCGGAGTTGCGGGTGTTGATGCGGAAGCTGCGGGAGGAGTTGGCGGCGGGGCGCTGACAAAGCAGAATTGCGTCTGCCGCAAAAGCGTGGCGCTGACATCTCCCCACCCGACGCCTTCGGCGCCACCCTCCCCTGGCGGGGAGGGATAGCACCGCCGATGCGGCGACATTTCAGATAGTGGGAACGCTAAGCCGCGCGGACGCGGTTGAAGAAGCTCGCGACCTTGGCCTCGAGGTCCTGGGCGCGGGCCGAGAGCCGCGCGGTCCAGCCGCCGATCTCGGAGACCGCGGCGGCCGCCTGGTTGGCGGCCTGCTCGACCGACTTGATCTCGACCGAGGCGCGCGCGGTGTTGCCGGCCGCGGTCTGGATGCTGGTCGCGATCTCGCGGGTGGTCGCGCCCTGCTCGTCGACCGCAGCCGCGATCGAGGTCGAGACCGAGGTGAGTTCGTGGATGGTGCGGCCGATCGAGCCGATCTCGTTGACCGCGCCCTTGGTGGCCTCCTGGATCGCCGTGACCTGCTGGGCGATCTCCTCGGTGGCGCGCGAGGTCTGGTTGGCGAGCGCCTTCACCTCGGCGGCGACCACCGCGAAGCCCTTGCCGGCCTCGCCGGCGCGCGCCGCCTCGATGGTGGCGTTGAGCGCCAGCAGATTGGTCTGCGCCGCGATCTTGGAGATGAGCCCGACCACCGAGCCGATGCGCTCGGCGGCCTCGTCGAGCGAGCGGATGGCGTGGTTGGTGCGCTCGGTGTCGGCGACGGCCGAGCGCGCCATCTCGAGGCCCCGCTCCGCCTGCTGGCCGATCTCCTCGATCGAGTTCGACAGCTCCTCGGTCGCAGCCACGGTCTGATCGACGCTCTGGCTGGTTTCGGTGGACGCGGACGAGGCCGCAGCCATCCGCCGCCGGGTGTCTTCCGTGACGTTCTGCACCGTCGCCGAGGTGACGGTGAGCGAGCCGGTCGCCTCCTTCAGCGCGTCGATCACGCCGCCGATCGCCGAGTCGAAATCGCCGATCGCGTCGTCGATCGTCTTGCGGCGCGCCGCATTGGCGGCGCGCACCCGGTGCAGGTAGAACGTCGAGGTGGTGGCGAGATCGAAGAAGATGGCCTGCGACAGGACGTGCATCTCCTCGGCGAATCTCGCGGAGCTGAAGCGGCTCTTGCGCTTCAGCGCGCCGATCCACATGCGCAGCACCGCCGCCGCGGAGTTCATGCGGGCGCGGCCTTCGAAGCCGAGCGTGGCCTCTTCTTCGATGGTGGCGCGGCAACGCTCCAGATAGCCGGCGCCGAACTCGGCGCTCAATAGCGCGCGGAACTGTGCGGTCTCGATGCGGAGAAAATCCGGGCCATGCTTGCGGTAGGTGTCGGCGACCTGGGACAGCCGCTCCGCGCCGACCACGACCTCGTTGATGGCGTCGGCGATCGTCGGCTCGAGCACCGGCGCGAGCTTGCGCAGCAGCGCGCGGGCCCGATCATCGATCGTGTAGTTTGCCAGCCGGGCGGCCAGTTCCGGGGAGACTTGCGGCAGCACCATGGCGGGGCTCGATCATCAACGAAGCGTGATGAGGTATAAGGCAGGAATGGTTGTCCGAGCCTTAATGCGCCGGCAGCTTGTGCGGATACAGAACAGGCCGGAGCCGGCGATCGTGCGCTGTCCCGCATGATGGGCCAATGCACGAGGGAGCGGCGCTAAAGCGCACGGGCTGGGCGGTTGCCCGTCAGCAGCAGGCGGCATAGGCTTCCCGCGCAGCGGCGCGGGGGAATGGCGCCGGGCGAGTGGTGGCGGGCGTGGCGGACGCGTCAGGACAGGAGCTGATCCAGCGGCTCACGCAGCGGATGCTGCGCAAGAAGCTTTACGTGATCCTATCCAAGGGTGGTGCAACGGCCGAGCAGCTCGGCGCCGTGCTGCCCAAGCATCTCGAATACATGATCGGCCTGGAAAAAGCGGGCGCGCTGTTCGCCTCGGGGCCGCTCACGACCGCGCCCGGTCAGCCTGCCGGCGACGGGCTGACGGTCCTGCGCGCCGCGAGCCTCGACGAGGCCCGCGCGATCGCCGAGGCCGACCCGTTCGTGATCAACAAGCTCCGCACCTTCGAGGTGCGCGAATGGACCGTGATGGAGGGCTCGATCGGCCTGACAGTGAACCTGTCCGATCAGACGCTGCAGTTCGCCTGACAAGCAAAAAGATGAATTCCAGGGAGTGAGGATGCAAACGGTTGGTTTCGTCGGCGTGGGCAAGATCGGCCTGCCGGTTTCGGAAAATCTGATCAAGAGCGGCCATCGCGTGCTGGGCTATCGCCGTGGGTCATTGGCCGAGTTCGAAAAAATCGGCGGCGTGCCGGCGAAGTCGCCGGCCGAGATCGGCGAGCAATGCGACGTGGTGCTGTCCTGCCTGCCGGGCACCGAGGCGATGGACGAGGTGGTGAACGGGCCCAAGGGCCTCATCCACTCGGCGCGAAAAGGCCAGATCATCGTCGAGCTCGGCACCCACCCGGTGCCCGAGAAGGAAAAGCATGTGGCGCCGCTCGCCGCCAAGGGTGCGGCCTTTCTCGACGGCGAGGTGAGCGGCACGCCCGGCATGGTGTCGGCGCGCAAGGCCGTGATCTATCTCGGCGGCGACGCCGACGCGGCCAAGCGCGTCGAGCCCATCATCAAGGGCTTTGCCGACATGTGCCTCTACTTCGGGCCGTTCGGCGGGGCCAGCAAGGTGAAGCTCGTCAACAACCTCCTGGTGGCCATCAACATTGCGGCGACCGCCGAGGCGATGGCGCTCGGCCTCAAGGCCGGCGTCGACGTCGACCTGATGATCAAGGCGGTGGCGAGCGGCAGCGGCGGCTCGACGCAGTTCGGCATCCGCGCGCCGTGGATGGCGCAGCGCAAGTTCCTCCCCGTGCAGGGCGCGGCCAGCCAGCTGTTCCACTATTTCGACCTGATCGAGGAATGGGCCGACGCCACCGGCACAGCAACACCCCTGCTCGACCGCGCGGTCGAGGTCTACCAGAAGTGCATCGACATGGGGCTCGGCGATACCCAGGACGTCGCCGTCATGGTCGATGTGGTCAATAGCATGCAGAGAAAGAAGTCATGACACTGCTCCCGAGAGACACCCGCGACATCATCCGCGTCAAGAAGATCTCCCACGCCACCTACGAGACGCCCGATCTCGAGGGGCAGATCGCCTACTACACCGACGTGCTCGGGCTGACGCTGAACGCCAAGGAGAAGGACGCGGCGTTCCTCGCCTCGACGCTCGACCACCATTCGGTGGTGCTGCGCAAGGGCGGCAGCGGCGACAAGGGCCAGTGCGTGCGGCTCGGCTTCCAGGTCGGCCTCGACGACGACCTCGGCGAATTCGAGAAGCAGACGAAAGCGCAGGGCATCAAGACCGAGCGCAAGAGCGATCCGGAACCCTCGATCTCCGAGCTGCTGAGCTTCGAGGATCCGAAGGGCACCGTGATGGAGGTGTTCCGGCGCGCCGACGTGCCGCCGCAGAAGTTCGCCACCAAGGGCGTGGTGCCGCACAAGCTCGGCCACGTGGCGTTCTTCGTCAAAGACGTCAAGAAGGTCACCGACTTCTATTGCAACGTGCTGGGCTTCCGCGTCTCCGACTGGATGGGCGACACGTTCTCGTTCCTGCGCTGCGGCGTCGACCATCACACCATCAACCTGATGCAGGACCCGGAGAACCGGCACTTCCACACCGCGTTCGAATTGCGCGACTGGGGCCACATGCTGACCGCCTGCGACACGCTGAGCCTCGCCGGCTACAAGCTGCTGTGGGGCCCGGGCCGGCACGGCATCGGGCACAATCTCTTCACCTATCACCGCGGGCCGAACGGTCTGATCACCGAGCTGTTCGCGCAGCTCGACCAGATGAACGAGGAGATGGGCTACTTCGAGCCGCGGCCGTGGCACCGCGACCGGCCGCAGTCGCCGAAGGTCTGGTCCAAGGACCCGAACGCCGCGAACTACTGGGGCATCATGCCGGTGATGCCGGAAGACCAGATGCACAAATGACGTAAGCTGACTGAACGACAAGGGCGGCGTGCAACGACACGCCGCCCAAAAGGGAGAACGCCATGATCGGGAACGTTGGGAATGCGCTGCGCGCCTGCGCGGCGGCGTTGCTTGCTGGTCTGCTCTCGGTTTCGAACGCTGCCGCACAGAGCGGCGAGCCGATCAAGGTCGGCATGAGTCTCGCGTTGACCGGCGCGGGGGCCGCGCCCAGCAAGGTGATCAACACCGCGCTGGAGATCTGGCGTGACGACGTCAACGCCAAGGGCGGCATCCTCGGCCGGCCGGTGCAGCTCGTCATCCTCGATGACCAGAGCACGCCATCGAACGTACCGAACATCTACACCAAGCTGATCACGGTCGACAAAGTCGACCTGCTGCTTGGCCCCTACGGCACCAATTTCGTCGCGCCGGCGATGCCGGCCATCATCCAGAACAAGAAGATGACGATCAGCTTCACGGCGATCGGCATCAACGACAAGTTCCACTACGACAAGTACTTCTCGATGGTGTCGGTCGGGCCCGAGGGGGTCAACGCGTTCTCGATCGGCTTCTTCGATCTCGCGGCCCAGCAGAATCCGAAGCCGCAGACGGTCGCGATCCTCGCGGCCGACGCCGAGTTCGCGCAGAGCGCCGCCCAGGGCGCACGCGAGCAGATCAAGAAGCACGGCTTCAAGCTGGTCTACGACCAGAGCTACCCGCCCTCGACCACGGACTTCGCGCCGGTGGTCCGCGCCGTGCAGGCGGCCAACGCCGACATCGTCTTCATCGGCGCCTATCCGCCCGACAACGTCGGCATCATCCGCGCCGCCAACGAGATCGGGCTGTCGCCGAAAATGTTCGGCGGCGCGATGATCGGCATGCTGGTGACGCCGATCAAGGTGCAGCTCGGGCCGATCGCCAACGGACTCGTCATCAACGAGAACTTTGCCGCCGCCATGGCGCCGAAAATCGAAGGCGCGGCCGACTTCCTGAAACGCTACAACGCCAAGGCCGCGGCGGCGGGCATCGATCCGCTGGGCTTCGCCTGGGGACCATTCGCCTACGCGGCCGGCCAGGCGCTGGCGCAGGCCGTCACCGCGACCAAGAGTCTCGACCACGACAAGCTCGCCGCATACCTGCATCAGGCGAGCTTCAAGACCGTGGCCGGCGATTTCTCCTTCGGCCAGAACGGCGAGTGGTCGAAGGCGCGCGCGGTCTGGACCCAGGTGCAGAACGCCGAGCCGAATAATCTCGACCAGTTCCGCGAAGGCAAGGCATTGCCGGTGGTGTGGCCGCCGGACTGGAAGACCGGCACGCTGATCTATCCGTACGGGGACGCGAGGAAGAAATAAGGGGAAACGCAAAACGCAAGTTTTGCCAACGGGAGGGTGGAGATGAACGGACGTCGGAGTGCGTTGCGGTCGCTTGCCGCTGTGGCGGTCGCAAGCCTGCTCGGGATGTCGGGCGCGGCCGCGCAGAGCGGCAACCCGATCAAGGTCGGCATGACGCTGGCGCTGACCGGCGCCGGCGCCCCGGCCGGCAAGATGCTGCAGGCCGCGATCGAGATCTGGCGCGACGACATCAACGCCAAGGGCGGGATGCTCGGCCGGCCGGTCGAGGTCATCATCTACGACGACCAGAGCAACCCGGCCAACGTGCCGAACCTCTACACCAAGCTGATTTCGGTCGACAAAGCCGACCTGTTCCTCGGCCCCTACGGCACGAACTACGTCGCCCCGGTGATGCCGACCATCATCCAGAACAAGAAGATGCTGATCAGCTACACGGCGATCGGCATCAACGACCAGTACAAGTACGACAAGTACTTCTCGATGGTGCCGGTCGGCTCCGACGGCGTGAACGCCTTCTCCAAGGGCTTCTTCGAGATGGCGGCGAAGCAGAACCCCAAGCCGCAGACGGTGGCGATCATCGCGGCCGACGCCGAGTTCGCCCAGTCCGCGGCGCAGGGCGCCCGCGAGGAAATGAAGAAGCACGGCTTCAAGCTGATCTTCGACAAGAGCTATCCGCCGAACACCACCGACTTCACGCCGGTGATGCGCGCCGTGCAGGCCGCCAATGCCGACATCGTCTATGCCGGCGCCTATCCGCCCGACAGCGTCGGCCTGGTGCGCGCCGCGAACGAGATCGGGCTCAATCCGAAGATGTTCGGCGGCGCGCTGATCGGCCAGTTGGTGACGCCGATCAAGGCGCAGCTCGGGGCGGTGCAGAACGGGCTCGTCATCCAGGAGAGCTTCGTGCCGTCGCCGAAGCTGAACTTTCCCGGCCTCGACGACCTGATGAAGCGCTATCAGGCCAAGGCGGGCGAGCTGAAGACCGACCAGATCGGCTTCGCCTTCGTGCCGTTCGGCTACACCAACGGGCAGATTCTCGACCAGGCGGTCACCGCGACCAAGAGTCTCGATCAGGACGTGCTCGCCAAGTACATCCACAGCCACAGCTTCAAGACGGTGGTCGGCGAGATCTCGTTCGGCAAGGACGGCGAATGGGCCAAGCCCCGGATGGTGCTGACCCAGTTCCAGAACATCGAGCCGAACAATGTCGATCAGTTCAAGAACGGCGCGAAGCAGCCGATCCTGTGGCCGCCGGAATATGCAAGCGGCACGATGATCTATCCCTACGGCGAGGCGCGGAAGAAGCCGTAAGGCGACAGGTTTCTCTTAACGCAAGGCCGCCGTGGCAACGCGGCGGCCTTTGCTATTTATGATGTTCGCGCTCTCCTCACGCTTCATTCATGAAGAACGAAGCAGCGCGGAACCGCTCGCCGATTCACGGAGAGAAATGCTTCCTTAATGCGATCGCTCAGATCGCAGGGCCGCGTTTAATCGGATTCCGTTACAGGTTCGCATAATCGTCCCGCTTTGTTCGCAACGGACGAAGCGCCGCGCCGTTTCGCGTTCTCATTGGCGGCGGGAATTTTTCGTTAACGCGAAAGGTTTTAGGCGCGCAATTGCACAGCAGGTTGCCGCGCTATCTCGCCGCAGTCATTTGGCCATCGCGGGCTCGCGGTGCTTCGCCTTCAGCACCTGCGGCCGCATCTCCGTGGTCTTGGCTTTGTCCTGGATCGGCGGGCGCGGAAGCTTGGCGACGCCCGGTTCCATGATGAAGGTGTAGTCGAGCGAGAACCACGGGGTCTTCACGCCGGCCGCGGGCGGCTCGTTGTCATGCCGCACGAAGTCGCCGAGCAGCCGCTTCGTCACGCCGTGCTGCACGTCGGTGTCGATGTTCGGATCGTCCGGCAGATAGACCTGGGAGATGTGGGTCTTGTAGCCCGGCTTGTAGATCAGGAAGTGCAGATGCGCCGGCCGCATGTTGTGGTGGCCCATCGACTTGATCAGGTCGCCGACCGGCCCGTTGATCGGGATCGGATAGCCCGCGGGCTTGATGCTGCGGAACGAAAAGCGGCCGTTCTTGTCGGTCATGAACTTGCCGCGCAGGTTCATGTCGGCCTGGGTCGGGTCCTGGTTCTCGTAGAGGCCTTCGGTCGAGGACTGCCAGATGTCGACCTCGGCATCGGCGACCGGCTTGCCGTCGCGGTCCTTGACCTCGATGTTGCAGAACAGATCCTCGCCCGGCGTCGGCGAGCGCACGATCGAGCCGCCGTTCTCGGTCCGCGGCGAATCCGTGCGCCAGAACGGGCCCAGCAGATTGGCGGTGGTCTCGGTCGCACCGCCCGCGCCGTTGTTGAGCAGGCACACCAGCGTCGAGACGCCGAGCGAGCCCGAGGCCAGCACGGCCTCGTTGTGGAAGGCGTTGGAGGCCTGGCCGATGCCGTTCACATAGGCGCAGGCCTGGTGGAATTCCTCCTCGGTCAGCTTCGCCTCGCGGACGAAGGCGTGCAGGTGCTTGACCAGCGCCGTCATGATCTCGCGGAAGCGCGGGTTGTCGGAGCGCGCGATCTCGGCGAGCACCGCCGGGGTGACCTGGTCCGGACCTTCGATGATCATGAAATTTCTCCTTGAAACTTCCGTGCGCGGGGCCGCCGCGATTTCACGGCCGCCTGCTGTATTCCTTGCCGGAATTGATATGCTCCAGCCCGCAATTGCTCAATCCCCCCGGACGTTGACCAGCGTTCCTATTTTGCCGTGAGTTGAAAATGGCCCCGCACCGCATCGACACCCACCACCACCCCTATCCGCCGGTCTACATCCAGAAGACCGGCGACGTGCTCAAGCACACCACCCACGCCTTCTACGACCGGCTGACCAAATGGCAGCCGGGCCAGGCCATCGAGGCGATGGACAAAACCGGGATCGCGGTGTCGGTGCTGTCGGTGTCGACGCCGAGCGTCTGGCTCGGCAGCGCCCAGGCGTCACGCACCTTCGCCCGCGAATGCAACGACGCTTTCGCGACGATCCAGCAGGACCACCGGGGCCGGTTCGGCCATTTCGCCTCGCTGCCGCTGCCCGATACCGAGGGCAGCCTGCGCGAGATCGAATACGCCTTCGACGAGCTCGACGCCGACGGCATCGCGCTGACCACGAACTATGTCGACAAGTATCCCGGCGACGAGGCCTTCGCGCCGGTGTTCGACGAGCTGGACCGGCGCAAGGCCGTGGTCTATTTCCACCCGACCGCGGCGAGCTTCGCCTTCAACGTCATTCCCAACATTCCGCCGCCCTCGATCGAGTTTCCGTTCGATACCACGCGGGCGATCACGAGCCTGCTGTTCGGCGGCACGTTCCACCGCTGCCCGAACATCAAGTGGATCTTCTCCCACGGCGGCGGCGCGCTGGGCATGGTGGCGCACCGGCTCGTCGGCCTCGCCAAGAACCGGCCCGAGCTGAACGCCCGGGTGCCGAACGGCGTGATGTACGAGTTGAGCCGGCTTTATGTCGACGTGGTCGGCGTCACCACGCCGGGCGCGCTGCGCGCCGTGCTCGACATCGTGCCGATGTCGCATCTGCTGTTCGGCTCAGACTTCCCGTTCTGGGACCCGGACGTGACCGTGAAGGGGCTCGCGGGGCTGAAGCTCTCGGCCGCCGACCTCCAGGCGATCGAGCGCGACAATGCGCTGAAGCTATTGCCGAACCTGCCGCACTAATCATGGAGTGAAGCCATGCCGACGACGGGGACGCGTTCATGGATTGCGGCGGCAATCATGGGCGTTGCCCTCGCCCTGTCGGCGGTGTGCCCATCCGCTCATGCGCAGGACTGGCCGACGCGGACGGTGAAATTCCTGCTGCCGATCGGCGCTGGCTCAGGCGCCGATGTCGGCGCGCGCCTGATCGCGGAAAGGCTCAGTGCCAGATGGGGCCAGCCGGTCGTCATCGAGAACCGTCCCGGCGGTGACGGTTTCGTCGCGCTGACCGCATTCACCAACGCCCACGACGACCATCTGCTGTTGTACGCGCCGGCCACGACCTTCGCCGGGCATCCGTTTTTCTACAAGAAGCTGCCCTACGATCCGCGCGAGCTCGTGCCGATCGCCCGCGTCAGCTCGACGCTGATCACGATCGGCGCGGCGCCGTCGCTGGGCGCCCATTCGCTCAAGGACCTGTTCGACAAGGCCCGGGCCGAGCCCGGCAAGCTCAACTGGACGACGACCGCGGGCGCCACCGAGCTGATCGTCAACGCCTTTCTCAAGAACGCCGGGCTGGCCATCACGAGGGTGCCTTATCGCGATCCGGTGCAGGCGCAGAACGATGTGGCCGAGGGCCGCGTGCACATGTATTGGTCGGCCTATGCGATCATCCAGGCGCAGGTGCAAGCCGGCCGGATCAAGGTCCTGGCGGTGACGTCGAGCGAGCCAAGCCCGCTGCTGCCCGGTGTGCCGACCGCAGCGCAGGCGGGCTTTCCGGAGCTCACGCTCGACGGACTGATCGGTCTGTTCGGCACGCGCGACATGCCGGTCGCGCTGCGCGACCGCATCGCCACCGACGTGACCGCAGTGCTTGCGGACGCCGCGGTCGCGCAGCGCCTGACGGCAACCGGACAGGCCGTGGTGCCGGGATCCGCGGCCGAGTTTGCGGCAGCGATCGAAAAGCAGCGTGTCGCGCTGGAGGGATTTGCCAGGGTGCTCGGCATCACGGCGGCGACGATCGACTGACGGCCGCTGCTACGCGCCCTGCCACTGCGACACCGGGTCGTAGCTGTAGAGGAAGCGGAACACGCCGCCCGTGGTCATGCCGTGGCGCGTGACGAACGTCCACTGGCGCTGCAGCCGCTCCCAGCTCGAGTGCTGCTTCTTGAAGCGGACCTCGGTGCGCGAAAGCTGCTGCACCATCGTGGCCCGCGGCTTGCGCGCCGCCTCGTAGCCGGCGAGAGCCGCCGCCGGATCGTCGGCCTTGGCGCGGAGCCAGCGCGACAGCACATAGGCGTCCTCGAAGGCCATGTTGGCGCCCTGCCCGAAGGTCGCGAGCATGGCGTGCGCGGAGTCGCCAAGCAGCGTCACCCGACCCTTGGTCCATTGCGCCGCGTGCTCGCCGGTGAATTGCCCCCACTTCGAGCAGGACGTCGCTTCCGCCATCATCCGGCGCAGCTTGTCGCCGGCCTTCGGAAAGGCCGCCAGCATCTCGTCGACGTTGCTCGGCACCGACCAGGACTGCTCGGTCCAGCCCGGCTGCTGGCGGACGCAGACGAAATTGATGAATTTCCCCTGCCGGATGTAATAGCTGATGATGAATCCGCCGTCGCCGGACCACTGGTTGACGTGCCGGTCGTGATAATCCCTCGGCAGCGCATCGGTGGGCGCGAGCGCCCGCCAGCACATCGTCCCGGCGTAGCGCGGACCCTCGCCGCCGAACAGGCTGGCGCGAACCGCCGAGCGGATGCCGTCGCAGCCGATCGCGACATCAGCCTCGGCGCTGCCGCCGTCGGCAAACGTCAGCGCCGCCGTTCCGTTCCGCGATTCCACTCCCGTGCAGCGCTTGCCGAGATGGATGATGTCGTGCGGCACCGCCTCCGAAAGGAGCCGATGCAGGTCGCTGCGATGCACGACGTAGTAATTCGCGCCGTAGCGCTGCTCGAAGTCGACGAACGGCAACCGGTTGTGGATCGTGTCCGAGCCCCAATCGCGCCAGGTCAATCCGATCGGCTCGGCGCCGATGGCGTGCAGCCCCTCGGCCAGTTCGAGAGCGCGGAAGACCTTCACCGAGTTGGGGCTGAGATTGATGCCGGCGCCGAACTCCGCAAGCTCGGGTGCCTGCTCGTAGATCTGCACCTCGAAGCCCTGGCGGCGCAGCGCGATGGCCGTCGCCAGCCCGCCAAGGCCGGCGCCAACGATCGCGATACGCCGCACGCCCGCCATGCCGTTCACATCGTCCCGTTCACTGGGTCCCGTTCACATCGTGCGGCGCGGCGCCGACTGCAAAAGCTCCTGAAGCTGCTGCTTCCAGAATTTCGCCATGCCGGTGGTGCCGTGGCCGCGGGTGTCCTCGCTGGCCGGGATCAGATAGAGCTTGCCGTTCTTCACGCGCTTCAGCGCGCGCTCCATCAGCCCGGTCTCGGGCGGATTGCGCTCGTCATCGGCCGCATTGATGGCAAGCAGCGCCGCCTCGATCTTTTCCAGTCCTGGCGAGGCGTCGTAATCGCGCGAAGAATCCCACTGGTACATGAAGTCGTTGGCGTCCGACGTGAACGGCGCCGAGAGAGCCTCCTCGGCGAGCTTGTCGGCCTTGTCGCGGGTCGGCGCGAGCTTCTGGTAGGCCAGCGTGCCGCCGCTGGTCGCGATGCGGAACATCGCGTTGGCGAGCCGCAGCGACTTCGGCTCCGTGGTGTAGTCGCCGCCCTTCCACTCGGGATCGCTGCGCACCGACTCGACCAGGAGCCGCCGCATGATCCAGTTGCGGCTCGCCATCTCGGTCGGCTGCGACGCCATCGGCACCAGCGCGTCCATGAACTGCGGATAGGCCGAGCCCCACATCCAGGTTTGCATCCCGCCCATCGAGTTGCCGATCACGAGACGCAGATGCTTCACGCCGAGGCCTTCGGTCACGACGAGATGCTGCGCCGCGACCATGTCGGCGTAATTGTAGAGCGGGAACTTGCCGCGCAGCCCGTCCGACGGTTTTGTGGATTTCCCGGCGCCGAGCGCGTCCGGCAGGATGATGAAATACTTGGTGGCGTCGAGCGGCTGGCCTTCGCCGAACAATTCACCGGCGAACGCGGGAGTGAGCAGGCTCCGCGCCGAGCCGCCGGTGCCGTGCAGCATCAGCACCGGCTGCCCGGTCGGCGCGCCGATGGTGAGGTAGTGCAGCTTCAGCTCGGGAAACACGTCGCCGGTGTGGAAGCGGAAGTTGCGCGCGACGAAGGTGCCTTCCTTCGGCGCCGGATAGTCCGCAGCCCAGGTGGACGACGGTACGCACAACGGAACAAGCCACAGCGCCGCAGCGATGGCGGCGCGTCCCACACCGGTTGGCATCATGACGACCCTCCCCCTTCTTTCTCGCGCAAGCCGTTGAGCAGCGCACCGCCCTGGTTGAATGGAGCGAGTGCACCGGTGGTGCTGGCGAGCTCGACCACCGTGTGCAGCTCCTCCCAGGTGGCGCCGGCGCGGCGCGCGGCTGACGCGTGCGCCTGCGCGCCGATCTGGTTGTGCTCGACCAGCAGCATGCCAAAGAGAATGAGCTGCGTGGTCTTCATGTCGAAGGTCTTGTTGTAGAACGCCTTGGCCCGCATCCGTTCGGCGTCGCGCAGGAACTCCGGGTCCATCTCGGCCGAGAACGCGAAGCGGTTTCCGGGCAGCGGCGGCAGGTGGCCGAACATCTCGACATAGCTGTCGCGGAACTTCACGAGCTCGGGGTCGAGCTCCTTCTTCTTGTCGCTCATCATTCCACCTTGAGTTTCGCTTCCGTGATCACCTTGCGCCACTTCGGCTCTTCCTTGCGGATGAAGGCCATCAGCTCCTCGGGCGACATCAGCATCGGCTGGAGCATGAAGCGGTCGACGAAATTCTTCTGCATCTCGGGATCGGCGAACATGCCGCGGACCTCGGCGTTGATCTTGGCGACGGTCTCGGGCGGTATCCCGGCCGGGCCGACCAGCGCAAACCACGAGATGCCCTCGTAGCCCGGCACGGTCTCGGCCACGGTCGGGATGTCGGGAAGCTGCGGCAGGCGCTTGCTGCCACCGACCGCGAAATATTTCAGCTTGCCGTCCCGATACAGCGGCGCGCCGGACGCCGCGCTGACGAACATGATCGGGATGTGGCCCGCGATCACGTCGTTGGTGGCGGGCGCCGCGCCCTTGTAGTGCACCGGCTGGAGCTTGGTGCCGGTCATGCTCTCGAACAGCAGCATGTTGAGATGGCCGCTCGAGCCGATGCCGTAGGTGCCGTAGTTGATCTCGCCGGGCTTGCTCTTGGCGTACTCGATGAACTCCTTGACGTTGTTCGGCGGAAACGTCGGATGCGCGATCAGGCCGTGGTTGATGATCACGAGCCCGCTGATCGGCGTGAAGCTC
Source organism: uncultured Rhodoplanes sp. (assembly GCA_936924235.1). Taxonomy (GTDB): domain Bacteria; phylum Pseudomonadota; class Alphaproteobacteria; order Rhizobiales; family Xanthobacteraceae; genus Z2-YC6860. The sequence goes on along the minus strand of CAKZHN010000297.1, from coordinate 5,776 downwards.
TTGTAGGGATCGTAGGGCAGCTTCGGATAGAGGCTCGGATTGGCCACGAAGGTCGAATCCGGCGCGATGAACAGCGTGTGCCCGTCGGCCGGCTGGTTGAGGACATATTCGGCCGCGATCTGGTTGTTGGCGCCGGGCTTGTTCTCGACCACCGCCTGCTGGCCCCATTTCGCCGAGAAGCGCTGCGCCAGCGCCCGGCCGATGGTGTCGGTGATGCCGCCGGCCGGCGCCGGGGACACGATGGTGATGACCCGGTTCGGAAAGCCCTGCGCCGCGGCCGGCGCGACGCCTGTTCCAAGCAGTCCGGCACCAAGAATTCCAGCCCCCAGAACGGCGTGCGCTAACAGAACAGCAAGCGGCCTCGTCATATCGGCATTCCTCCGAACCCATCGCGTTTTTGTTGGATTCGAGTATCCGTCATTTCTGCCGCGCTGCCTATGCCTGCGCGGCAGGGCCGCGTCGCTTGATCGCAGCGGGGTGGCCACCCTAGAGTGCGTTCCAATTCCAAGGGAGAACAACGCCAATGGCGAAGCTTGATGACATGCTCGAAGACCTCGTGACCGCGAACCACGTGCTGGCAAAGCTCGGCATCGTCGATTCGTTCGGCCACATCAGCATCCGCCATCCCGACCGGCCGGACCGCTTCTTCCTGTCGTGCTCGCGCGCGCCCGAGCGCGTCAGCCGCGACGACATCCTGGAGTTCGATCTCGACTGCAACGTGATCGACGCCAAGGGCAAGCAGCTCTACACCGAGCGCCCGATTCATGGCGGCGCCTATCAGGCGCGGCCCGACGTCATGAGTGTGATCCACAATCACAGCCCGGGCGTCATCCCCTACGGCATCACCGGGCACAAGCTGAAGCCGCTGATGCACATGTGCGCCAGCATCGGCCACGAGGTGCCGATCTGGGATCAGCACGACAAGTTCGGCGACACCGACCTGCTGGTCCGCACCATGGATCAGGGCCACGACCTGGCGAAGAGCCTCGGCAAGGGCGCCACCTGCCTGATGCGCGGCCACGGCTGCCTGGTGGCCGGCCCCTACATGCGCCGCACCGTCTACACCGCGGTGTATCTGGAGCTGAACGCCAAGCTCCAGATGCAGGCCGAGGCGATGAGCAAGACCGTGCGCTTCCTCACCGACGGCGAGGTCGACAAGGTCGTCGAGACCACGTCGCCGGCCAACGTCAACCGCGCCTGGGAGAACTGGTGCCGCGCGGTCGGGCGGCCGTACAAGGAGTAGCCACGCGACTTCCGCTTTCCGAGCCCCAGCCGGCCGCGCTATCGTGCGCGGCCGGCTTCTTTTTCGAACCCTGGGGTTCACAATGAAAAAACACTGTCTCGCCGCGACGCTCGTCAGCCTCGCCGCCACCTTGACGCTTTCGAATGCGGCACTGGCGGACGGCTATCCGAGCCGCCCTATCACCTTCATTGTGCCCTATGGCGCGGGCGGCCCGGTCGACGTGCTGGCCCGCACCATCAGTGAGGCGATGCGCGCCCGCCTCGGCCAGCCCATCATCATCGAGAACGTCGTTGGGGCGAACGGCACCATCGGGGTCGGCCGCGCGGTGCGCGCAGAGCCGGACGGCTACACGGTCAGCATCGGCAACTGGCCGTCGCACATCACCAACGGCGCGATCTACAACCTCAACTACGACATCCAGAAGGATCTGGTGCCGGTCGCACGTCTCTCGCAGAACCCCTACGTCGCGGTGGTGCGGAAGGACTTCCCGGCGAAAGACTTCAAGGAGATGATCGCCTGGTTCAAGGCGAACCCGGACAAGGCCACCGAAGGCACCGCGGGGCTCGGCTCCGGCCAGCACATCAGCGGCGTCTATGTGCAGAAGGTCACCGGCACCAAGTTCCAGTTCGTGCCCTACAAGGCGGGCTCTTCCGACATCATCCGTGACATCGTCGCGGGCCACATCGACTTCACGTTCGACCAGGCGATCACCTCGCTGCAGCACATCAAAGGCGGCAGCGTAAAGGCCTATGCGGTGACCTCCGACAAGCGGCTCGACGCAGCGCCGGACATCCCGACCGTGGACGAGGCCGGCGCGCCGGGCACTTACATTCTGACCTGGTACGGGCTGTGGCTGCCGAAAGGCGCGCCGCAGGAGGCGGTCGACAAGCTCGGCGAGGCGGCGCGCGGCGCGCTGGCCGATCCCGCCGTGCGGGAGAAGCTCCTGAGCCTCGGCCAGCAGATCCCGCCGCCCGAGCAGCAGACCGCAGCGGCGCTCGCGGCCTTCACCAAGGCCGAGGTCGACAAGTGGCACGCGATCATCAGGGAAGCCGGCATCAAGGCGGAGTGATTTTTTCCGCTCGCTATCCCGCAGTCCGCGTTTCCCAGGTCGCGTGGCGCACGCTGGGCTGGTTGCCGAGAATCGCCAGCACGGCATCGAGTTCCTTGGCGCTGACGGACGTCCTCGTGAGCACGGCAACGATCTCGGCCGTGCCATCGGGACGCTCCACGACATCGGTATCGCTGACCGGATATTGCGCGGCCTCGAGCTTCTCGACCATCAGGTCGCGCAGCCGCGGCATGGCGGCGATATCCGTCGTGAGCCGCACCTCGTAGACCGCCTCCGACGCCGCCTCGTCGATCGGCAGGCGGTTGATGGCGTTGACCAGCGGCCGCAGCAGCGTGTTGGTCATCAGCACGAAGCCGGTCAGCACCACGGCCTGCGCGACCATGTCGCCGCCCGCACAGGCGCCGACCGCGGCCGAGCCCCACAGTGTCGCCGCCGTGTTGAGGCCCCACACGTTGGCGCCCTCCTTCATGATGGCGCCGGCGCCGAGGAAGCCGATGCCCGCGACCACATAGGCGATGACGCGGACCGCGCCGTCGGGGCCGCCGATGTGCATGCCGAGATCGACAAAGGCCGCCGAAGCCAGAGCCACCAGCACGTTGGTCCGAAGGCCCGCGGTTCGCTGGCGATACTGCCGCTCGGCGCCGATCATCGTGCCGAGGACGAAGGCGGTCACCAGGCTGACGACGGTGTCGATGAAGTCGGCGAGCTGGAACGTATGAACGAGGCCCATTCGGGCAGAATGTGTCGGATCGACGACAGTATTATTACGGCGTTCAGGTCACCGGCAGCACGTTGGTGTACTTCACCTGTTCCAGCGCGAAGCTCGACTCGATCGAGGCGATGCCTTCGACCCGGGTGAGCTTCTGTTTGACGAAGCGTTCATAGGCGTCGAGGTCGGGCACCACCACGCGCAGCCAGTAGTCGCGCGGCCCGGTCATCAGATAGCACTCCAGCACCTCGGGCCAGCGCTCGATCGCCTTGGCAAAGCGATCCAGCGATTCCTGACGCTGCTTGTCGAGCTTGATCGAGACGAACACGCTCACCGGCAGCCCCACGGCGCGCTGGTCCAGGACCGCGACATAGCGCGAGATCACGCCGTCGCGCTCCAGCATCCGCACCCGGCGCAGGCACGGCGACGGCGACAGGCCCACTTTCGCGGCGAGGTCGTTCAGGCTCATGCGGCCGTCGGCCTGCAGCTCGACCAGGATCTTGCGGTCGATGTCATCGAGCGTTCGTTTTGGCATAGGACACTCTTTCTGGCGGCCAGATTGGTGTAATCTGCCAACCGATAGCATATCTGTGGCGTGAATTGGCAGCCAATGCCGGGACACTTGGCCGAAAGTGCCGTTCGGCGCACCTGCTCGACGAGGCCCACCATGAGCAACCCGATCTCCCGCGACGACCTCACCATCCTGGCCGAGCTCGAACGCAAGGTGCTGTGGCTCGCCAGTTGGACCATCCACAACGCCAATCATCTGCGCGACAACGCCGACGGCCTGAAGGTCGGCGGCCATCAGGCCTCGTCGGCCTCGATCGCCACCATCATGACGGCGCTCTATTTCCACACGCTGCGGCCGCAGGACCGCGTCGCGGTGAAGCCGCACGCCTCGCCGAACTTCCACGCGATCCAGTATCTGCTCGGCAAGCAGACCCGCGAGAAGCTCGAGAACTTTCGCGGCTACAAGGGCGCACAGAGCTATCCGTCGCGCACGAAGGACGCCGACGACGTCGACTTCTCGACCGGCTCGGTCGGCCTGGGCGTCGCGCAGACGCTGTTCTCGTCGCTGGTGCAGGATTACGTGCGCGCGCACGGCTGGGGCAAAGAGCGGCCCGAAGGCCGCATGGTGGCGCTGGTCGGCGACGCCGAGCTCGACGAAGGCAACATCTTCGAGGCGCTGCTCGAAGGCTGGAAGCAGGGCCTGCGCAATTGCTGGTGGATCGTCGACTACAACCGCCAGAGCCTCGACGCCGTGGTGCGCGAGGGCCTGTGGGAGCGCTACGAGCAGCTGTTCAAGAACTTCGGCTGGGACGTGGTGATCCTGAAATACGGCTCGCTGCAACAGGCCGCGTTCCGCGAGCCCGGCGGCGACACACTGCGGCAGTGGATCGACCGCTGCCCGAACCAGCTCTATTCGGCGCTGGTGTTCCAGGGCGGCGCGGCGTGGCGCAAGCGCCTGCTCGACGAGATTGGCGACCAGGGCGACGTCACGAAGCTCATTGAATCGCGCAGCGACGACGAGCTGGCGCGGTTGATGAACAATCTCGGCGGCCACGACCTGCCGTCGATCGTCGAGGCCTTCGACAAGATCGACCACGACCGGCCGACCTGCTTCATCGCCTACACGGTGAAGGGCTTCGGCCTGCCGATCGCCGGCCACAAGGACAACCACGCCGGCCTGATGACGCCGTCGCAGATGGAGACGTTCCGCCAGGCGATGAACATCCGCACCGGCCAGGAGTGGGAGCCGTTCGAAGGGTTGCGCGCCGCGCCCGAGAAGGTGCAGGCGTTCCTCGACAAGGTGCCGTTCGCCCAAGGCGCGCCGCGGCGGCTTAAGGCGCCGCAGATCGCGGTGCCGGACGAGCTTGTCGTCACGATCCAGCCGGAGATGTCGACTCAATTTGGTTTCGGCGCGATCCTGAACGAGCTCGCGCGCGGCAATTCGGCGCTCGCCGAGCGCATCGTCACCACGTCGCCCGACGTCACCGTGTCGACAAACCTGGGGCCGTGGGTGAACCGCCGCGGGCTGTTCGCCCGCGCCAGCATGGCCGACACGTTCAAGAGCGAGCGCATCCCCTCGACCTTCAACTGGGAGTTCTCGCCGAAGGGCCAGCACATCGAGCTCGGCATCGCCGAGATGAACCTGTTCATCGCGCTGTCGGCGCTTGGCCTGTCGCACTCGATCAACGGTGAGCGGCTCATTCCTATCGGCACGCTCTACGATCCCTTCATCGCCCGCGGCCTCGATGCGCTGAACTATGCCTGCTACCAGTCGGCACGCTTCATCGTCGCGGCGACGCCATCCGGTATCACGCTGGCGGGGGAAGGCGGCGCGCACCAGTCAATCGCGCAGCCGCTGATCGGCATGGCGCAGGACGGACTCGCATCGTTCGAGCCGGCCTTCGTCGATGAGCTCGCCGCGATCATGGCGTTTGCATTTGCGTATGTGCAAAAGGAAGGCAGCGAGACGTCCGAGCACGACTGGCCGCGCGACGAGACCGGCAGCTCGGTCTATCTGCGGCTCTCGACGCGTCCGGTCGAGCAGATCAAGCGCACCATGACGCCGGAGCTGCGCTAGGGCATCGTCGCGCTCGGCCGCCGCGAAGAGCTGCGTCGAGACCCAGGTGATCGCGAGGTACACCAGCAGCACCGCCGAGAAGAACACGAAGGGCTCGCGCGTGGTCTTGCCGGCGGCGTCCGCCAGCCCCACCAGGTCCTGCAGCCCGATCACCGAGACCAGCGCGGT
>CAKZHN010000296.1 GCA_936924235.1 uncultured Rhodoplanes sp. | reverse complement strand
CGCCGAGACCGTACCGGGCTTCGAGATGGCGGCCTGGGTCGGCATCTTCGTGCCGGCCAAGACGCCGCACCCGATCGTCGACCGGCTCACCAAGGAAACTGCGGCGTTCCTCGAAGAGCCGGAAACGAAGAAGTACTTCCAGCAGCAGTTCATCGTCGCGGCCTACAAGAACCCCGAGCAGTTCCAGCAGTACATCAAGGTCGAGCTCGACCGTTGGGCTGGCGTGGTCAAGACCGCAGGCATTAAAGGCGAGTAGGAACGCAAATGTACAATCTGCATCTGACGCCGGAGCAATTGGAGTTTCGCGACACGGTGCGAAGCTTCGTCAATGACGAGGTCAAGCCGGTGACGCTCAAGGCCGACCGGCTCGACCTCGCCGACCGCACCTTGCCGGCCGACGTCCTTCGCAAGGCCTCGCAGATGGGGCTGCGCACGCTGGCGCTGCCCGAGGACCTCGGCGGTGTCGGCGCCGACGCGCTGACCTGCTGCATCGTGATCGAGGAGCTCGCCGTCGGCGACACCGACTTGGCCGCGGTGCTGGCCGAGACCGCGGCGCTGTCGCTCCGGCTGTTTCCGGCGATGACGCCGGATCAAGGCGACCGCTTCCTGCCGAAATTCCTGGAGGACGACGACTATCACCTGGCCTGCGCGGAGCGCGAGCCCGATGCCGACACCGCGCTCGGCGTGAACTATCACCGTGCGGGCGGCAACGAACGCCTTGTCGCGACCACCGCGACGCGCAGCGGCAACGACTTCATCATCAACGGCATCAAGGATCACGTCGCCAACGCGACTGTCGCAAAGCTGATCGCGGTCGAGGCGCAGACCGACAAGGGCCCGGCGCTCATTCTCGTTCCGCGCGACACGCCAGGACTGCGCGTTGCTGACCAGCCAGGACCGCGCTGGCATCACGGTGCCGTCGGCCGGATCGAGCTGAAGGACTGCCGTGTGCCGGCCGGCAATCTCCTCGCGCTCGGCGGCGCGCCGGATGCCGGCCGCGCGATTCCGTTCCAGGAGACGGTCACCATCGGTATCGGCCGCGCCGCCTGCGAGGCTGCCGTGGAGTACGCACAGCTTCGCGTGCAGGGCGGCCGCCCCATCGCCCAGCATCAGGCGATCGGCACCAAGCTCGCCGATATCGCGATCCGGCTCGACGTCGCGCGCAGCGTGGTGTGGCGCGCCGCCTGGGCGGCGGACCATCCCGATGCCTTCGCCGACCGGAGCCTGCCCGATCTGCCGCTCTCGACCATCGCCAAGGTCTACACGGCGGAAGCGGTCTATCGCGCCACCAAGGATGCCGCCGAATGCTTCGGCGCCATGGGCGTGATGCGCGACATGCCGCTGCAGAAATACATCCACGACGCCCGCGTCTGCCTCTACTCGGGCGACGGCGCCGCCGACGACCGGCTGCGCATCGCCGAAGCCGTCACCCAATTTCGGCGCGGCGCGCCGATGCTCGCTGCGGAATAAGAGGTGCGACCATGGACTTTTCACTGAGCAACGAGCAGCGCTCCTGGCAGATGCAAGCGCGCAAATTCGCCCAGGAGGAGATCAAGCCGATCTCGCTCGATCTCGACGAGGCGCCGGACGCCCACGGCACCTTCAACTGGGACATCGTCGAGAAGGGATCGAAGCTCGGCTTCCGCACGCTCGCGGTGCCGAAGGAATACGGCGGCGAAGGCACCGACTACGTGACCCAGGCGCTGGTGATGGCCGAGCTTGCGCGCGGCGACAGCGCGATCTCCAAGACCTTCAGCCAGAACTGGAAGTGGAGCCATCTCATATCGCAGGCCTGCAATCCCGAGCAGAAGGAGCGCTTCCTGCGGCCGTTCGTGGCCGATCATCGCTTCCTGCTTGGCAAGGGCATCACCGAGCCGACGGCGGGCTCCGACAACCGCATGCCGCCCGGCGACGCGCCGAAAGCCGGCCTGAAGCTCCGCGCCGAGCGCCAGGGCGACGAGTGGATCCTCAATGGCGAGAAATGCTTCATCGCCAACGCGCCGGTCGGCAAGCTGTTCTTCATCGATGCGCGCACCGATCCGAACGCGCCGCTCCGCCAGGGCACCACCATGTTCCTGGTGCCGCGCGACACGCCGGGCTTCCGCATCGGCAAGGTGTTCAACAAGAGCGGCTGGCGGTTCTACCGGAACGGCGAGATGATCTTCGAGAACGCTCGCGTGCCGCACGCCAATGTGGTGGGCCACGTCAACAACTCCGACATGAAGACACAGGCCGCGGGCGACCGCACCGGCGGCGACATCTTCGGTGACCTGGAGTTGGCCGCGAATGCTTTGGGCGTCTGCGATGACGCCTGCGAGGCGGCGATGAAGCACGCCAGGACCGCGACGCAAGGCGGCAAGCCGCTGTTCGACCAGCAGCTGGTGCAGCTCAAGATCAACAAGATGCACATGTGGACCGAGGCGCTGCGGTCGCTGGTGATGCGGGTGGCGTGGGAGCACGACCACAAGGTTCATTCGGCCAATGCCGGGCTCGCGATGAACCTCTCGACCGACGTGATTCAGGAGGTGACGGAGCTGAACCTGGAGATTCACGTCGGTGCCGGTGGCAACGCGCTGCGCCATGCCGAGAAGCTCGTGCGCGACGGCTTCATCTGGAGCCATCTGGCCGGCGACACGGTGCAGCGGCTCAAGGTCGCGGCGCGGTTGGCGAAGATGGTGGCGCATTAGGCGGCCTTGCGCTGACCTCTCCACGTCATGCCCGGCCTTGTGCCGGGCATCCACGTCTTTAGAAAGGCGTGGATGGCCGGGACAAGCCCGGCCATGACGGCCTCTCACTCCGGAGCAAGCCATGGATACCAAAGACCTCGCCGACAAAGGCCTCAAGCTGCGCAAGGAGCTGTTCGGTGAAGCCTCCGTCGAGCAGCGCATGAACGCGTTCGGCGCCTTCGGCGAGCCGCTGCAGCACATCATCAACGCCTATGCCTACGGCGACGTCTGGAGCCGGCCGGGCCTGTCGCTCGGCGTCAAAAGCCTCGCCATGATCGCGATGATGGCGGCGGCCAACCGCCCGGCTGAGCTACGCGTGCATCTCAAGGGCGCGCTGAAGAACGGCTGTTCGCCCGACGAAATCCGCGAAATCCTGCTGCTGGTCGCGCTCTATTGCGGCATCCCCGCCGCCAATGAAGCCCACCGCGCCGCGATGGACGTCCTCAAGGAAGAGAAAGCCCTCTAGGAGGCGTCGCCAGCCCATTGGGGCCGCAACCCAGCCCGGCTAGGATGGGCGTGCAAGCACTCGTCAATGCACGCCTGCAAACCCTGGTACAAACTCTTGGGAGGCTGGAAATGGCGAAGAAGCAGCAAGGCAGTGGCGTCTATCGCGTCGTCGATGTCATCGGCGTCAGCAAGACGTCCTGGGAGGATGCCGGCAAGCGCGCGGTCGAAACCGCCGCGGGCTCGCTTCGCGATCTGCGGATCGCGGAGGTCACGAAAATGGACATGACGTTGGAAGACGGCAAGGTGCTGATGTTCCGCACCCGCCTCGCGCTGTCGTTCAAATACGAAGCGTGATCCGAACGGACATCCCGGGCGCGGCGAGTCAATCTACAGGCTCCGCGCCCGGGCAATATCAGCCGTCTAGACCTTGATCTTCTCGTCCTCGAGCACGCGGCCGACCGCGGGCCGCCTGGTCATGCGGTCCTTGAACGCCGTGTAGTTCTTGAGCTCGCCCATCGGCAATTCGCGGCGCACACCCCAGGTGTAGAACACGAAACCGTAGGGATCGAGCACCGAATAGGAATCGCCGAACCACTCGCGGCCGGCGAGCATGCCGTCGATCTGCTTCATGTAGCCGTGGAAGGTCTTGAGCCCCTGCTCCTTGATGCCGGGGAACGCCGACTGATCGGCCGTGTAGCGCTCGGGCCGGCCCACGTGCGCATGCGCCGGATGCACGCTCGCGGCAAAGAAGCCGATCAGCGACATCGCCTTGGCCTCGGCGGTGCCGTCCTTCGGCCAGGCGCCGAAGCGCTTGCCGAGATAGGGCAGGATCGCGGTGTTCTCGGAGAGATATTCGCCGTTGTCGAGCTGCAGGCACGGCACGCGGCCCTGCGGATTCATCTTGAGATAGCTCTCGCTGCGCTGCTCGCCCTTGGCGAGGTCCATCTTCTTCGGCTCGTATTTCTCGCCGCTCTCCTCCAGCACGATATGCGAAGCCATCGAGCAGGCACCCGGACCGTAAAACAGCGTCAGCATGACAACACCCTTTCCAATGAAGCGGACGTTTCCAACCCGGCAGGATCAAACGCGGCAGCGCGCATCGGGTCAAGTCACAGGGCGGTTATTTGGAGCGGTGACGCCGCCGGATTTCCTCGACGATGATGCTGTTGTCGCGCTCGGCTTCGCCGGCGCGGACGCAGGACTCCAGCACGTCGCAATGCACGCGCAGCATCGGCAACTCCTGGCCGAGTTGCTCGGCCTGATCGAGCATCATGTGCACGTCCTTCAACGTCTGCTTGACGCGGCCCTCCGGCGCGAAGTCGCGCGCCAGCATCTTCGGGCCTTTGGTGCCCATCACCTGCGACTGCGACGCCGAGCCCTGGGCCACGGCGAGGAACGCCTTCGCGTCGAGCCCCATGCGCTCGGCAAATGTCAGGCCCTCGGCCAGCGCCATGCGGTTGAGCCCGAGGATGAGATTGACCGCGAGTTTGGCGCGGCCGCCGTCGCCAGCCTTGCCGATGTGGAAGCGTCGCGGAAACAGCGCATCGAGCACGGCTTTGACGTCGTCGGCCGTCTTCGGATCGCCGCCGATCAGGCCGACGCCGTCGCCGACGCGCACCTGCTCGCTGGTGCCGGACACCGGCGTTTCGAGGAAGCGCAGGCTGGTGCCTTGCAGCCGCTCGCCCAGCGCCTGGATACGATCCGGATCGCAGGTGCTGGTGCAGAGCACGATGGTGCCGGGCTTGGCGTTCGGCAGCAGCGCCTTCTGGCACACCTCCTCCACCTGATCGGTGTTAAAGACAGCCAGCGCGATGGTGTCGCACGTCGCGACATCGGCCGGTGAAGCGGCAGCCTCCCCGCCCTTCGCTTTGAGCTTGGCATTCTTCGCTGGATCGATGTCGTAGCCTTTGACGCCGAAGCCCGCGGCCATCAGCCGACCCGCCAGCACCTCGCCCATCAGGCCGAGTCCGATCACACCCACCGTTCTGTTCGTCATCCCCGGCACCTTCGCTGCTGCGCGTTCCACCCGGTTGCCATGTCAGCGTGAATGCCGGACATTGGCAACGTCAAAAGTCCGGGGAAACACCTTCACATGATCAATGCCGCCGTTATCGGCCTCGGACGCTGGGGCAAATCCCTCGTCACCGCCGTGCAGGGCAAGACTCCCAAGCTCCGCTTCGTCCATGGCGTCAGCAAGGAACCCGACGACGTCCGCGCCTTCGCCACGCAGCATGGCTTCAGGCTCTCGACCGAGCTCGACGAGGCGATCGCCAATCCCGAGGTCCAGGCCGTGTTCCTGGCGACGCCGCATTCGCTGCATGTCGAGCAGGTGCGCGCCGTCGCCCGCGCCGGCAAGCCGGTGTGGTGCGAGAAGCCGCTGGCGCTGACGCGGGCCGAGGCCGGCCGCGCGGTCGCGGCCTGCCGCGACGCCAGGGTCGTGCTCGGCAGCGGCAACAACAAGCGCTGCTTTGCGTCGATGCGCGAGCTGACAAAGCTCGTGAAGAGCGGCGCGCTCGGCGACATCATTCACATCGAGGCGCACTATTCCAACGAGCATTCGACCCGCACGGTCGCCGGCGGCTGGCGCGACGATCCAAACGAGTCGCCCGGCGGCGGGCTGACCGGCGCCGGCCTGCACATCCTCGATGCGCTGATCAACCTGGGCGGGCCGATGCGCAGCGTCGACGCCAAGCTCTACGAGCAGAAGCCGCCGCCCGACCCGCGGGATTGCCTCGCCGTGCTGGCGCAGTTCGCCTCCGGAGCCACCGGCACCATGGCCACGGTCCGCGCCGCGCCGAACATCTGGCGGGTCCATGTGTTCGGCTCCAAGGGCATGGCCGAGGCCCGCGACGAGGACCAGCTCACCGTCAGCATGATCGGCGGCGCGCCGCCGCAGACCCACACCTACGAGCACGTCGATTCCCTGAAGGTGCTGGCCGAATCCTTCGCCGACGCCGTCGAGGGCCGCGGCCCGTTCCTGGTCTCCCCCGACGAGATGCTGGCCCTGATTGGCGCCTTTGAAGCCATCCTGACATCGCTTAAAATCGGCGGCCCGGCGCAGGTCCCGGCGCAATAAAAACAAGGCAAGGTCATCCCGATGAACGACGTCCCCACCGCCAAACCGTTGTCCGGCATGGACGAGCTCCGCGACCGCTTCCGCAACCTGCACGAGATCGTTCTGGCGGCGCGCGCCAAGCTCGACCGCAACTACTGGGACTATCTGATCGGCGGCGCGGAGACCGAGACCACGGTGCGGCGCAACCGGCTTGCCATCGACTCGCTGGCGTTCCGGCCGCGCATCCTGCGCAACGTCCACGTGACGGACACCAGCGCGACATTCCTGAAGCGCAAGTTCACCATGCCGGTGGCGCTCGCACCGATCGGCAGCATCGAGCGCTTCGATCCGGCCGCGACCGCAGCCGTCGCCAACGCCGCAGGCTCGTTCGGCATTCCGATGTTCCAGAGTTCGGTGTCGAAGCCCGACCTGGAGGAGACGGGGAAACAGGTGCCGGAAGGGCTCAAGATCTTCCAGCTCTACGTGCGCGGCGACCATGCCTGGGTCGAAGCGATCTTCGATCGTGCGATCGCCGCCGGCTTCGGCGCACTCTGCCTCACAGTCGACACCCACCATTACAGCCGCCGCGAGCGCGACATCTCAAAGCGCTATTCGGCGGCCTCGGCGCGCACCGACGAGCATGCGGTCCATCAAAGCTCGCTCGACTGGGCGCAGTTCGACAAGCTTCGCAAGCGCTACAAGCAGCCGCTGATCATCAAGGGCATCGCCACCGCCGAGGACGCCAAGCTCGCAGTCGAGCACGGCGTCGACGTGATCTATGTCTCGAACCACGGCGGCCGCCAGCTCGACCAGGGACTTGGCACCATCGACATGCTGCCGGAGATCGTGCCCGCGGTGCACGGCCGCGCCGAGATCATCGTCGACGGCGGCTTCTGCCGTGGCACCGACGTGATCAAGGCCATTGCGCTCGGCGCCGACATGGTCTGCGTCGGCAGGCTTTACGCCTACGGCATGGCGGCCGCCGGCCGCGATGGCATCTACCGGGTGCTTGAGCTTCTGCAGGACGAGATGATCCGTTGCATGGGCCTTGCCGGCGTCAACAAGCTCCGCGAGCTCGACCCGTCCTACGTGCGAGCGGCGCCGCCGGTGCGGCCGCCGCATGTGCTGAGCGCGTTCCCCTACATCGACGGCCCGGACGACAAATACTACTGAGCCGCCTGAACACCAACGCTACTGCTTCGGCTTCCATTCGCGCGCCCACCGCTGGGCCGCGGCGAGCTCGCCGGCCGTCATCTTGCTCGCCATCAGGTCGCGTTGGGCGGCGGCGGCGTTGCGCCGGGTGTCGCCGTTCGGGAAGCGCGCTGCCGCAATGTTGAACCAGAAATACGCGCTGGAATTGTCCGCGGCGCCAACCTCGCCCTTGGCGAGGATGAGCGCGAGATTGTACTGCGCGGGAGCGTCACCTCGCTCGGCGGCGAGGCGATACCATCGCGCCCCCTCGGCATAATTCTGCGGCACGCCACGGCCTTCGGCATACATGAGGCCGAGATAGAACTGGGCGGTGGCATCGCCCTGATCGCCCGCCTTGCGAAACCACCTGGCCGCCTCTTCGAGATCCTGAGGCACGCTGCCGCGGCCGCGATAGTGCACGAGACCGAGAAGCGACTGGGCGCGGGCATCGCCCTCGTCGGCGAGCGGGCGCGCCAGCCGCAGCGCCGCTTCATAGTCGCCCTTCTGGTAGGCGTCCTGGGCCGTGTCGAAGGCGGAGGCCGGCTTGGCGACGCCAACCTCCTGCGCCACACCAACGATGGATTGATGGATCGGCTCGCGATAGCTGCCGAGCACGAAGCCCAGCGCCAGCATGGCGACGGCAATGACCGCCGTGGTCCCGCCGCGGAAGGTGGTCCAACGACCGGCGACCTCCGAGCATTGCTTCAGCGCCGCCTGCAGCGCCGTGACGCGCTGCTCCAGGACGTCGGCCTTCCGGCTTCCAAAAAACCACATGACAGGCACTCCGCCCCGAAACGTGCGGCCCTATCCGCCGGGCCATGCCACATTTATGTCGCACGGCCGCCGTTTCAAGAAAGCGCCGCGCGCGGCCTACTTCCCGAGCAGCACCAGCGAGATCGCCGGGATATAGGTGATCAGCATCAGACCGAAGAAGTTGATCAGCAGGAACGGCAGCACGCCACGATAGATGTTGCTGAGTGGCGTCTGGAACACCGCCTGCGAGGCGAACAGATTGAGCCCGAACGGCGGCGTGTACATGCCGATGCTGAGATTGACCGTCATCACGATGCCGAAGTGGATCGGGCTCATGCCGACCGCCTGAATGAGCGGCAGCAGCAGCGGCGTCAGGATCAGGATCGCGGCCGGCGGCTCGAGGAAGCTGCCCATGATCAGGAGGATGATGTTGATCGAGAGCAGCAGCGCCCAGGGCGGCAAGTGCAGCGACTGGACATGCGCCACGATCGCCTGCGGCATGCCGCTGGTGGTGAGCAGCCACGAATAGAGCCCGGCGACCGTGACGATCATCAGGATCTGCGCGATCAGGAACACCGAGCTCTGGATGATGCTCCAGAGCTTGCGGAAATCCACCTCGCGATGGATCACCATGGTGACGAACAGCGAATAGATCACCGCGACGCCCGCGGCCTCGGTCGGCGTGAACACGCCGCCATAGATGCCGCCGAAGATCACCACGATGGTGCCGAGCGACCAGCTCGCCTCCTTGGTGGTGGCCCAGATCGCCTCCCAGCGCGCACGCGCGGTCAGCGGCAGGCGGTTCACCCACGCGTAGCCCATCACGTAGACCGCATCGATGAGGCCGATCAGCAGGCTCGGCAGGATGCCGGCCGTGAACAACGCCACCGCCGACTGCTGCGCCGACACCGAATAGAGGATCATCGCGATTGACGGCGGGATCACCACGGCAATCGCACCCGACGACGCGATCAGCCCGACCGAGAAGCGTTCGTTGTAGCCGTTCTCGCGCAGCGACGGATAGATCATGCGACCGACCGCGATCACGGTGCCGACCGCGGTGTGCGCCATGGCGCCGAACAGCTCTGAGGCCGCGACGGTGGTGACCGCGACCGAGCCGCGGATGCCGCCGATCAGCGACACCACCCAGGCGACGATGCGCCGCGCGATGCCGCCCTGCGCCATGATCTCGCCGGCAAACACGAAGAACGGCACCGCCAGCAACGGGAAATTGTCGAGCCCGCCGAACAGATAGGTCTGCACGGCTTCGGTCGGCACGTCGGCAACGAACGCGACCGCGACCAGGCACGTGACCAGCAGCACCAGAAAGATCGGCAGCCCGAGCACGAGCAGGATCGCGGGCAGCGCGAAATAGACGAAAACCGCTGTCATCGATGGGGCGCCTTGCGCTTCATCTCTCGGCCATCAATGCCCGGCCGTGTCCGAAGGCGCACGGTCGCCTCCGGTGACAAGCCGGATGACCACCAGCAGCGCCATGATGAACAGGCCGATCGGCACCATCGCCTGCGGGATGACCATCGGAAACTCGGCCGACTGGCTGCGCTGGTCGAAGGACCAGAGATCGCGGATCACCGGCCAGGCGAACCACACGATCACCAGCGCCACCACGATGAAGACCAGCTCGGAGAGCAACGCGAAGAACTTCTGCAGCGGCGCGGGCATCATGCCCACGACCACGTCCATCCGGAGCTGGCGGCCCGACCAGGCGACGACGCCGTTGCCGAGAAACACACAACCGACCATCAGGAACAGCATGATCTCTTCGGCCCAGAAGATCGAAGCGCCGAAGAAATAGCGGCCGATCACGTTGGCGAAGTTCAACAGCACACTGGCAACCAGCAGAAGGCCGGCAAGGGCCCGCAGGACCGAGACCAGTCCGCGCGCGCCTCGCAGAAGATGATCGGTCATTCAAAAGCCTGCGGTTGATCCGCCCCCATCGCCCGAAGCGCGGTCTTTCTCTCGGTGCCGCCGCCATCCGCGCGGATGGCGGCCATTCTTGCAGCAGCGCCTACTTGGCGCGCGCCTTGGCCTCGAACAGCGCCTTGACGGTCTGGTTCAGGCCGGGCTTCGACTTCGACATGTCGTCGCCGATGGTCGACACCTTGGCGATCATCGCGTCGTGCTCGGCCTTCGGCAGCTTGATGCGCTCGCCGCCCTTGTCGGCCCAGATCTTGTCCTGGGCTCCCACGAACTCCTTGACGAAAGGCGTGATCTCGTTGGTCACCTTGGCAGCATCGTCATGGATGATCTTCTGCAGGTCGGCCGGCAGCGTGTCCAGCCAGCGCTTGCTCAGCATCGCGATCGAATTGACGTACGGCTGCTCCGTCTCGAGCACATACTTCGCCGTGTCGTAATAATGCATCGTCGTGTAGATGACGATGCTCGTCAGCGTGCCGTCGATCGTGCCCTGCTGCAGGCCCGGCAACACGTCGGCGAGCGTCATGGCAATCGGCGAGCCGTCCATGCGCCGGATCAGTTCGAGCTGGAACGGCGACGCGAGCACGCGGATCTTCTGGCCCTTGAGGTCCGAGAGTTGCTTGATGGGCTTTTTGACCAGTATCGACGACGGCGACATCGGCGCAAAGCCGACGCCCACGATGCCCTTGGCGACGCCGAGGCCGTAGACCATCTTCTGGGTCTCCGGATCGAGCATCACCCGCATGACCTGATCGTGGTCGGTGAACAGGCCCGGCGCGGTCATCGCCTCGAAGCGCTCGTCGACGCCGACCAGGAATTCCGGCGGGCCCATCCAGCCCTGGATCGAGCCGAACTGCACGCCTTCGATCTGGCGCGGAATCGAGCCGAGCTGGCTCGCCGGATAGATTTCCGCCTTGATCCGTCCGCCGGAGTCCTTCTCGACCATCGCGCCGAAGCGCTTGAGCCATTCGTGCTGCGTGTCGTTGATGGTCGCCGTCGACAGCTTCATCACGATCACTTTGTCGGCCTGCGCCTGCGCGGCAGAACCGGACAACGCCATCAACCCCGCGGCCAGAACGGCGCCGAGTGTCGACAGCAGAACATGTCGGATACGCATTCCTTGGAACCTCCCCTTCGTCATCAAAAGCATCGCATAGGGCCACCGTGCCTGACCAGTCCCCGGCCTTCGGGCGTGGCCGCCATATCGTCGCGGATCATGGCTATTTCTTCGGCATATCGGGCATGCCGTAGCTGCCGAGCAACTCGTCGACGCGGCCCTCCCAGTCGGCCCACGGACCAGTCTGATAGCTGTAGCCGTTCATGACGAAGCCCGGCCCAGCATAGAACTTCTCGTACTGCATGTGCCGCCCCGCAAAGTCGGAGCCGAGCAGGTCCCAGGCCAAGTTGAGCAGCTTCATCCGCTCCCGCGCCGATTGCCCCGGCACCGACCAGTAGGTCTCGAAGGTCTCGCGCAGCGTCTCGTCCTCGAGAACGGACGCATCCGCCGGCATCTGGAACACGCCGGCGCCCATCAGCTCGCGCACCGTGTCGCAGATTTCGGAATGGTGGCTGGTGCACCAATGCAGCGCTGCGTAGACGTAGCGGCGATTGACGGTGTGATAGCCGTTCGGATGCGCCTCGCCGCTGTTGATCTGGCCCACGATCAGGCCTTCCAGCGTAGCCTCCATCGCGGCAAGCCGGCCGAGCGTGAACTGCACCGCGGGCACGTTGCGCGCGCCGTTCATGTTGGCGACCTTGCTGGCGATGCCGATGATGAGTTTCAGCTTCTCCAGGAAACGCACATTGGCCTGATGATTGGCCATCGCGTGGCCCGGCGTGCGCATGTAGATCGCACGTGTCATCTCGACGTTGTCGTGGCAGAACACCCGCTCCCACGGCACCTTGACGTTCTCGAACAGCACCGCGGCGTCGTTCTCATCGAAGCGCGAGGCAAGCGGATTGTCGAACTCGCTGACCGCGTATTTCTCGTAGGGCTTGCGCGACCAGATGCTGACGCCCGGCGCGTTCAGCGGCACCACGCAGGTGATCGACTCCTTTTCCTGCCCCGGCGCCACCGGCTGCAGGTTGCCGCACCAGGTTTCGTGGCAGAACGCCGTCGCGGTGCCGAGCATTTTCAGCCCGTTGATGGTGACGCCCGCGTCGTCCTCGTCGACCACGCGCAGCGTCGGCGGCGTGCGCTGCTCGCTGTCCTTCGGATTGGGCAGCCGCCAGCCTTGCGGATTGGTGACGGTGTGCGAGGCGAAGATATCGTTCGCCCGCATGTGCCGATAATACTTCTTGATGTTCTCGCCGAAGCCCTGGCGGATGCGGTCGAACATCGCCGGGTCCATGACGAGCCCGCTCACGTAGCTCGGAAAATTGTCCGGCGAGCGGCCAAGCAGGCCGTGGGTCCACGACGCGATGCGCCGGTGCGTCTCGTAGCGCTTGTGCAGGTCCTCGCGCGTGCGCGGCAGCAGGAAATAGCTCGAGAAGGTCTCGCCGTCCTCCTCTGCGGTCATCACCTCCCGGTTCTCCGGCGCGCGCTTGCGATCATAGATCATCGCGAACGAATGCGCGGCGTTGCGGAACGCCGGATGCGTCGTGACGTCGTCCACGAGCTCGCGCCCGACATAGACCTTGCGCCCGTCGCAGATGCTTTCGAGATATTCCGGCCCGGTCAGCAGCATCGTTGTTCTTGCAGCCCTTGCGATTGCTTGGCGCCGAAAGTCGCTGGCTGCGGCGAGAAGATCAAGCCTCGGTCGCCGCAGAGAAGCGATATCAGATGCCCGTCAAATGCATTGGCGGCTGTTTTGCTTCCCCGCACCGCCGCGATAAGGTGACGAAAAGACGATCAGGGAGACCGCCATGTCCGCGTCAAGATTGTCCGAGCCGGGATTGATTGTCGCGCCGCTCACCCCGTTCACGGCCGACCTCGCGGTCGACGAGCCCGCGCTGGCGCGCCAGATCGACTACATCGTCAAGGATTGCCGGGCGACGATGATCGTCGCGGCCGGAGTCGAGACGCAGGAATATACTTATCTGAATTTCGAAGAACGCAGGAACCTGATCCGCCGCACCATCGAACTCACCGACCGCCGCGTCCCGGTCATGGTCGGCATCTCGCACGCGTCGTTCCGCACCGCCATTGCGCTGGCGCATGAGGCCGAGAAGCTCGGCGCCGCGGCCGTTCAGGTGCTGGCGCCGTTGCGGCCCTTCGCCGGCGCGCCGACACAAGCCGATCTCATCGCCTATTTCGAGGCGATCGGCCGCGAGACCAAGCTTCCCATCACGCTCTATCTCAATCCGGGTCCGGGGGCCGACGTGTCGATCCCGGACACCGTCGCGCTCGCCATGCTGCCGCAGGTGCAGCTCATCAAGGAGAGCTCGCGTGACCTCGCCCGCGTGTCGCGGCTGATCGTCGAGATCGACCGTGCCGGCCATGCCCGCTACCACACCACCATGCAGATGCTGCTGGCGACGCTGCAGCTCGGCGGCTCCGGCGCGACCATGCCGCCGCCGGGCTCAGAGATCGCCCGCGCGGTAATCGACGCGTTCGTCGCCAGGGACTACGAGCGCGCCGCCGAGATCCAGCTTCAGTTTGCGCTGTTTCCGTCGAAGTGGATGCATCGCGGATTGGCGCCGGCGATGAAGGCCGCGATGAATCTCATCGGCGTTCCGGCCGGCGATCCCTACCCGCCCTATTCGCCGCTCACACGCGACGAGATGACGGCGCTGGCCACGACGTTGAAGAACACCGTGCTTGCGCCGCGCTTCAAGGCCGCGGCCGCCTAGAGGACATCAGCACCATGGCACAGCAGGTCGCTCCACCCACCACGCCTTACGGCGCCCCGATCAGCCTTGCTGCCGCGAAACAGGCGATGGCCGCGGCCGAAGCCGAGGCCACCAAGAACGGCTGGGCGGTCGCCATCGCGATCGTCGACTCCGGCGCCAATCTCGTGATGCTGCACCGGCTCGACAACGCGCAGCTTTCCTCCGCGCGCATCGCCGAGGCCAAAGCGAAGACCGCAGCGGAATTCCGCAGGCCGACGAAAGTGTTCGAGGATGCAGTCGCAGGCGGCGGCGTGGGCCTTCGCGTGCTGACCTTCGGCGCCAGCGTCGCCGAAGGCGGCGTGCCGATCGTGTCCCAAGGCACCATCGTCGGCGCGATCGGCGTATCGGGCGTGCAGTCGCACCAGGATGCGCAAATCGCGCAGGCCGGCGCCGACGCGGTCAAATAGCGGCCTGCGTCAAGCGAGGATCTCTAAGCGACGATCTCCAGGCGATGCTCTCTAAGCGATGCTCTTGGCCTGCGGCCGCGCGGGCGCTTCCACGGCGCGCTTGCCGGGAAGCGCCTGAGCCAGGAACGCGGCGAAGCGCTTCCACAGGCTGCGCGGCGGCTGTCCGGCCTGCAGGCTCGCCATCGCGTCGTTGTTGGACTCGGCGAGGCAGCCGCGCAGGCGGATGCCGAACCAGAACAGCGGGTTCCAGCTGCGCCACACCGCCGCTGCGTCACGATACATCAGGCCGCCCGAGATCTGCGGCACGCCGCCGAACACCTGCGGCATCACGTCGGAAATTTCCTGGTCGCTCAGCACGCCCCATTTCGAGAAGCCGCCCATCATCGGCGAGCTGATCGAATAGACCACGCGGCGGATGCGCGTCTCGCGGATCGGAAACGAGCACATCGGGCACGGCTCGACGTTGGAATAGAGCGTGCAGTCGGACAGGTCCTTGCGGCCGAGAACGCGCTGCGCCTCGGAGATCGCGATGATCTCGGCGTGGCGGGTGACGTCGGCGTCGCGGGCGACGCGGTTGGTGGTCTCCACGACGACTTCGCCGTCGCGGCAGATCACGCAAGAAAACGGCAACTCATTGGCGCGCACCGCATCGGCCGACAGCTCGACGCAGCGCCGCATCATCTTCAGATCAATATCAGAGGGATTCATTGCTCCAGCACCAACTTGCCGCAAACGACGCGGCAGCCCCAGCATAGCCGTGGCGGTTTCGACCGCTCCAACCGAAGGATTTCGATAAGCCCCCGCCCATCTCGAAACCAATCAATCCAAACCTACGCAAAAAAGTTCCCAAAAGCCTTAACTAAGTTCCCATGTGTCGCACCATCCCGCAAGTGACCGATTTGTCGGGATTTTCCAGCCGTGTGGCCGGCCCGCACAGCCTCTGTCGGAAATCCCGGGGTTTTGGTTCAAAGGCCCGGCCGGTCAAGCCTGGGCCGGCTCGGACTGCTTGACCGGCTCGGGCTCCTTGGCCGGTTCAGGGACTGCCTGGACGCGCGGCTTGCCCATCAGCGCCGGCTGGAAGAGCACGGCGGCGAACATGGTGGTCACCAGCGACAGGGCCAGCAGCTTGCCCATGCTCGACGTGCCCGGATGGCTCGACAGCCAGAGGCTGCCGAAGGCCGTGGCGGTCGTGAGCGCGCTCCAGATCACGGCGCGGGTCAGGCTCGACTGCAGCAGATCGGTCTGCCCCGCCCGCCACGCCATGATGTAGTAGATCTTGAAGGCGACGCCGACACCGAGCAGCAACGGCAGCGCGATGATGTTGGCGTAGTTGAGCGGCATGCCGATCAGCACGCAGGCCTCGAGCGTGATCACGCCCGCGACCAGAAGTGGAATGAGCGTCAGCAGCACGTCGCCGAAGCGCCTGAGCACGATCCACAACAGGATCGCGATCGACACCAGCGCATAGAAGCCCGCCATGATGAAGGCATTCACGATGGTGCGGCCGGATTCCAGCAGCGAGATCGGCGTGCCGACCGCCTCTGGAAATTGCGCCTGCACGGCGCGGCCGAAATGCTGCATCGTGTCGTTGTCGTTCGGATCGCCCTTGGGTATGGCCTGGACGCGCACCCGGTTGTCGGGCGTCACCCATTGGCTCTTCACGCTCTCCGGAAGATTGGCGACCGACACCGGACCGGCCTGCAGGTAGTCACGCAGCTCGCCGAGCGCGGTCTTCAGCGGCCCGATGAAGGCGGCTTCGACCGCCTCGCGTTTCGATGGGTCGGCCTGCGCAAGCTTGGAGAGGCTTGCCGCGAGACGCCTCGCCTGCTCGCTGCCGCGGCCGTTGGCCGACGCCGCGAGCCGCGACAGGGTGTCGGCGGTGCTCTGCAGCGCCGCGATGTTCTGCGCATCGGACGGAGCGCGTGCGCCGTCCTCGGCCGACAGTGACTGCTGCAGCTGGCGCGAAAGCCCGCGGATCATTGCAAGCTTGCGCTCCTGGTCCGTCGGGACGAGGTTCTTCACCGTCGTGACCTGGTCGACCTCGGGAATCTTCTTGAGACGCTCGGCGGTCGCGTCGGCGTCGTTCAGGTTCGGCACCAGCACGTTGATCGCATTGACCGCGACCGTCGGATCGTTGCGCAGATCGAGGAAGGTCGCGACCGATTCGACCTTGCTGCTGCGCAGATTCACCGGGTTGAAGTCGAAATGCAGATGCATCAGAAGCGGCAGCCCCGCGATGGCGACCAGCGCCGTGCCGCCGACCACCGCGATGCGGTGCCGTTCGAGAAAGCGGTCGACCGGCGCGAACACCCGGTAGCCGACCTCCTCGGGCTCGCCCGGCGGCCTGAGGATGGTGAGCAGCGCCGGCAGCACAGTGACGCTGGTGAAATAGGCGATCAGCATGCCCATTCCGGCGACCTGGCCGAGCTCTGAAACGCCGCGATAGTCGGTCGGGACAAACGACAGGAAGCCCGCAGCGACTGCCGCGGCCGCAAGCGTCAGCGGCGCACCGATCTTGCCTGCCGTACTCGACAGCGCCACCCGCAGATCGCCGTTCTCGTGGCGCTCCGAGCGGTAACGAACGGCAAATTGAATGCCGAAGTCGACGCCGAGACCGACAAACAGCACCGCAAAGGCGATCGAAATCAGGTTGAGCGCGCCGACCACGATCAAGCCGAGCGCCGCGGTCACGGCGAGGCCGACGAACAGGTTGAGAAACACCGCGAGGATGATCCGTCCTGAACGCAACGCCAGCCACAGGATCACCAGCACGACCAGGATGGTGGCCGCGGAATTGACCAGCGCGCCCTCCTTGATGGTGCCGAACTCCTCGTCGGCCATCGGCACCGGTCCGGTCAGGCGCACTCGCGCGCGGTAGTCTTCTGCGAGCTTGAGATCGACCGCGGCCTTGCGGATCGCCGTGCTGGCAGCCTCGCCCGGCTCGAGCGCGGTGTAATCGAGCACCGGCAGGGTCTCGATCATGCGGCGCAGGTCCTTCGGCTCCGGCGTCGCGCCGGTCAGGAGCTGGTGCCAGGAGAAGCTCGCAGGCTCGCCCGCCAGCACCTTGTCGACCGTGTCCGCCGCCATCGACAGCGGCCGCACCAGGTCGTCGAGCTTCTGGCCGCCGGACTGCACGCCGAGCAACCCGAACGACAGGCCGCGCGTCAGGCCGCGCAGCGACGGATCGGTGGCCAGCGTTCCGATGATCGGACCGGCCGAGGCGAGCCCGCGGGTGGTGTCGCCAAGCTCGGCCTCGGACTGAAACAGGAGGCCGTTCTTGGTGAAGAACGGATCGCGATCAAGCGGCTTGACCGACTTGAAAAGCGAAGTCTGCTGCTTGAGCCGGCTCGCCAGCAGCGAGGATGCCTCGGTGGCAAGCTCGGGCGTCGCCCCATCGATCACGATCAGAATCGAATTGACCGAGCCGGGAAACGCCGCGTCATAGGCCCGCTCACGCTTGCGCCATTCCAGATTGGGCGCGAGCAGGTTGTTGATATCGGTGGTGATGGCGAAGTGCCGCGCGGTGTAGACGCCCGAACCGCCGGCGATGACCGCTGCGGCGACGAGCACCGCCCAGGCGTGACGGCTGCACCGCTCAACCAGATGTTTGACGGCGGTTACCAGCATGATTCAACGTTTTTCCGGGATTCGTGCCCATGCCGCTGTCGGCTGCCCCGGAACGCGGGCGCGCTGAGCGTCGCCGCGGCGCGCCGCCGGCGTCTCAGTACGAAACATGCCGAATCTTTCTTATTCATGCGTCAAACCGGGGTTCCTGATAATGGCTTGGCCAGCAAGCGAGGCCTTGATCCCGACCGTCACTATCGTGTGAGCGCGCAATCAAAGCGTGAACATCGGGCCGTGGGCCGCACCGGGTCGCGGGTCAGGTCTGGGGCCGCGAGGCGGTGCTTCCGGAAAAGCCGAAGTGACTGGACCATAAAGCCAAAATCCGAAGATGAAAGGATCGTTCCTCGTTCTCCGCCGAGGTCCCGTTCCGCCACCCCCCGACCGCTTTGGCGGCTATGTCACACAAAGGACCGCCGCTGTCGACCGTTTCAACGCACAATTGAGCCCCGTCACAAGCATGGCGCATGCCATCCGGAGGCGAAATTGCCCCGGCCCCCGCGTCTTCAGGCCCGGCACCCGACCGGCCGGATGTGGCCGTCCTGCCATTGCACCCCGGGCTCAAAATGTTAGATATCAAGGGTTATGCCGCGCCGCGGTCGTCCCTCTGGCTACGGACAGGCGCCTCTGACGACAGGAGACTACTGGCGACAGGAGCCTTTCGGTGCCCTCACGGGCAGAGAACAGTCAACGCAATGGTCTGACCCGGCAAACGTAACTCCAATCGAAATCAGGCGGTCATTTTGGGTATTCCTCTCCTTCAGAAGATTCACGTCGGCAGCTATCTCATCCGCCAGCATCTGTCGGGGCGGAAACGCTATCCGCTGGTGCTGATGCTGGAGCCGCTGTTCCGCTGCAACCTGGCCTGCGCCGGCTGCGGCAAGATCGACTATCCGGACGAGATCCTGAACCAGCGCATCTCGGTCGAGGACGCGCTCACCGCGGTCGACGAATGCGGCGCGCCGGTGGTCTCGATCGCCGGCGGCGAGCCGCTCCTGCACAAGGAGCTGCCGACCATCGTCAAGGGCATCATCGCCCGCCGGAAGTTCGTCTATCTCTGCACCAATGCGCTCCTCATGGAGAAGCGCATGAAGGACTACGAGCCGAGCCCCTATTTCGTGTGGTCGGTGCATCTGGACGGCGACAAGGAAGACCACGACAAATCGGTCTGCCAGGCCGGCACCTACGATCGTGCGGTCGCGGCCATCAAGCAGGCCAAGGCCCGCGGCTTCCGCTGCAACATCAACTGCACGCTGTTCAACAACGCCGATCCGGAGCGGATGGCGAAGTTCTTCGATGAAGTGATGGCGATGGGCGTCGACGGCATCACCGTGTCGCCCGGCTACGCCTACGAGCGCGCGCCCGACCAGCAGCACTTCCTCAACCGCCAGACCACCAAGCAGCTGTTCCGCGACATCTTCAAGCGGGGCGATGGCGGCAAGAAGTGGTCGTTCAGCCAGTCCGGCCTGTTCCTCGACTTCCTCGCCGGCAACCAGACCTATCACTGCACGCCGTGGGGCAATCCGACCCGCACCGTGTTCGGCTGGCAGAAGCCCTGCTACCTGCTCGGCGAAGGCTACGCCAAGACCTTCAAGGAGTTGATGGAGAGCACCGACTGGGACGCCTACGGCGTCGGCAACTACGAGAAGTGCGCCGACTGCATGGTCCATTCGGGCTTCGAGGCGACCGCCGTGCAGGACACCTTCAAGCACCCGCTGAAGGCTCTCGCCAACGCGGTCGGCGGCATCAAGACCGAAGGCGAGATGGCGCCCGAGATTTCGCTTGATCGCCAGCGCCCCGCGCAATTCGTGTTTTCGCGTCACGTCGATCAGAAGCTCACCGAGATCAGAGAGAACAAGGCCCGCACCAAGCAACCGACGGCCGCGTAATTTCGCCGGTCAGAAGCAGTCGGGCTGACACGCAACCTCAGGGAACCGCGGACGAAGGCTTTGCATTGATGCAGGCTGTAAGGACCGCGCGATTTGGCTGACCTATGAACCAATCCAATTCCACTCCAACCGATACCGATGCGTCTTCCTTTGTATCGAAGGCCGGCTTCAGGGCCGGCGCCTTTGCCGCAGCCCTCGGTCTCGGCCTCCTTTTGAACGGGGCCGCGGTGGCCGTGGATAATCCGTTCGCCCAATTCACCGGAAGCTGGTCGGGCCAGGGCAAGATCACGGTCCAGAACGGCGGCAGCGAGCGCATCCGCTGCCGCGGCACTTATCGCGCCGGCGAATCCAAGGCGACGCTGACGATCAGCCTGCGTTGCGCGAGCGACGGCTACAAGTTCGAGCTCGCCAGCGACGTCACCTACGACAACGGCGCCATCTCGGGCTCCTGGAACGAGACCACGCGGTCGGTCTACGGCAATCTTTCCGGCCGCGCCACCGCCACCAACATCACCGCACAGGCCTCGGCGGTCGGCGTCAACGCTTCGATCTCGATCGCGACGCGCGGCAACAGCCAGAGCGTCTCGATCCGCTCGCCGGGCAGCGAGATCTCCGAAATCTCGGTGACGATGGCCCGCGCCGGCCGCTAAATCAGGCGATCTCATCGCGACAGGTAAAAGAACCCCCGGCCAAACGGCCGGGGGTTTTTAGTTGGCTCGATATCCGGGCTGCGACCGGCAGGGGTCCGCCCGAACGCGCTCAGACAAGCAGGTCGTGGTGCAGCACCTGGACCTGCAGATGACCGTGGCCGTCGTCGGTCGCGGTGAAAGTGGCTCCCGTGTAGTCGCCGTCCAGGTTGATCTTGGCGAGCACCGCATTCGAGGCATCCTGGATCCGCAGGGCGCCGCCGGAATGCGGGTCGGTCGCGTCGGCCACGTACTTCAATTTCGTGCCGGCGAGGTTGATGCCGGTGAAGTCGAAGCTGTCGCCGGTTGCGAAGCCGGTGACCGTGCCCTTGAACGACGCCGCCTGGTCGACCACCACGGTGCTGTGCGCACCCGCCGCAAAGGTGATGTCGGCGTTGCTGGCGCCGCCGAGCTCGATCTTGCCGCCGTGGTCGAGCGTCACGTCGCCGCCGCCGGTAATCGACTTCACGAACATGAAGGCGTCATCGACCGCGAGCGTGCCGCTGTGGTTGTTGACGGTAAGATTGATGGAGACGGAGCCGCCGCTGCTGGCTTCGATCGTTCCCTGGTTGGTGACGTTGCCGTCGAGCGTCACCGTGCCGTTCTGCTCGGCGGCGATCACCGCGTCTTCCCGGTTGACGATGTCGTCTGCGATATGCAGATGGCCGCTATCCGCCGCCGACATCTGACCGAAATTGACGTCCCTGACGCCGGCCGTGGAGTTGTGGAGGTCGATCGTGCCCCCGTCTGCGAGCACAATGCCCTTGTTGCTGAACAAGCCCTGCGCAAGCACCTGGCCGCCGTGGTCGGCCGCGATCGTGCCCTTGTTCAGCGTATCGCCCGTGACCGTCAGCGTGTCGCCATGCTCGGTGATGGTCGAAGGCGCGCTGACCGTAAGGCTGTCGATCGTGTGCTGGACACTGCCGTCATATTGCTTGATCAGCGCCGCCGCCTCTGCCAGCGCCTGCGGATACTTTGCCGCATCCCCCGCCCAGATCTCCAGATAGTGAATGTTGGCCTGCTGGATGCCGGTATCAAGAATGGCCTGATACTGCGCGTTGGTCGGAACGGTGGCGTTGTTCAGCGACCCGTAACCCGCGCCGGAGGCCAGCAGGTGATTGGTCTGATAACCGCCGATGGCGCCTTCTTGCTGCGCGGCCGTGACGACGGCGCTCACGCGGCCGTCCCTGAGCCCGCCCCACGCGACCATGAAGTCGCTGCCGAACATCTGCAGGCCGTCCTGGATCACCTGCGCGGTGACGTCGACGTGGGTCGGGCTGTTTTGAGAGACGATGTGTCCGCTGTTGTCGATGGTCGGGAAGAGGTCCTTTTCGGTCACTCCGACGGCCATGATCTTGCCCGAGAACGCGTTCTCGGTCATCTGCGCGAAGGCCTTCCAGGCCGCGATGACCTTATCGGGCGTATAGCCCAGGCTCTGCCAGAGCTTGTTCGCATTGCCCAAGGTCGGCAGCTTGAGCTCGGCGGTGGTCACGCCAATGCCCGCGATCTTCACGACGCTCACGGCGTCGTAGGCGCCGGGAATCGATTTCAGATGATCGGACAGCGCGTTCAGCATGTTGCCGTATTCGGCCTGGTACACCGGGTCCCAGGGCGACGCGATCGTGATGTCCTGCGGCCGCACCGTGCCATGCAGCGCAATGTGGAACGTGTGCGCCTGCGCGCCTTCGTCAAACAACCAATGCGGAGAGTCCGGACGGTTCGGAGTCACGGAAAGCGAGATCTGCTTGCTGCTTGCCGCTCGCCACGGCGCGCTCGACTTCCTTGTCCAGCAACGACCAGTCGTAGACGCCCTTGCCGGGTTCGATCTGGCCCCAGACCAGATTCAGCGAAACGCCGGTCACCGAGGACGACGCGTAGACGCTGTCGGACAGTGAGTTCTTGGCGCTCGCCAGCGTGTCCTGAACGTAGATTCCCTGATAAGTGTCGGCGGCATTGTTGTTATTGGTAGTCATGGTCCCCGAACTTTCGCCGACGCTCTGACACCAATTCTTTTGGCTTGATCAGGCTCGGTTGGTGCGGGTGTACCGATGGCGATGAAATCTTCGCTTTGTTTAATCGAAACAGTTTTAAGTAATTCGGGAACTCGGCTTCGATCTGACCGCCAAGTCTAACGATCGCGGTCATCCGCAAGACAGTACGTCTCGAAGTGCCGGCGCCTGACCGGTAGCAGGCAGCCCCGCCGAAGTGCTTGAACGGACTGCAGATGAAGTCTGTCAAACGATGAGCCTGGACGCAGGCTGCGCCTGCCGGCGCGCGTCGAGCCGACGTTTGTCCGGCCATTTGCGGCTTCACCGCGGGAAATCGAGGCACATTTCGGAATGGTGAAGAAATCAAATCCAGTTTCATCGAAAGGTCGCTACCGCGCGCGAACCTTCAAAGCCCCATCTATGGAACATAAAGTCGGCCCATAGTGAGTTCCTTTTCCGCCGAATGGTCGGCCGATCGTGCGGCGCGGGCGCGCCCTTAGGCTTTCGGATTCACATGTCAAACAACACGCGCATTTGCTCGTGCGCGGATCACGTCAGCATTCATCACAGACGTGATTCATCGGCCCCGTACAAAGTGCGGCGCCGGGGCGGCGCCTTCTCTTCTT
>CAKZHN010000295.1 GCA_936924235.1 uncultured Rhodoplanes sp. | reverse complement strand
CGAAAGGCGTCGTCAAACAACCGATTGACTTCGCGGTGCAGGGCGAGAAACGGGTTTTGCTCGTCGTCGCGGCACACGGAAACATCGCGGCTGCGATTCCACGGAATGAGATCTCTAACGGCCATTGTCAATCTCCTCTCGCATATCGGCAGCCGGCTCCGTGGCGCGAAACACGAGCGCGCCACGGAGCCGGCAGCGATAATCGTTAGGCTGCCTTTTTCTGCTCGATTGTCGGCTTGGAGACGTTGCCGTTGATCGCAATGCGACGGGGCTTCATCGCCTCCGGTACCTCGCGAACAAGGTCGATCTTCAAGAGACCGTTCTCGAACGCCGCGTTCTTCACCTGCACATAGTCGGCGATGTTGAAGACTCGACGGAACGGACGAGACGAGATGCCCTGGTAAAGGTATTCGGTCTGACCCTTCTCGGTCTTGCTGCCCTCGACGGTGAGCACGTTCTGCTCGGCTGTGATGGTGATTTCGTCAGGGCTGAAGCCGGCGAGTGCGAGGGAGATCCGGTAATGGTCTTCGCCGGCTTTCTCGATGTTGTAGTGCGGGTAGGCCACGTCGCCTGACCACTGCGCCGATTCATTCAGAAGGTCGAAGACCCGGTCGAAACCGACGGTCGAACGCCAGAAGGGGGTGGGATCGAAGGAAGTCCTCATTGCCATATCCTCCACATGAGCAACATGGTGATCAGGAGCGCCAGACACCGATCGGGCGCCCGGTTTGCCGGACCCCGACCGGGGGCGTCCGGCACCGCTTGGTGCGGCGGCTGTCGAGTTAGAAAAGGCCGATCGATTTTCAAGAGGGCCCGACGAGCAAAAAAGTTTTTGCGCTGCAAAAAAGGACGCGGCGCTCGTTAACGTAATCTGCACCCCGGAAAATTTTCTTGGCGGCGCCTCTTGAAACCAAAAAGCCGTTTTCTAAATCGGTTCGCCGACAGGCGCTCCAATTCGGGGCCTGTTGCGGACTTCCCCGCTTCGATCCATGTCGCTTTTTCGAAGGATGTGGCCATGACCCAAACCTCAAACCGAAAGGAATTCGAGCTCGACTGCCTCCTCCATCCCGCCGGGGCCTTCCGGACCCCCATGGAGGTCGTCAACGATCCGGATATGACCGTGCAGGAGAAGCGGGCAATCCTGGCCTCGTGGGCCTCCGACGCCTGCGCCGTTGAGGCCGCCCCAGACCTGCGCCGTCCCCCGTCTGCCCCCGTCATCCGCTTCGACGACATCATGGACGCGTTGAAGCGACTAGACGGAGAGGCTGCCGCCCAACCGAGCTACGGCAAATTCATCAACCGGGCCCGTCGCTGGAAGGACTGGTATCGCACCGACCGCGGCGGCCGAGCCGCCTATGCGTGAGGTGCGCCATGACCAAGCGATTGCTTGCGACCGTCGCGGCGGTCTGCCTCTGGATGCCTTACGCAGCAGGCCAGAGCATCTTGCAGAGAAGTGATTGGCAGGAGCCGAGGCTCGACACGTACCTGCCGCCTCCGGTACCGACCGTGCCGTGGCTTGATCTCAATACCAAGACCAAGCTGCCGAAGGGCGACCTTCCGCTGGGACGCGACATCCGTTCAACCGGTGACTTCGTCCTGCCGCCCATCGGCGCGGACACCCAGGTGTCATCGAATGCCGATGCTGCATCGAGGAGCATGTAGCCATGGCGGATAGAAAATGGATGAAGCTCGACGAGCTGCGCCAGCCTGGCATGCGGCGGGTTCTCGATGCTTTGCAGCAGATCGAGGAGGAAGCGCCTGGCCTCGTCAGCGAGGCTGCGGTCGCCGCTGCCGAACTCGCCAAGGGACGCAGCGATGGTGGGCGAATGCCGCAGTGAGGTGACCCATGTCGCTCTTGCTGGTCGGCGCACTTCTGTCCGCTCTCCTTGCGATGGGCGCCCTTGTTCTGGCGTCGAATGACGATCCAGACGGGTTCAGCGGCACCTGAAATCGCTGACGACGTGACGCTCCAAGCGAGCTTAACGCCGTCCGTATCCGGAAGCCCCGCCAACGAGCGTGGCGGGGCTTCCAGCTCTCCATGCAAACAAACTGAAACGGCAATGCTAACGCCCTTCATACTCGCGCTGGCCTCTGCAAACGCTGGGCTAGCGACCTGGATTTATCCTTACGCGATCCTGACAGGTGCTTTGCAGATTCCTGAGGAGCGAAAATTTTTTGACGCGCGGGTCTTGAAGCTTCGCGAACGGGCACCAACTCGTTCTGCCGGTTGCGCCGGGGGAGCTGGCCGACCCTTTGACATCGATGGACTGAGCAAGGAGGAATTTCATGAACTTCCGTCCGCTGCATGATCGTGTGCTCGTTCGGCGCATCGAAGCCGATGACAAGACCGCAGGTGGCATCATCATTCCAGACACCGCAAAGGAGAAGCCCTCGCAGGGCGAGGTCGTCGCCGTAGGGCCCGGTGGCCGTGATGAAACTGGAAAGCTGATTCCGATCGACATCAAGGCTGGTGACCGCGTGCTGTTCGGCAAGTGGTTCGGCACCGAGGTTAAGATCGACGGCGAGGATCTTCTCATCATGAAGGAGAGCGACATCCTCGGCATCGTCGAAGAGGCCGGCAGGCTCAAGAAAGCTGCGTAGTCATCAATCCAAGCAGATCGAAGGAAGGAGGTTACCAACATGGCTGCCAAGGAAGTGAGATTTTCCACGGAAGCGCGCGAGAAGATGCTGCGCGGCGTGGACACGCTTGCAAATGCAGTGAAGGTGACGCTCGGCCCGAAAGGGCGCAACGTCGTCATCGAGAAGTCGTTCGGCGCTCCGCGCATCACCAAGGACGGCGTCACTGTCGCCAAGGAAATCGAACTCGAAGACAAGTTCGAGAACATGGGCGCCCAGATGGTGCGTGAGGTCGCGAGCAAGACCAACGATCTCGCCGGCGACGGTACCACCACCGCTACGGTGCTCTCGCAGGCCATCGTCAAGGAAGGTTCGAAGGCCGTGGCCGCGGGCATGAACCCGATGGATTTGAAGCGCGGTATCGATATCGCCGTGGAAGCGGTCGTGTCCGATCTCAAGAGCCACGCCAAGAAGGTCACTTCGAATTCTGAAATCGCCCAGGTCGGCACGATCTCGGCCAACGGCGACACCGAAATCGGGCGCTTCCTCGCCGAGGCGATGCAGAAGGTCGGCAACGATGGCGTGATCACCGTCGAGGAGGCCAAGAGCCTCGAAACGGAGCTCGAAGTCGTCGAAGGCATGCAGTTCGACCGGGGCTACGTGTCCCCGTACTTCGTGACCAACACGGAGAAGATGAAGGTCGAGCTCGAAGACCCGTATGTGCTGATCCACGAGAAGAAGCTCACGGGGCTCCAGACCATGCTGCCCCTGCTCGAGGCGGTGGTGCAGACCGGCAAGCCGCTCCTGATCGTGGCCGAGGATGTCGAAGGCGAAGCGCTTGCCACTCTGGTCGTGAACAGGCTGCGCGGTGGCCTGAAGGTCGCGGCAGTCAAGGCACCGGGTTTCGGCGATCGTCGGAAGGCAATGCTCGAAGACATCGCCGTGCTGACCGGCGGCACCGCCATCTCCGAGGATCTGGGCGTCAAGCTCGAAAACGTGAAGCTCCAGATGCTCGGCCGCGCCAAGAAGATCGTGATCGAAAAGGAAAACACCACCATCGTCGAGGGCGCCGGCAAGAAGAAGGACATCGAGGCCCGTGTCGCTCAGATCAAGGCGCAGATCGAGGAGACCACCTCGGACTACGACCGTGAGAAGCTGCAGGAGCGTCTGGCCAAGCTCGCAGGCGGCGTAGCTGTCATCCGTGTCGGCGGCGCGACCGAGGTCGAGGTCAAGGAGCGCAAGGACCGCGTCGACGACGCGCTCCATGCCACGCGTGCAGCCGTCGAGGAGGGCATTCTTCCTGGCGGCGGTGTCGCGTTGCTGCGCGCGCTCAAGAGCTTGCAGGCTATCAACCCGTCCAACCCGGATCAGAAAGCCGGCGTGGACATCGTGCGCCGCGCGATCCAGGTGCCGGCTCGCCAGATCGTGCAGAATGCTGGCGAGGATGGCTCCCTGGTGGTTGGCAAGCTCCTCGAGAACGACAAGTACGCGTGGGGCTTCAACGCTGCGACCGGCGAGTATCAAGACTTGGTTGGCGCCGGCGTGATCGATCCAGCCAAGGTGGTGCGCACGGCGCTGCAAGATGCCGCTTCGGTTGCAGGCCTGTTGATCACCACGGAGGCGTTGGTCGCGGACAAGCCGAAGAAAGAGCCAGCCGCTCACGCTGCCCCGGGGGGAATGGACTATTGAGGCAGCGAGGGGAGTCCAGCTTCAGCTGGACTCCCCGTCCTATCTACGTCGGGGGCTATATGAGTGGCGTCATCCAAGTGCCGTTAGATTTGAACGATCTTGAGACTGTGCATGCGTTTGTCATGAGCGCCGTCGTCGTGGACGGCCCGCCGGCCTTGCACGCACTCGTCGCCTTGCACTGGCCCGAGTTGCTTCACAAGGTGAAACCCTCAATCGAAAAAATGCACTGAGGGCGAATTCATCTCCGTATTGGGAACATTTGCGTCCATTTGGCGGTTGGGAGGGCGCTTTGGAGCGATCAATGAACACCTTGCCTATGACATCAGCCGGATACGAAGCCCTTCAGCAAGAGCTGAAAGATCGGCTCCATATCGAACGCCCGAAGATCATCGCACGTCTGCAGCAGGCGATGACAGACGATGTGAACCTCACCGAAAACTCCGAATACCAGGCTGCAGTCGCAGCTCAGGCTACGAACGAAGGTCGTATTTCCGAACTCGAGGACAAGCTCACGCGCGCCGAAGTGATCGACCTCTCCAAGCAGTCGGGCGACGTTGTCCGGTTCGGCGCAAAGATCACCGTCGTGGACGAAGATAGCCACGTCAAGAGGACCTGGCAGATTGTCGGTGAGCCGGAGGCCGATGTCAGGTGCGGGAGGATTTCCGTTTCTTCGCCCACGGCACGAGCATTTATTGGGAAGTCCCGCGGCGACTCTGTTGAGGTGCACGCTCCGGCCGGGGTTCGATCGTACATCATCAAGAACGTCGAGTGGCCAGACGCACTTCGGAGCGCCTGACCATCGCATGTTCGCGAATTGTGATGCGGAGGGAAATTCAAATGCTTAGTAGGCTGCGGGAGCTGACGCTGTCGTGCACCGTCTGCGACAGCAGGATGGAGCAGTTCTGCACAATTCCCGCCGCAGCAAGCTTACCCGAGCTCAAACGGTTCAGATGCCGCAGTTGTGGATCGTACAAGACCGTCGAAGGTCCCTCGCTTAGTGCCGACGAGCGTGCGAGTTAGACTTGGCCGTCGCGCCAGGCGAGGACGGCTGACATCTGAGCACTAGCGTGAGTGCAATCTTGCTTGCGCCCTCGGCTGTCCATCCTTTTCGTCACATGTCTCTCCTCAGTTGGGGAGAACGCAAAGGCCAAGCTACTTCATCATCACCGCGTGAGGCCCTTTTCGGCTTGAAACTTTATCGCTGCACAGACATTTAACGTTCCGAGGAAGCGGCGTGATTGCTTGCCCGTTTGCTCAAGGTGAAAAGCGCCCCGCCCAACGGGATAAACGCCGCCTCCTCTTCAACATGATCGCTCACTTCGATCAATAATTCTCCCAACCGGCTGTTTGATCGTCGCGCGCAAGGGGGACTGCTCACCCAAAGAGCACTCGGCGGCTGAAATCGAATGACGAGGCGTTTCATCCGCCGCTTGTGGCGATATCACTGAGCATTTCTTGTACTTTCTGAACTAAAAGTTCCATCTCGAATGGTTTGGCCAGGATGTGCATTCCTTGTCCAAGCTGTACGTTGCCGATCACCGCATTTTCCGCATACCCGGTGATGAACAGTGTCTTGAGATGGGGCCGCAAAGATCTTGCGGCATCTGCCACTTGTCGCCCATTCATCCCGCCGGGAAGCCCAACATCGGTGACCAGAAGGTCGATCGACGTGGATGATTGAAGCACCCGCAAACCGGATGGTCCGTCCCATGCTTCCACCACCGAAAATCCGACCTCCTCGAGCATCTCTGCAGCGAGCATTCGGATTGTCGCCTCGTCGTCGATCAATAGGACTACCTTTCCTTCTCCAGCCAAGCCTACGGCCTTGCCGGTATCGTTTTCACTGTCGACATCGGCCTCATTGGCGCAACGAGGAAGGTACAGGCACATTGTGGTGCCTTTTCCGACCTGAGTGTGAACGGAAATCTGCCCGCCCGATTGCTTTGCGAATCCATAAATCATGGAAAGGCCTAGTCCCGTCCCTTCACCCAAGGGCTTGGTAGTAAAAAATGGCTCAAATATATGGGCCGCGACATCGGGCAGCATGCCTACACCCGTATCTGTCACGCACAGTGAAATATACTGACCAGGCGTGAGATCCCGTTCGCGGGCCGCCTTTTCGTCAAGAGGCATATTCGTGGTCTCGATGGTCAATTGACCTCCGGCGGGCATCGCGTCGCGCGCGTTGATGCATAGATTGAGCAAGGCGTTCTCGAGCTGGTTGGGATCAACAAGGGTAGCCCATAGTCCGGCCGCGGCCTTGACTTTGAGTTCAATGGAAGGTCCCACCGTTCGACGAATAAGTTCCTCCATACCAGCAACAAGCCGATTGACGTCCGTCACCTTTGGTTCAAGCGTCTGTCTTCGCGAGAACGCAAGCAGTCTATGCGTGAGCACACCGGCACGCTTAACCGCGGCTTGAGCTGCCGTGATGTAACGGTCCAGACCTTCCGTATTGCCTTCCGATAGGCGTTTCTTCATCAACTCCAAGCTTCCCCCGATCCCGGTCAACATATTGTTGAAGTCGTGGGCAAGTCCGCCGGTGAGCTGGCCTACCGCCTCCATCTTTTGCGATTGCCGCAATGAGGCTTCCAGGCTTTCACGCTCCGCAATTTGGCGAGTGAGCTCCGTGTTTGCTTCCTTCAGTTGACGCGTTCGCGCGGCCACTAGTTCTTCTAGTTCGCGTGCTGCTTGTTCGCGGGCCTCGATGAGTCCTCTGATCTCGTACTGCCGGCGACGGGCCCGTAACGAGGTTTGCAAGGCACTTGTCAAGGTAATTGACTGGATTGGCCGTTCGAGCATCGAGACATTCCGCAACTTCACAGCAAGGCTATGACGCCAATTCTTGATCGCTGGATGATCCAAATGGCTGGTGAGGATGATGAACGGCAGATCGGACCATGCCGGTTGCTCCGCAATCCAATTCTCGAGGACAGCAAGGTCAGCCTTGAACAAGGCCTCTTCGGCCACGAACACCGCTCCAGCACCCGATTTCAGCTCCTGGAGCAACGATCCAAGACTGTCACAGGCCTGTGCCGCCAAACCGCCTTTGCGCAGCAGATCGACCGAAGCTGGGGCATCCCGGCCGATCGGAGCAAGGACGAGCACGCGAAGCGCAATGTTTTCAGCCGGCTTCATTTTTCTGCGCGGAAAACAGAGGCGCGCCTTCCCCCACGTAGCGAGGAGTGCCAGAAAACAAACCGCTAAATCCGGTGAGGGGCTGCCCCACTTTAATGCCGTTTGGCGTCAGCTGAAATTCGCGGATTGTGTGCTCGTGTCGGCCGCTACGCTTCTTGACGACGGAAAGCGCGCGCCGCACCTCGCCTCCGTGCTCGAAATACCGAAGCATCAGCACCGCGTCACTGAGATAGCTGATGTCCACCGGTGTTTCCATTGGGCCTGTCAAACCATGTTGGGCGAGCACCAGAATGCTGAGCACGCCCTGTTGGCCCATGTAACTGAGCAGTTCGTGCATCTGCAGAATCAGAAATTGACCGTCAGGCATCGCATTGAGATACCCGTTCAAGCTGTCAATCACGACGATTCTGGCGTTGAGGCGTTCCACACTGTCGCGCACGTTTGCGGCGAACTCACCTGGCGAGAGCTCAGCCGGATCGATCTGCTGAATTCGAAGACGGCCCCTTTGCAAGACCGAATCCAACCCGAGCCCAAGGGTCCGCGCCCGGGCCTCTAACGTGCCTCGCCCTTCATCGAATGCGTAATACACCGCGTGCTCGCCGCGTTTTGCTCCGGCAATTGCATAAGTCAGAGCCAGCGATGATTTGCCTACTCCTGCCGCACCGAGGAGCAAGGCATTTGTCCCTCGCTCCAGTCCGCCACCCAAAAGATTATCGAGTTCGTGATTGCCACTGGGCGTGAAGTCTCCCGTGAATGGAGTGTGATGTTCTGCAGCAATAAGGCGGGGATAAATCTCCAAGCCGCCTCTTCTGATAGATAGATCGTGATATCCCCCCCGAAACTCGATGCCGCGCATTTTACGATGCTGAGCCGCCTGCGTTGGGCGCCGTAATTGATTGCCAGCTGCTCAAGCAACACGACTCCATGGCAGATTGAATGAAGCTGCAGATCTGCATCTCGAGACGTGAGGTCGTCCAGCAAGACCACGGTGCAGTTTCGTTTCATAAAGAAGTGCTTTAATGCCAAAACCTGCCGCCGATAGCGGACTGGATTTTGAGCGAGCAGACGAAGTTCTGATAGACTGTCGACTACAACGCGCGCGGGGCTCAGCTGCTCGATCTTATCGAATATCAGCTTGATGGTTTCGCTGAGTTCGATTTCTGCCGGATGCAGAACCGTCAACTCTCGCTCGGGATCGAGTGTGGTTTCCGGGGGCACGAGCTCGAAGATATCGATGCCATTCAAGGACCAACCATGCCGTCGTGCGACGAGTCTCAGCTCCGCTTCGGATTCGGACAGCGCAACGTAGAGTACCGGCTGATTCTGCCGTGCTCCTTCAAGCAAGAATTGCATCGCCAGCGTGGTTTTGCCCGTCCCCGGCCGCCCCTCGTAGAGATACATGCGGTTGGGGTCCAGGCCTCCGCAAAGAATATGGTCGAGGCCGGCGTTGCCGCTGGAGATGCGTGGCCCGTCTCCGACTTCTGACTCTCGAGAAGATGTCGTCATCGATTTCCCAGCCGCCCCAGACGAGGCTGCCAACGGTCCCCTTTTCTGAACAGCTCATACGCGACCGCACTAACCGCGTGGCGGCGATTTAGGTTCCATGGCGGCAAGATCAGAGCGTGCTCAGCTAGCTGAGTGGCACGCAGGCAAATCGTGAGGGCTCAATGCGTCAGGGCGCACCTGACGGACTGCCGCGAGAACTGTGATCCGGAGGGCAAGGACGGGCCGGCCGATCTCGTGGACTGTCCCGAGAGCGTTGTCGCCTCAGGTTTTTCGCTGTTGGCTTGGCTCTTCGCCTTCAATTGTTACTACGTGCTGGCAGACGACGCATTGATAGGTCAGTTCGGCCAGATCTTCGTCGCCAGTTTCAGCGCGAACGATCTTCATAGCTCCGCCGCATTTGCCACATGCGAGAACCGGTAGCAGACGTTTCATACCAAATTTTACCATGCCTTTGACGGTTGCGAAACGCAGAGGAACGCGGCGCGAGTTCGACGACATTGAAACGCGGGAAAAGAAAGAGGCCAGCAATTGAGGCGGCCTACCGCTGTTTCCTTAGCGCCGCAAGTTCGTCTTCAAAGAGGTAAAGGGAGTGCTCAAACGCGCTTAGCAGGGCTTCGGCGCTTGCCCCGTTTGTTAGACGGCGCGGATAAGGCGCTGGAAAGGCGAAGGATAGAGCGCTAACTGAGCCGCAGAGGGGCTTGCTGGTCCAACTCTTCGGACTGCGCTAGCGTGCGCAGATGCTTACGATCGCATCCCCTAGATTTCGCAGTATTGTATTTGGCGTGATCGTCGGATTGGCGGTCGTCATCGCATCCGGGCTAGGCCAGCTCGCAACTTTTCCCAACCTTGGTTGGTACGGCGGGCTCACGAAGCCGGCGTTCAGCCCGCCGAACTGGATCTTCGGTCCCGTTTGGACAACGCTCTATATACTAATGGCGTTTGCCGCATGGAGGATTATGCGGCTTCCGAATTCCGGTCAGCGATCAGTGGCGCTGCTGTTCTTTTTCGGGCAACTCGTTCTGAACGCAGCCTGGTCATGGATGTTTTTTGCGCTTCATAACCCTCTGCTGGGACGTATCAATATCATTCCCCAGTTCGCGCTCATCATCCTTGGCATGATCACGTTTTATCGTCTCGACCGGATGTCGGGTTGGCTGCTCGTTCCTCTTGCCCTGTGGGTGGCCTTCGCAACTATCCTCAACGCCGCTGTCTGGCGCCTGATCGCCTGGGCTTAAAGATCCTTGCGCCTAAAAGCTGGTTGTCCATCATGAAATCAACAATGGGATCGACAGCAAGTTAGCCTATGGTCCACGCCCGCATTGGACCTGGCGGTCAAAAGTCGCCGCGGTAACAAGACTGTTGCAAAGCTTTTCAAATGGCTCATCTGCCGTTGACGCATGATGCGAGCGTCTCTTTCACGGTCTTCTCGCTTAGTGCTTTTGGATCGGTCACCTGATTCATGCAGGCGAGTACCTGCGCTTGATTCCCGCCAACCTGGGCGGCTACGGCCGGATTTGCCAATACCTTCACACGAAGGGCATTGGGTGAACGTCTCCAGACCTGCATAGAATCTTCAAGATCAAGTGCGTGGGCCGAGCTTACGGCAAGCAATAGCAAAGTACATGCGATCTTTAACTTCATCTGGGACCTCCCAAGCCTTATGCAGGAAAATTCATCACAAATTCTGAACGGCACTAGTACGTGGACCGCATAGCTGAAATACCTTTTGTTCAAGTCGGCATCGATGTCGGCTTTCGCAGGATATGCCGCTGCCGAGGCGCAGAGTTAGCCGATGCATCGGACCTTCTCCCTAACGCGCTGGTTCACTGTCGACCGCGAGATCAACCATCGGTCTCTTGAGATGCCGCTTTTCATGACAGGTCATTCGTTGAAGAATAACAAACCTATTCGGATGTGCTCTGAGTTATGCATAACCCGGCACGCATTTTGATCGTCGACGACAACGAGACCAACCGCGACATCCTGATGGCGCGGCTCGGCCCTCACGGCTACGACCTCAAGCAGGCTGCCGACGGCGAGGAAGCCCTCGCGGCCGCTAAGGAGCATCTACCCGACCTTATTCTGCTGGACGTGATGATGCCCAAGCTCGACGGCATCGAGGTCTGCCAGCGGATCAAGACGGACGCCACGATGCCGTTCACGCCTATCATCATGTGCACAGCCAAGGCCGACAGCAAGGACGTGATCGCA
The DNA here is from genome assembly GCA_936924235.1 of uncultured Rhodoplanes sp. Taxonomy (GTDB): domain Bacteria; phylum Pseudomonadota; class Alphaproteobacteria; order Rhizobiales; family Xanthobacteraceae; genus Z2-YC6860. The sequence goes on along the minus strand of CAKZHN010000295.1, from coordinate 11,967 downwards.
GGCCTCGAAGCCGGCGCCGACGAATATCTCACCAAACCGATTGACCAGACCGCGCTGCTGGCACGGGTAAAGTCCGTGCTGCGGCTAAAGCAGATGCACGACGAGATCGCCGAGTTAAACAAAGGCCTTGAGCAGCGCGTCGCCGAGCAGCTCCGGGAGATTGAGCGCATGTCCGGATTGAAGCGCTTTCTTTCCCCGCAGATTGCCGAGCTGGTGCTCAGCTCCGGCGGCGAGAAGCTGCTCGACAGCCACCGCCGCGACGTCACCATCGTGTTCTGCGACCTGCGCGGCTTCACCGCCTTCGCCGAGACTGCCGAGCCCGAAGAGGTGATGGCGGTGTTGCGCGAGTATCACGGCAGCCTCGCAGGCCTCATCAACAGCTTCGAGGGCACACTCGAGCGGTTCGCCGGCGACGGCCTGATGATCCTGTTCAACGACCCGATCCCCTGCCCTGACCCGTGCGAACGCGCCGTAAAGATGGCGGTCGAGATGCGTGACCGGGTGATGGTGCTGGCGGGCAAATGGAAGAAGCACGGCCACGATCTCGGCTTCGGCATGGGCATCGCGCACGGCTATGCCACGCTCGGCCGCATCAGTTCGGAGGGCCGCCTCGACTACACCGCGATCGGTCGCGTGGTGAACCTTGCGGCGCGGCTTTGCGGCGAAGCCAAGAGCGGCCAAATCCTAGTAGACGGCAAGGTGCACACCGCGGTCGAGACGCTGACGGAATCCACACCGGTCGGAGAGCTGGAACTGAAAGGGTTCTATCGCCCGATCGCGGCCTTCGACATCCGGTCACTGCGCGGATAGACTTGTTTCGAATGAATTGCGGTGCTGCGAGACCACGCCAATATTGATTGATCTGTCGCTACAATGGTTCTAGTTGCACCGCTCGACCAATTCGGCAGGTTCTCTTTTCGTAGCTATTGGCGAGAGATCGGACATGTCCGGAGCGGGCCAAAATGATGACGGCATTGAGCCTGAACGACATCGGAATGGCCCCTTTAAATCGCTTGCTGCGGCTCGGCTTGAGCCGGCACGATGAGCGATCTTACTGGATGTCTAATTGTGGTGGCTGAGAACTTGGATCAATTTGTTATCGAGCAGCTACCGGCGGCGTATGTCCGAAGCGCCGTTGATTTACTGGCAGATGCATTCAGGGATGATCCGATTTTTTGCTTTCACTTTCCCGAACCTCGCTTGCGGCGAAGGGTGTTCGAACTGTTCTTCAGCGACGTAGTACGCGCCCATCTGCAATTCGACCATGTCTACGGCGCGTTCGATGAGAAGAGGCTCATTGGCGCCGCGGTATGGCGGCCACCAAATTCTGCAGCTACCAGTATCCGAGCGCGGATTGGCAGGTTAGTCACACGCCATCGCGTGCTCCGGCTGTCGCCGCGCGCCGGAGCAATGCTTATGGAGGGATTTGCCAGATTGGAGGAGACGCACCCTCACCATCCGCATTGGTATCTATTCTTTATTGGCCTCGAATCCAACCAACGCGGCCGCAATATCGGAGCGAAGCTCATGGCGCCAGTGCTACAGAGTGCCGACGCCGCGATGCTGCCGTGCTATCTCGAAACGCCGTTTCCACAGACATTGCCGTTTTACCGCAAGCTCGGATTTGAAGTGACCGGGGAGCCGAGGCCGTTCAACGGAGCACCGCAGCTCTGGGCGATGACGCGAAAGCCGAGAGTTCGATGACTATTGTTGGCACGGTTGAGAACCTTTGGCGGTTTCCGATAAAGTCAATGCGGGGCGAAAAGCTTAAAGAGGCAGCGATTACTGAGCGCGGTGTGCTGGGCGACAGAGCCTATGCCCTGATCGACACCGACACCGGAAGGGTCGTTAGCGCCAAGAGCGCCAAGCTCTTCCCCGACATATTGAACTTTGGGGCGAAGTTCGTAGAGCCCCCGCAAATCGGCGGCAGCACACCACCGGTAAATATTTCATTGCCGGACGGCACAGTCGTCCGAAGCGACTCTAGCGATGTCAACCGGCTTCTATCGGCATACTTCAAGCGAAATGTCGCCCTGAAGCAGTCGGCGCCGGAAGATTTCACAGTCGATCAGTACCATCCTGATATTGAAGGCGCGGATCCCGCAGGCAATCGAGACGCCGTAGTCCAGCAAAAGCTCGGCTCTGCATTGTTTGCATCGCTCGGTATGAAATCCCCGCTCCCGGTCGGTTCGTTCCTCGACGTATTTCCAGTTTCAGTCCTCACCTCATCTACGCTCGTTCGGCTCGCACAAATTCAGCCGCAAAGCAAGTTCGATGCGCGGCGGTTCCGTATGAATGTAATTTTGAAGACCGAACCAAATGGCTTTGTTGAGAACGATTGGATTGGTCGCACACTGGAGTTTGGCGAAACAGTCCGATTGAGTGTGGCGCTGCACGATCCGCGATGCGTGATGGTGACGCTGGCTCAACAGGATTTGCCTAAAGATTCCGATATTCTGCGTGCGCTCGTCCGCGACAACAGAATCAAGCTAGGCGACTTAGGCGCGTTCCCTTGTGCCGGCGTTTATGCCGTCGTCGCCGTGTCAGGCACAATACGAATTGGCGACAAAGTCGCATTCGACTGAGCAACTCATTAAATGCCCACAGCACCTGGTAGATAGTATTGCATCGCCATCACGGATGAAGAGCCGAGATGTGATCCACCGTGCTGAGACCCATAACGCAAGTCCGAGACGTCGCTTCGGGTCCTTCCGGACACGCATAGCCGTGCGGGGGGTTCGCACCCCGAGCTTTCACTAGCGAAGCTCATTTTTTTTAGAGTTGACAAGGTTGACGCGGTTGACGTCGCCGGTTGACGACTGACCGTCAATTATGGGCTGTCTCAAGCAGGCTGATGATTTTCTGTTGCTGGTCTGCTTCCGACATATAGGCTTCTCACCTGAGTCCGATAATTTTTCTAAGCGATGCGCGGCGCTGGCCATTCTTTTGCTTGGCTCCAGCGATCTTTAGCACCGGTGCGCCAGGACCATCGTAAATGATTTCGCCCTCGGTCGGCGAGACGATCTTGAGGACGATCAGGTGATTGCAATCGCCATAGAAAGACACGCTCTTTCCCGCTGTTATTTTGACCTCCACGTCACCCCTGGTTTTGCAGTTTGCGTCATGCCCCTTATTGGACGGGGGGTACAGATCGAACCCGAACACCTTCCGTGCCATCACCTCGCCGATTGAGCCAACCAGGTGTCCGTCTGGCGTGAAGGGCCTGCCGGGGAATTCCGCTTTCAGCTCTTCGACGGCCGCGTAAATTTTCGCGACGGCCTTAGGCAGGGGAAATCGTTCGCCTGGCTTCATCCCACCCTCAAAATCGATGTTGCCGATCAAGGCGTCTTACATACTTGCCATCTAACAACCTGCGCATTTGCATTGTTGAGCGCGGCATCTTTTTCGGAGATGACCCGCTTCAACGCGTCCACCTGGTTGCGATCCCCACGTTGGGCGATCAACTCCTCCACAAATTTCTGATTTCCGCCCAGGTGGCAGACTTCGGCCATCGACCGTGTTTTTCGATCCTTCAGATACGTGCCGTATGACGCGCCATAAACCTTCAATTCAACGAGGAGTGCATGCTCCATTTTCTTGGATTTTAGAGCGCAGTCGTTGAAATGTTGGCCGGCGAGTGCTCGGAGGTAGCGATCGAGCGCCCCCCGCGCTGCTGACACTTCCCTCAATGCGCTGTTTACAGGCATCAACGAGCTTCGGAGTGTCAGGGTGGACCCAGTACGATCAAGCTCCCACTCGCTGGCGCAGTTGCTGCATTCCAAATGGACAGAGGCATCAGTGCCACTCCACGGATTATCCCAGCTGACAACGTGCCTGATGACTTTTCCTTTGCCGCAGGGGCACACACCTAACACCTGATCGTATCGTTCTGCTGTACTCATTTTGCGATCTGCTTGGGTAGTTTGTTGGTTCTCATGTCCAGCATTCGGCGCGCCATGCTAAGCTGTTCGCAGTTACGGAGTTGAAATAGCTGTGCAAGACGATGAACTCCAAGCCCTTGCGAAGCGCCTTTACGACTGCCGTGCGCAAGCCCGGATCATCGATTTTGCCGAAGCCTCGGTCGAAGGCGCGTGGAAGCCTTCCCTGAGCCGACACGCGCACACCCAGAGAGCGCCGAAACCAACGACGGAAACCCGAGACACTGCTTCGGGTCCTTCCGGACGAGCGTCATCGTGCGGGTAGTTCGGACCCGAGCTTTCGCTAGTGAAGGCCAATTTTTTTAGAGTTGACACGGTTGACGCGGTTGACAGTCGTCGGTTGACAACTGATCGCCAAGCTAACCGCTGAACCTGCCAACGGCAGCCGCGTAAATTGGGGTCGACCCCCGAGCAGTCTTAAAATTGACCCGCGGCCAAAATCGATCCGACGAACTCGTAACATGTCCGCTCTTCGGGTCGTTACCGGGAGCAGAGCGGACACCACGGAAATCGGCCGAAAACGGCGCGATTGACCCGTCTCTGCCATCGGTCAGCATCTCATGGTGCGGGAGCGAAGGGCCCTTCCAGAGGCCTGCGCTGGGCCGTTACGATGCTTGTCTCCTAGGCTTGGGGGGCGGAATGATAAGGCGGAAATTTCTTGGCGTTCTGGGTAGCGCGGCGGCATGGCCGCTCGCGGCGAGCGCGCAGCAGGCGGCGATTCCGCGGATCGGATTTGTGTCGCTTGGGGCACTGGGTGGCACTGACGTAAGTCTCGCCGGGCTCCGCCAGGGCTTGGTGGATCGTGGATATGAGATCGGCCGCAACCTTATTCTCGATGATCGCTATGGTGGCGGAAACCTGGACCAAGTCTCGGCGCTTATCGCCGAACTGCTTGAGCACAACGTCGATGTGCTGGTTACTGTTGGAACGCAGGTCAGCCGTGCGGCGCAGCGTGCTACCACGAAAGTTCCGATCGTTTGCATATCCGGCGACCCAGTCGGAACCAAGCTTGTGGCGAGCTTGTCCAGCCCCGGCGGCAACATCACCGGAATGTCTCTCTTATCCGGAGATTACAGCGCAAAGTGGTTGGCATTTTTGAAAGAAGCTGCGCCGAAATTGCGCCGTGTTGGCGTGCTGCAGAATCCGGGAAATCCGGTAACCGCGATCGAAATCGAGAACGTGAAACAAGCCGCTCCGGACCTTGGCCTGGAGGTTGCGGTTCTCCCGGCGGGGCCGACAGAATTGGAGGCTACCCTAACTGCGCTGCAAGGCGGGAGCGTTGACGGCTTCGTGGTTACCGACGATGCGTTCTTCGAGGGAGCCCTACCGCGTCTCGTGGCGCTTGCCGCGCAAAAGCGCCTACCTGCGCTCTACGGGTTTAGCATCGCACCCAAGCTTGGGGGCTTGATGTCGTATTCGGCAGATTTCTTTACGATATGGCGTCACCTCGCGGCTTATGTGGATCGCATCCTCAAGGGCGCACTCCCAGCAGATCTCCCAGTCGAGCAGGCGACCGAGGTGGTGCTAAACATCAATCTTAAGGTCGCCAAGACCCTCGGCTTAACTATTCCACAAACGCTGCTCATTAGCGCCAACGAAGTGATCGAATAGCCCATTTCGCTGCGCCTGCTCACGGCAATTATTGGCACGTCGCTGCACTTCGCAGAATGTCACCTGTTGGGGCAGGGCCGGACATGCCGGAGCAGTAGGGATGGCCTGAATGACCCTTAGCGACATTCTGATTGGGATTTTCGCTGGGCGAAATTACTGCCTCATCCTGTTTCGCATCCGGCCATTTCCTGTTTTGATGATGTGATTACGAGCCGAATTGGGCTTGGTCCGAAACCTTTTGGGGAAAGGCGAATGCGGCGACGGGATTTGATCACGGGAGTTGCAGGAACAGCGGCTTTGTGGCCGTTTGTGGCGCGTGCGCAGCAGGCATCGAGAACGTATCGGATCGCATATTTGGCCTTGGCTGGCACCAAAGACGCGACGATTGTGAAAGAGCGCCTCAACGAACTCGGATACCAAGAAGGCAAAAACCTGACCTTCGACTTGCGTACCGCAAATGGCGCAATCGAAGCTTTGCCCAAGATTGCAGCTGATCTCGTCAAAACCGATCCGGACGTGGTTATCACCGGCTTCGGAACTGCTGCCGCCAAAGCCGCGCAGGCCGCCACCACGACCATTCCTGTCGTTTTCAGCAATGTCGGGGATCCGATCGGATCGGGTATTGTTCAAAGCCTCAGCCGTCCGGGTGCCAATGTCACTGGCCTGGCTGCGCAAGCTGCTGAGATCAGCGGCAAACGGCTCGAACTGCTGAACCAGTTTGTACCAGGCATTCACACTGTCGCTGTGCTTGAGGAACCCACCGCACCATTTACGCTGGTCGCGCTGCCCTTGTTACAGAAGGCGGCTAAGCAGAGGGGCCAGCCGCTTGCAATCTGTGACGCTCGAAGCAGCGATGAGGTAGAAAGTAGCCTCTCGGCTGCGAGCAAGGCTGGTGCTAGCGGTTTGGTGGTTTTGGAGACCCCGGTACTGATTTCACTCCGTCAACGGATCGTTGATCTCGCAAAAAAGCTCCGGTTGCCTGCAATTTTTAGCGTGCGCGACTTTGTCGATGCCGGCGGCTTCCTCTGTTACGGCCCGGACGACCGCGAGCTTTATCGGCGTGCGGCAGAGCTTGCCGACAAGATCCTGAAAGGCGAAAAGCCGGCTGAAATCCCTGTCGAGCAGGCGACAAAGTTTAAACTCATCGTCAATCTTAAGGCCGCCAAAGCACTGGGGCTCGCGATCCCTCCAACGTCGCTCGCTATCGCCGACGAGGTGATCGAGTAGCGGGCAATTTTGCCGATTGGCACCTAGCAGACATCGGCGACTGCCGAGCAGACGTCAGCTTTTGACCCATGTGCGATATCGGCCGCCGTCCAATGTTGCGGTTGCGAGACCGCTCCCTGCCTCTATCAATGCTCGCGTCTGAGCAGGTACGATGCCGTCTGCTGAGGCGGGGATGATCATGAGGCGGCGGGAGTTTCTCGGAGTTCTGAGCGGCGCTGCGGCCGCGTGGCCGGTAGCGGTGCGAGCACAACAGCCGCGCATGCCAGTTATTGGCTATCTCAGCGGTGGCTCAGCTGTCGATGAGAGAGGCCGCGAGATTTCCGGACTCATCAAGGGCCTTGCCGAGATCGGCTACATCGAGGGCCAAAACGTCACAATCGAATACCGTTGGTCGGAGGGCCACCAGGATCGACTTCCGTCGATGGCGACCGATCTTGTTCAACGTCAAGTAGCCGTCATCGCTAGCGCCACCACAGTTGCCGCGCTCGCCGCCAAAGCGGCCACCACTACAATTCCAATTGTGTTCCTACTTGGCGCCAATCCCGCCAAATTCGGGCTCGTCAGCAGCCTCAACCATCCGGGCGGAAATGCTACGGGTGTGAACATGCTTATGAACGAGCTGGTTGCAAAACAAATTGATGTTCTACACGAGGCGGCACCTGGGGCTGCAGTGATTGGTTTTCTCGTGAACCCTATCAATCCGAACACTGTGTCTGATACGAAGGATGCTCAGAGCGCGGCGGAGGCGCTTGGGCACAGACTGCTCATCGTGAACGCGAGCACGGAGCGCGAAATCGAGACTGCCTTCAGTATTCTTGTCCAACAGCAAGCCGGCGCACTGCTCGTTCACACTGATCCGTTCTTCCTAAGCCAGCGCGAGCGGCTCGTCGCACTGACGGCTCGCCATGCGCTGCCGACGATGTATGCTTTTCGCGATTTCATTCAGGCCGGCGGCCTAATGAGCTACGGAGCTAGCCTGATAGATGGGGCGCGCCAAGTCGGCATCTACACCGGCCGAATTCTTAAGGGTGAAATGCCCGCTGATCTGCCGGTCCAGCAGCCTGTGAAAGTCGAGCTTTTGATAAACCTGAAGACTGCACAGAAGCTTGGTCTCACCTTTCCTATAACGCTTCTCGGCCGCGCCGACGAGGTGATCGAATAGGAGCGCATTTGCTGCAATGCGGTTGGGCGCGGTTGTGTCGCGATTGGCACGTTTCGTCATTTCGCTGCGACGCGACGGCATGTCCGGTTTTGAAGTAACAGGCGACATGGGTAGGTGCCGGGGGCTGCACGGGCCGGTCGACTTTGACCCATTTCGTCATTTCGGATAGCTGAATTTGTGCTCCGCAAAACGACCTTTTGAACCCCATTCCTCGCGTCGCGAAATCCTGCTGTAATCGCACTCGGGGCGTTGCATAGCCTTGGGGAGCGGCAATGCGGCGACGTGAATTCATCAAAGTGATCGCCGGTTCGGCGGCCGTCTGGCCACTCGCGGCACAGGCGCAGCAGACGGGCAAGGTTTGGCGTATTGCGCAAGTGATCGGTGGATCCCCGGAGACGAACGGACACTTTGCACGTGCCCTTGAGCAGGGATTAAGCAAGCTTGGATACCGCCTCGGGGACAATTTGCATTTGGTCACTCGATACGCGAGTCCGCAACTGACCGGGATGCAAGATGCCATCCGAAGTCTGATCGGCGAGATAGACCTCCTGGTTGCCTGGGCAACAATCGGTGCCGTGGCGGCAAAGAACGTCGTGGGCTCCTTGCTGCCCGTTGTATTCTTGAGCGTCGGTGCGCCGGTAGAGATTGGTTTGGTGCAAAGCCTTTCTCATCCTGGCGGCAATATGACCGGAATTACCTTCGAAGCCGCCACCGAGACATACGGCAAGCGGCTGCAACTCCTCAAAGAACTCCTACCGAAGCTTGCAAGTGTTGCAGTGCTGGCGGCAGAGGGTGATGCAAATGTCACGTTCGCAATGCAGTCGCTGGACAAAGCTGCGCCAGAGCTTGGAGTTACGCTCAGGAGATTTGGGTTCAAGCCCAGCGACGACCTCGCGGCAAAGTTTGATCAAATCGAGCAATCCCACGCAGACGGGCTAATCGTCATTGCAGGTGCCTTAACATACGTAGATAGCAAACAGATTGCTGAGCTTGCGCTGTCTCATCGTCTGCCGTCTTGTGGGGCATTCTACGAGACCGTGAGGGCCGGTGGATTGGTGAGCCTTGGACCTGACATCCCTGCCATGGCACAGCAGACCGCCGTCTATGTGGACAAGATCATACACGGTGCAAAGCCGGGTGATCTGCCTGTGCAGCAGCCTGCGGATTACGTGCTCCATATTAATCTGCAAACGGCCAAGAAGCTTGGCATCGAGGTTCCGCCGAGCCTGATCGCCCGCGCCGACGAGGTGATCGAATGAGGCGCCGGGAGTTCATCGCGCTCATCGGCGGCCTTTCCGCTGGATGGCCGCTTGCGGCCCCCGGGCAGCAGATGGAGCGAGCCAGGCGTGTTGGCGTGCTCATGAACCTAGCGGAAAGCGATCCGGAGTCTCAAATCCGCATGAGCGCATTTATTCGCAGGTTGCAACAATTGGGCTGGGCAGAGGGGCGCACAATCCAAATTGAAACCCGCTGGGCTGCGGCGAAACCGGAACGGTTTCGAAAATACGCTAAAGAATTGATTGCATACGAGCCGGACGTCCTATTGGCCTCCGCCAGTTCAGCATTGGACGTGCTGTTACAGGCGACGAACGTCCTACCCATTGTGTTCGTCAATACACCCGATCCCGTCGGTGCGGGGTTCGTCGCAAGTCTGGCGCGTCCGGGCGGAAACACCACGGGATTTTCTGTTTTCGAATACGGCGTGACCGCGAAATGGCTAGAACTACTCAAACAGATCGCACCCGACATTACGCGTGTGACGGTTCTGCGTGATCCCAGCTTTTCGGCCGGCATCGGCCAGTTTGCTGCAATTCAAACGGCGGCGCCCTCGCTTGGAGTCGAAGTCACTGCGATGGATGTGCGTGACCCACGTGCGTTTGAGAAGGGCATTACCGACTTTGCGCGTCAAGCAAATTGCGGCCTCATCGTGCCGGCAAGCTCCCCCCAGGGAGTTCATCGCGAACTGATCATATCGTTGGCGGCCCGGTATAAGCTGCCGGCAGTCTATCCCTGGCGTTACATGGTCACCGGTGGCGGGCTCATGTCATACGGACCGGACTTAACCGACCAGTTTCGGCGCGCAGCCAGCTACGTGGATCGCATCCTGAGGGGAGAAAAACCAGCCGACCTTCCGGTTGAGGCACCGACCAAGTACGAATTTGTGATCAACATCAAGACCGCAAAATCTTTGGGGCTTGCCGTGCCAGCCTCGCTGCTCGCCCGCGCCGACGAGGTGATCGAATAGATGCGCCGGTTTGCGGCAGTGCGATTTGGTCGCTTATGGCACTGAACGACGTGTTGCATCGCCGCATGTTGTCGGCCGCTGACGCCACCGGTTGACAAATCATCATCAACTTGACCGAAATCCGGCACGTAACTGGAAACGATCATGAAGGAGCGCTTTTGGAGCTTGGCATGGCTAGCGGTGCTGCTCGTCGCATCCGCGGCTTCGGCGCCCGCCGAGACACCCGACGAGTGGATCAGGCTCCTGACGCGTGTGCATGGCGGCTTTGGCTCGTTCCTGCCGGTCGGCATTCGCATCGGCGAAGATGCGATGAAGCGGCTCAATGCGAACCCGCGTGAGCTGTCGGTAGTGTTCTATCAGGGCGAAGGCACACCGTGCCCGTGCGCGGCAGATGGCGTGGGTCTTGCGGTCTATGCGAGTGCCGGCCAGGGCAGCTTGCAGATCGCGGCGGAGAAGGCACCTGGCGCCTTCGCCATCGTCGTCATTCGCCCGCGCAAAGGCGGTGCGGGACTCAGGTAGCCTTTTCACAAATCGAACCCGATATTCCGTCATGGCTTTTCCTCTCCGCGGGGCGCCATCTAAGAGGGAGATGGTCACTGCAGCCCTGATCTCGATCAAATTGGAACTTGCGTTGTGGCCACCTACGTACAAATCCTGAGTTTCGCAGTTGATCTGTATCAACCGGCAGGACACCGCTGCCGTGCATCTTGTACGTCATCGGAGATCAGCCATGAGCTACACGATGCAGACCGCAGGACCTGAGACTCATGTTCGGGTCGTGGCGTTGGCATTAGCGGCGTCGATAGTAGTAGCGTTGGTCGGTATCGTGGCGTCTGGTTGAGTTTCCGTCCGGCATTTTCCCCGAATGCTGACCCCAGAAGGACCCAACTACCCCGGTTGGGTCCTTCGCATGTCTCGATGCCCACCGCCGCGGGGATGCGTTGGCCGCCAAGATCAAATTTGAGGGCCGCTCATGGCACTGAACGACGTGTTGCATCGCCACATATCTTCGGCCGTAAAACGGGGAGCAGCGGACATCGGGCTAGATGCCCTAATCAACTGACGTGACGAACGGACATGCAGATTGCTTCCCAACCCGCATTCGGGTCCTTCTGGAAACCGCTTGCCGTGCGGGTGGTTCGCACCCCGGCATTACGCTAGTGAAGCCCAATTTTTTTACAGTTGACACGGTTGACGCGGTTGACGCTGTCGGTTGACAAATTACCGTCAACTTGACCCAAATCCGGCACGTGACCGCTTACAGGCAGATCGCGTTGCGCCATGCGCTGTAGCACCGGCGGCGTAAAGAGACGCTGTCGGGAACTGGGCATTCGCATCAGCGCCAAGTCCGGGCGACTGCCGCCCACCGAGCGAACCTTACCGCGTGCCTAGACGAAGCGAACACCAATTTTCTTTGTGGAGCGCCAAGCGACGTGGCAGTTTCGCTTGATGATTTCCGGACGAATTAAGAGCGTGAAATCGTCCGGAACGACAACCGGACCTTCGACTTCAAGCGCTGCTCCGGTTTCCGACATGTTGCGGATGATGCAGTCAACGGCCGCCGCGGTGCCAAACAAAATCGAACCGCCTTTGAGCGTCCGGCGCCTAGGACTCCTGCGTTGCTCGGCCATAGGAAAAAGGCTCCGGCGCTTCGTGCCGGAGCCTCCCTGTCAGTCAGGATACCGAGGCTCAGACTCAATCTCGGCGGCAGGAAAATTACCCGAATGCCATTACTCAAAAACAAACATGTCAGGGTGTGCCTGACTAGTTCAGCCGCTGACCGA
>CAKZHN010000294.1 GCA_936924235.1 uncultured Rhodoplanes sp. | reverse complement strand
CGATGACCGAAACTCTCCGCCCATCCCCGGAAGTCCAAGCCGCCTTTGCACCGATCATGGCGGCGCTTCCCAAGGCGCGCGCCAAGTTCGCCGACAACGACGACGTGATGACGACGCGGCCGGGCTACGCGTATCCCGACGGCAAGCCCGTCCCGGCGATCGTCGTTGCCGTCACGCCGGGCACCACGCCGGTCGACGCCAGCGCGCTCAGCAAGGAGCTCGGCGTCCCCGTCAGCGTCATCGACGCGACCGTAGAGGAACAGATCGCGGCTGAGCACCGCCAGCCGATCTCATTTGGCCCGCTTCACGGCTCCATGGCATCGGCGTTCGAGAAAATGCTGGGCGGCGAGGGAGAGCTTGACTTCGCACCGCCCAAGACAGGCGCTTATCAGGAGCCTACCCCTCCCAACCTCCCGCTGGTCGAAGAGGAGATGGAACTGACGATCTGCGTCAGCCCCGAGGCCGGCTGGAGCGAGCTTGAGTCATTTCTCGGCGACACCAAGAAGACCCTGACCGTCGCGATGTACCAGTTCACGGCGCCGCACATTTTCGAGGCCATCGAGGCGGCGACGAAGCCCGCGGGGCGCACCCTCGAGCTGATCCTTCATCCGGTCCCGGAAAAGCCCACCGGCAAGGGCGTGAAGAAGGACGATCTGGATGAGGAGAAGGATGTCATCGATCCGCTCGAAACGGAATTGAAGAAGCGCTTCGAGCAGACCTGGGCGACGCTCGTCAGCAAAGCCAATCCCGACGGGCTGTTCGCATCCGCCTATCACATCAAGGTCGCGGTGCGGGACAGCAGCACGATCTGGCTGTCGAGCGGCAACTGGCAGTCGTCCAATCAGCCGAACGTGCATCCGTTCGCCCAGAACCCGGATCCGCTGCCGCCGCAGTTCCAGAAGAAATACAATCGCGACTACCACGCGATCATCGACAACAAGACGCTAGCCGACATCTACGAGTTCTACATCAAGCGCGATTTCAAGCTGAGCGCTGCGCAAAATGGCGGCGCGGTCAGCTTCGCGCAACCCGACCTCTTCGTCCCCGAAGAGGACGAAGAGGTGCCGTCGTTCGCGAAGCCGCCACGGATGTTCGAGCCGCTGGTGGTCGAGCGGAGAAAGATCAGCGTTCAGCCGCTGCTGACGCCCGACAACTACGCCGAGAACGCCCTGAAGCTGATCGAGTCGGCTGAAAAAAGCGTCTGGTTCCAGAACCAGTACATCAACTTCCGCGGCACCAGCGACGACTTCAAGCCATTCCAGAAGCTCGTCGGCGCCCTCAAGGACCAGATCGACAAGGGACGCGAGGTCCGCATCATCTGTCGCGACATGATGAAGCAGGAAAGCCTGGACGTGCTGATTGCGCTGGGCTTTCCGAAGGAGGTGTTCCGCTTCCAGCCGGCCTGTCACAACAAGACGATCATCATCGACGGCAAGGTCGTCATGTTCGGCAGTCACAACTGGTCGAACGAGGGCGTCCTGACCAACCGCGATGCCAGCCTGATCTTCGACGACAAGGAGATCGCCGCCTATCTCGCCGAGGTCTACGATTACGACTGGGACACGCTCGCGACTGCGCACCCGACGAAGGCGAAACCGCGCGTCGCAAAACCCGGCGAGGAAACACCGAAAGGACTCAAGCGCGTGCCGTTCTCGTCCGTGTTCGAGGATGGCGCATAGTCCGGGAGGAATATCCTCCCGGCGGGGATTTCGCAGGCCGGCCCTTCCGCGCCGGCCTGCGCTTGCAAGTCGCCTTTGGCCTAGAGCGCGGCGGCCAAAGCGGGCCTGCGCGCAGGCTGCGCGTCGTCGAAGCGCGGCAGCACTTCCTTCGCGAACAGCTCGGCCGACTCCTTGCAGATGTGCCGGGTCTCGCCGGCCCATTCGCCGAGGAAGCGCAGATGCAGGTGGTTGATGCCCATGTCGGCGAGCTGCTTCACCTTGGCGGCAACCGTGTCAGGCGTGCCGGCGATAGTCGCCCGCATGTCCCCGCCCTTGGCATAGGTGTCGGCCTTCGCCTGATCGGGCGTTGCAGTCGGCGTCTTGACCACCGGCCCGTCGATCCGGCCGTGCCGCTGCGCGAAGCTGGTGCGGATCGCCATCGTCTCGGCCTTCGCAAGGTTCTCGCGCTCCAGCGCCTTCGCGTCTGTGTCCGCCACGGTGACGCCGATCCAGTCGTACGAGCACCAGCGCAGGCAGTTGTCCTTCACCTCCTGCGGATGGTTCGCTGCATCGAGCGCGCGCCGGTAGGTCTGCATGGTTTCGCGCAGATCAGCGCCGAGCACGCCGACGAACACCGGCCAGCCCTTCTGTGCCGCCTTGACCAGGCCCGCCTCGCGGGTCGCGACGCGAATGATGGTCGGATACGGCTTGGAGTACGGCGCGGGCATGATGCGCCGCTTGATGCGGCCGGTGTTGGAGCCGACCGCGAAGCTCAATTCCGGATCGCCGTTCTTGAAGCTCCACAGCCGCTCCATCACGTCGAGCGTCTCCTCGCCGAGGCGCCCCGAGGCGTGGAGCTCCGGATCGATGCCAAGCCCGGTCGGCTCGGTGCCCTGCCAGCCGCTGCCGACGCCGAACAGCACCTTGCCCTTGGTCTGCTGGTCGAGCAGGTTCATGCTCTCGACCAGCCGCACCGGGTGATAGAACGGGATCGAGAGCACGCCGAAGCCGATGTAGCGATCGCGCGGGATCAGCGGCGCGACGTAGGAGGCGAACTGCATCGGGTTGCTGTGCCACGGCCCGCGGAAGTGGTGATCGGTGAACCACACGTGGTAGCCGAGCTCGGCGAACCAGACGGATTGCGCAACGGCCATGTCGATGATGCGGGTGTCGTCGCCCGGATCGTCGGTGCTCGGGAAGAACATATTCATGGTCATTGCGGAGAATTGCATCGGTTACCTCGTCGTTATTCCGTCTCGCGGCGCTGCATCGCGGGCTGCCGGCCAAAGGCCGCAGCCGCAGGAGTCCGGGATGCAGAAATCCGGGATGAAGGTGGATATCAGGCCAGCTCAAGCCCCGTGGTGTTCGTGAATTGCTGCCACTTCCAACTCTGACTTCGCCTCGCGCAGCATTCCCACCCGGTGTTTTTCATGAGCGTTGGTGTCCGGCATTATAGCCGCCCGATAGCCCCCACGATGCGCATTTTTCACGCACACCCCCGGCAAAATAGCCACACTGAGCGCCGGGCATGGCTCGCCCGTGCCTTGCAATCGAGCATCCGGGCGTCCCATTCTTGGGCGGCCAGCGGGTGGTCCGCCCGCCGTGCGCGCCGTCTCGCATCCGGGGAGGATCGGCCATGGCGACCCAGGGAATGCCGCGCCGCAGTTTTCTCAAAGGTGCAGCGGGCGCGGCGGCCGTAGCCGGCCTGACACCGGGACTGCGGTTGCCTGCGGCCGCCCAGCCCGCAGCCACGCGCCCAGCCGACCTCGTGCTCAAGAACGGCAAGATCATCACCATTGACGGCCAGTCGTCGATCGCGCAGGCGATCGCGGTTGCCGGTGATCGCATCATCGCGGTCGGCCCCGACGCCGGCATGGCGGCGCACATCGCGCCCGGCACTCGCGTGCATGATCTCAACGGCCGGGCCGTCATTCCGGGCCTGACCGACGGCCACGCGCACATGGATCGCGAGGCGCTGCGCAATGTGTTTCCCGCGCTGGGACCGGTGCGCTCGATCAAGGATATCCAGGAACGCATCGCCGAGCTCGCGCGCGGCAAGAAGCCCGGCGAGTGGATCGTCACCATGCCGATCGGCGATCCGCCCTACTATTTCGATGTGCCCGACATCCTGGCCGAAAAGCGCTGGCCGACCCGCCAGGAGCTGGATGCCGCCGCGCCGAACAATCCGGTCTACATCCGCGCGATCTGGGGATACTGGCGCGGCACCTTCCCGATCGTATCCATCGCCAACACCGAGGCGCTCAAGCGCGCCGGCATCACCCGCGACACGGTGGCGCCCTCCCCGACGCTTTCGATCCAGAAGGACGCGAACGGCGATCCGACCGGCGTCTTCATCGAGCAGGAGATGCAGCCGATCGCCGAGGTGATCTGGTTCCGCGAAGCGACGCAGTTCACCCATGCCGACCGGCTGCGCGCGCTGCCGCTCTCGGCCAAGGCGTATCACAGCTTTGCGACCACCAGCGTGTTCGAGGGCCACGGCGCCGCGACCGAATTGCTGAAGGTCTACAAGCAGGCCTATCGCGACGGCACATTGACGATGCGCGCGAGCCTGGCGCTGAGCGCCAACTGGACGGCGGCGGGCAATGCGCCGCTCGGGCTCTTCATCGAGGCCTGGGTCGGCTGGCTCGGCGAGCCCGGCTTCGGCAACGACTGGCTGAAGATGAGCGGCCTCTACGTGCAGGTCGGGCGCAGCGTCGCGGACGACGCGCGCGCCTCGGCCGCGCCTTACACCGGCTGGGCCGGCTTCAACTCCAGCCACGGCCTGCCGCGCGACAAGGTGAAGGAGCTGCTGCTGCATTGCGCGAAGAACGACATCCGCCCCTGCGCGATCGCCGGCGGCGGCGGGCTCGGCATGCTCGACCTGTACGAGGAGGTCGACCGCACGATCCCGCTCAAAGGCCGGCGCTGGATGATCAGCCACATCAACGTGGTCTCACCGCGAGACGTCGAACGCATCGCCCGCATGGGGCTGGTGCTGACCACGCACACCAACGCCTATCTGTATAAGGCGCTGGATGTGACGGCGAAGGGCCTGACGCCCGAGCAATACGACCACGTCGTGCCGATGAACGCGCTGCGCGACGCCGGCATCACGGTCTCGCTCGGCACCGACAACGTGCCGATCTCGTTGTGGCTGCCGGTGCAGCAGACCATCGTGCGCAAGGATTACAAATCCGGCCATCAGGTGGGCGCAAAGCAGTCGCTGTCGCGCATGGAGGCGCTGCGCTGCGCCACCCTGAACGGCGCCTATCTCAGCTTCGACGAAGCCAAGAAGGGCTCGCTCGAAGCGGGCAAGTTCGCCGACCTCGCGGTGCTGAGTGCCGACCCGCTGACGGTCGCCGAGGACAAGATCTCCGAGACCACGGCGCTGATGACCATGGTCGGCGGCCGGATCATGCATGAGACGCCGGGCTGGTCTGGTTGACCGCCGCCAGGCGATCGAGCCGCTCGGCGAGCTTGCCGAGCTTCCATCGCCACGCCAGCGCCGCGGCCTGGTCCCAGGCCGGCGTGATGGCTTTCACCGCCGGCAGCGGCGCCTTGGCGTCCATGGTGGCGATGCGCCGGAACAGCCGCAGTTGCTCCGCCTCGCGCGCGAACCGTCCCGTCTTCAGCATGGCCTCCAAGGTGCCGTACTTCAGCAGCAGCGCGGCCGCCCCGGCCTCGCCGACGCCTTTCGCGCCGGGCAGCCGGTCGGACGGGTCGCCGCGGAGCGCGATGAAGTCCGGCACCTGCTCGGGCAGCACCCGGTAGCGCTCGACCACCTGCTCGGGCCCGATTCGCGCGAGCTCTCCGGCGCGAACCGGATAGAGGATCGTGCTGGAATCGGACGCGAGCTGAAACGTATCGCGGTCGCCGCTCGCGATCCTGATTGGCCATTTCCGCCGCCTGGCGAGCGCTGCGGCAGCCGCCAGGAAATCATCGGCCTCGTAGCCCGCCGCGCGCGCGTTGACGAAGCCGCAGACGGCAACGAACTCGCGCAACAGCGGCAGCTGATCGAGCAGCGCCTTGTCGAACTGCCGTCCCGACTGATAGGCGCGGAACGCCTTGTGCCGGTAGGTGGGCGCTTCCAGCGTATCCCAGCCGACGACCACGGCGCGGGGCGCTTCGGCCTCGTGGAGCTTGATGAGAAAATTGGCGAAACCCAAGATAGAGCCGGCGGGCTTGTCGCCGGCCATCCGGATGGTCTTCGGCAAGGCATGATAGGAACGGTGCGCGAAGGAATCGCCGTCGACCGCGAGCAGCGGCCCCGCGGGTGTGTTTTTCGCCGCAGGGCGAATTCGTGCGGCCGGACGGCGGGTCCCGGATGGCATAGTCACGAGCCTCGACTTTTGTCCCCGTTTGCCACCGGGCTGCATGAATTCCGCGTTTCGGTCATACATAAGGGTCGCCTGCTGAACGCTTAACACATGAACCGCTCATTGCCTCCAGCCTCGCAGCCGGCATCGTTTCGGCTCCGGCAGTTGATCGAGCTTCGGCCCGGGCCGTGGCGCTGGTGGCTTGCGCTCAGCACGGCGTTCTGCATCGCAGCGCCCGTCGCCACCGGCTGGGGCTTGGGCGACGTTCCGGCCGGGCTGATCGCCTCGATCGGAGCGTTCACGTCGCTGTACGGTGCCGACCGTCCGTATCGCAATCGCGCCCTGTTGTTGGCCGCGACCGCCATCGGCTTTGCATGCGCCGTGGCGCTTGGCGTCTGGTCGCAGTCCTACGGCGAGGCCGGAATTGCCACCGTCGTGCTGACGGCGATCTGCGCGACATTCTTCTGCAACGCGCTTCGCACCGGCCCGCCCGGGGCCTACATGTTCGCCCTGGCCGGCGCGGTCGGGACCGGCCTTCCCGTCCAGCACCTGAACTGGTGGCACGCAGGACTTCTCGTGCTCGCGGGCGGCAGCTTCTCGTTGATCGTGCGGCTTGCGGGGGCACTCAAGGATGCGCGCGGGCCTGAGCGTGCGGCCGTGGCTGCGGCCGCCCGAGCGGTCGCAGGTTTCCTGCAGGCGGTCGGCGGCCCGGCCGAGGACGGGGCGCGGCATGGGGCCGCCGTGGCGTTGCACGATACGTGGACGACGCTGGTCTCGCGTCAGCCGGCGCGCCCGGATGACGACAGCGTCCTGGCGAAACTGCGCGCGATCAGCCGGGAGCTGCATCGGCTGTTCATCGACGGCGTCAACGCCGGGAGCCGCTTCGCCGACCGGGATGCGCGCACAGGCGAGCGAAGCGACGCCGTTCTTCGAACCGCTATGACCAGCGCTCGCGAGCTCGGCGCCGAGGCGCTATCGAGAAGCGCCGCGTCTGCGCACGAAGTGCCGGAGAACATGCCGCTGGGACGGCTCAGCATCGCCGAGTCGCTTCGCGAGAGCCTGATCTGGCCGTCTCCCGTGCTCGTGGTCTCGCTCCGCGTCGGTCTCGCCGCCGCGATCGCCGGATCGCTGGGAGAAGTGCTGGGTCTCGAGCGCGCCTACTGGATGGTCGCCACCGCGGTTCTCGTGCTGCACCTTGGCCTCGATTGGCGCCGGAGCCTGCAGCGTGCCCTGGATCGCGTAAGCGGCACACTGCTCGGTCTGGCTCTTGCGGGAGCGCTGCTCTGGCTCGCGCCGCAGGGTCTGTGGCTCGCCCTGACGCTTGCGGCCCTGCAGTTCGTCATCGAGCTTCTCGTGATCCGCAACTACACGCTGGCCGTGGTCTTCATCACCGCCATCGCGCTGATGATGGTGTCCGGCGGCCGTGGCGTCCCGGATATCCTGACGCTGCTGTGGGACCGTGCCATCGATACGGTGATCGGCTGCGCCATCGGCGTGGGCGTGCTGCTCGTGACGGCGCCGCGGGCCTTGGCCGTTCCGATCCCGCAGGAGCTTGCCGCGGCGCTGCAGGCCGCGCGGCAGGTGCTGGGCTTCGCGGCTTCGGGCAACGTGATGTCCGCCGAAGCGAAGCGCGCGCGGCGCAACCTGCAGCACCGGGCGATCGTGCTGCTGACGGCATACGAGCTCGGCGCCGGCGCCCGGTCGCAGGACCGCCGGTTCGCCGAGGAGCTGTGGCCCGCGGTGGTCGCAGCCCAACGCCTGCTCTACCGGACGCTGGCATTCTGCTGGAGGCTGGAGGAAGCCGGCCCCGATCGCGCTGTCGCGATCGCAAGCGCCGCATTCGGAGCGAACGGCCTTGTACGCGTCAGTGACGCGCTGGAGGAACTCTCCGGCGCCGCAACGACCGAGCAGACCGCCGCAATACCTTCAGACGTCCCGGCGTTCCTGAAAGAAGAGATCGACGATCTGTCGCGTGCGTTGGCACGGCAGCCGGTGGAGACTGAAGGCGGCACGTCTTCAAGCATGTAGTCCTGACAATTTCGTTGGTCGAAATTGTCGATCAAAGCGCGCATCAGACGACAACAAATGAAAATATTGGTGGGCCCGGCAGGACTCGAACCTGCAACCAGACCGTTATGAGCGGTCGGCTCTAACCATTGAGCTACAGGCCCAGATCGCGAAGCGGCGCGTTGGGAAAATATAGCAGCCGGCGGTTAACGCAACGGAAGAAAGCCCAACCGCCGGCCGCGCAGCGGCTCACATCCGCAGCAGCCGCTTGGCGTTGCCGCTCAATATCTTCGCCTTGTCCTCGTCGCAAAGCGTCACGCCTTCCATCCACTGCACGCCGGGCGGATTGACGACGAACGGCCAGTCGATCGCGAACAGGATGCGGTCGACGCCCATCTCCTGGACGCAGCACAGCAGCGCCGGCGTCGAGAAGTTGCCGCTGGTCGTGATGTAGAAGTTGCCGCAGAAGATGTCGCGGAAGCTGATCTTCCTGGCGGCGCCGGGCCGCGCCATGGCCTGGTCGACGCGCCAGACCAGATACGGCAGCGTCTCACCGAGATGGCCGAGGATCACCTTCAGCTTCGGATGCTTGTCGAACACGCCGGACAGCACCATGCGGATCGCGGTGGTCGCGGTCTCGACCGTGTAGCCCCAGGCGGCGCGCACCACCATCGGGAAGTCCTTGGCGTAGTCGCCGTAGTAGACGTCGCCGACGCGCGGGTCGGGCGTCGCCGGATGGAAATAGATCGGCACGTCGAGCTTCTCGGCGCGCTCGTAGATCGGCCAGAACCGCTTGTCGTCGAGGAAGATGCCGTTCGAGAGCCCGTGCATCATCGCGCCCTTGAAGCCGAGCTTGGTGACGGCGCGCTCGAGCTCGTCGGCCGCGGCCTTGGGATCGTTCGACGGCAGCGCCGCGAAGGCGGCAAAACGCTTGGGGTGCGCGGCGCAGGCCGCGGCGAGGCGATCGTTGACGCCGCGCACCAGCGCGGCCGCGCCTTCAGCCGGCAGCTTCTGCGCCGACGGCGCGCCGTGTGAGATCACCTGCATGTCGATGCCGGCCTCGTCCATCTCCTTGATGCGGAGCGCGCCGAGATCGAACAGCCGATCCATCTGCGGCCCCGGCCGGCCGGATTCCAGGCCGACATAGGTCTTGGACAGTTCCGCGTCCCAGTAGTGCTCTTCGACGGCGATGACCGGGCAATTGGGCTTCTTGAACATTTCTCTCCCCTTCGGAATTGAGCCCGTTTGGTATCAGGGGCGCGGCGCGCTGTCACGGCGGGGTCAGGCCCGTCCGGTCGCGCGCGGCGCTGGACCGCGCGGGAGGCTTGTTCCTATGATGGCCGGCAAAACAACAAGACAGTCCAGACACGACGGCGAAGGGGGATGGATGTTTCGCAGGAAGCTCGGACCATCAGCGCTGCTGCTCGCGCTGACACTGCTGCCGCTTGCCGCGCAGGCGCAGGATTGGCCGCAGAAGCAGCCGATCAAGGTGATCGTTCCGTTCACGGCCGGCAGCGCCACCGACATCGCGGCCCGCACCGTCGCCGACCAGGTCGGCCGGCAGATCGGCCAGACCTTCGTGATCGAGAACAAGGGCGGCGCCGGCACGTCGCTCGGCTCGTACCTCGCCGCCAAGGCCGACCCGGACGGCTACACCATCCTGGTCAACTCGACATCGCATGTGGTGGTGGCCTCGACCTACGCGAAGCTCCCCTACAGCGTCGCCGACGATTTCGCCCCGATCACCGCCATCGCCGACATGCCGTTCCTGGTCGGCACCAATCCCAAATATAAATCGATGAAGGATGTGATCGAGGCCGGCAAGCAGCCAGGCGCCAGCATCCTCTACGGCACCGCAGGCGCCGGCACCGCGGGCTATCTGTTCATGGAGCTGTTGCGGCTCACGGCCGGATATCCGGCGAGCCAGGTGCCGTTCCGCGGCACGCCCGAGGCCATGACCGAGATGATCGCGGGCCGCCTCGACATGTATCCGGTGCCCGCCGCCAACGCGATCCCGCTCACCCGCGACGGCAAGATCAACTCGCTCGCCGTCAGCTCGCCGAAGCGGCTCCCGACCATGCCGGAGGTCGCGACCTTGCGCGAGGTCGGCCTGCCCGACGCCGAATACCAGTTCTGGGTCGGCGCCTTCGCGCCGGCCAAGACGCCGAAGCCGATCGTCGAACGGCTCAACCGCGAGATCGTCGTGGCCTTGAATGTGAAGGACGTTGCCGACAAACTGCTGGCGCTCGGCGGCAGTCCCATGCCGATGACGGTCGCCGAGTTCGAAGGCTTCGTGCAGAAACAGATCGAGCTGAACGCCCGGATCGTCAAGGCTTCCGGCTATCAGCCGCAATAGGCGCTAGGGACACCAGGGAGAATCCGCCGCATGCACGCGTTCAGTCTGATGAAAGAGCAGGAGTGGAATCCCAAGAAGCACGTCGAGAAGATTCTCGGCGAGGTCGAGGACGGCGATTACACCGTGGCGTGCTGGGAGCCGGGCCAGATCAGCCCGAACCACTGCCACCCGCACGCGACCGAGATCTATTTCTGCTTCTCCGGCGGCGGCAAGATGCGCACACCGAAGGAAACCATCGACGTGGCGCCGGGCTCTTTCGTGGTGCATCCGCCGGGCGAAGTGCACGAATACATCAACGGCGCGGAACGCACGCTGCTGTTCCGGGTGCGCTACGGTTCCGACATGCTTTCGCGCCATGTGGAATGGCGCGGGCGCGCCGACTTCAAGCAGAGCGCGGAGGACGCCGAATACTATCGGCAGCATCCGCCGGGCTGACGTTTTCCCCCGAGCAATGAAGCGCCGCGGTTGGTTCGCCATGCACGCTGTGCCATGGTGAACCATTCATCTCGAATTTTCCCCAAATCCTAACCGTTCGAAACCTCCTTGAACGGGTCGTTCAACAAATCCTTAGCCAGCCTCCCCTATGATGCCGTCCATGGCCAACGCCCCAGTCCGCTCGACCGAACGCCGGCGCATCGCGCGTCAGAAGAGCTTTCTGCGCGGCATGATCTATTTCAACAACCGCCGCAGCGTCTCCGACTGCCTAATCCGGGACATCTCGCCCTATGGCGCCCGGCTGATCTTCTCCGACGCCGTGACCACGCCCGACATCCTCGACCTCTACATCCCGCAGAAGGAGCAGACGCTCCGCTCGCAGGTGATCTGGCGGGTCGGCCACGAGGTCGGCGTGGCGTTTCCACAGGCGATCCACGCGGAACCCGCATCGGGCGCGAGCGCCTCGGGCGACGTCGGTGACCGCGTTGCCAAGCTCGAGGCCGAGGTGGCACTGCTCAAGCGCATGCTGAAGAAGCTCACCGCCGGCTCCGACAGCGATCTCACCTGACCAGGCGTCACCTCCCCACCCGCCCGAAGCCTTCGCCCGCAAACCCCTTGTTCTTGCTTTGTTCCCGACATATAGTGCGCGCGTTTTTCCACGCGGCAGCCCATGACCGTATTCACCCCGCACCAGGATGCCGCGCTGACCGCGGTCGCCGATTGGCTGAAGGCCCGCCCCGGCCAGGGCGGCACGCCGCAGACCTTCCGGCTGTTCGGCTTTGCCGGCACCGGCAAGACCACGCTCGCCCGCCACATCGCCGAGGGCGTCGACGGCAAGGTGCTGTTCGCAGCCTTCACCGGTAAGGCCGCCCTGGTGATGCGCAGCAAGGGCTGCGACCGCGCCTCCACCATCCACAGCCTGATCTACAAGGCCCGCGAGAGCGGCGAAGAAATCCCGAGCTTCGACCTGTGGGACGACGCGCCGGCCTCCAAGGCCTCGCTGATCGTGATCGACGAGTGCTCGATGGTCGATGCCGAGCTCGGCCGCGACCTGATTTCGTTCGGCGTGCCGCTCCTCGTCCTGGGCGATCCCGCACAGCTGCCGCCCATCCAAGGCGGCGGCTACTTCACCGACGCCGAGCCCGACGCAATGCTGACCGAGGTGCACCGCCAGGCTGCGGACAATCCGATCGTGCGGCTGTCGATGGACATCCGCGAGGGCCGCAGGCTCGAGCCCGGCACCTATGGCGAGACGGAGGTGGTGAGCAAGCAGTCGCTCGATCCGTCGCGCGTGCTCGACGCCGATCAGGTGCTGGTCGGGAGGAACACCACGCGGCGCGCCTACAACGGGCGAATGCGGCAGCGCCGCGGCTTCGAAGGAGAGATGCCGGCAACCGGCGACAAGCTCGTCTGCCTGCGCAACAACAAGCGCAAGGGCCTGTTCAACGGCGGACTATGGTCGGTGAAGGAGAAGCCCACAACCCGGCGCGACTTCATCAGCATGCGGATCCAGCCGGACGATGGTTTTGCCGGCAAAGGCATCAAGGTCTCGGTGCGGCCGGAATGCTTCACCGGCGGCATCGAAGACGTCGAATGGATGATGCGGAAGTACTATGACGAGTTCGACTACGGCTATGTGCTGACCGTGCACAAGTCGCAGGGCTCGCAGTGGGACGACGTGGTGCTGTTCGACGAGTCGATGGCGTTCGGCGAAAGCCGCCAGCGCTGGCTCTACACCGGCGTGACGCGCGCCGCGAAGCGGTTGACAGTGGTAGTGTGAAGGCACGAGCCTTCCCCGGAGAACCATCCGGGAGAACGCCATGCCGCAGCAGAGTGAAGGCCGCACCATCGAGGACCGTCTCCGCGCCATCGAAGACCGGCTCGACATCCTCAACCTGATCGCAAGCCATCCGCCGAGCGCCGACAGCGGCGCCGACTATTTCACGCGGCAGGTCTACACCGAGGACGGCGTGATCGATCTCGGCGGCGGCAAGGCCGCGAACGGCAACGACGAGGTCGCCGCGATGGTCAAGACGCCGGGCCATCAGGCCGCGATCGCGGGTGGGCTCGCGCATTTCTGCGGCCTGCCGCGCATCGACATCGATGGCGACACCGCGACGGTGACGTCCTACCTGCAGATCATCACGCCGCATCCGGACGCCGCGCCGCACGAGGTGCCGAATCACGGCACCACGAAGGGCTTCCGGATCCACCGCGTCGGCGCCAACCGCTGGGAGCTCGTGCGCACGGCCGAGGGCTGGAAGATCAAGCGCCGCACCTTGCGGCCGCTCGACGGCACCGAGCCGGCCCGCGAGCTCCTGCGCGGCGCGTTGACGTCCTACGAGACGGCTCGCTGAAAAAACCGGCGGGATCAGTGCCGCTTGCGCGCCGGCTTTGCCGGCGTGGTCAGCTTCTGCAGAAACGCGATCAGCGCCGGCGTCTCGGGCTTCTTGGTGCGCTGGCTGTAGGAATGCCGGTGCCAGCGCCGGTGGGCGCGCTTGGACGTCTGCTTCGATTCCTGCGTCGGCTCGGCATCGGCCTCCGGCCTGGGTTGCGGCAGCGGCACGGCCTGAAGATCGAGCTTCGCCATCTGCATCTCGGACGAAGCCTGAGCCGAAGCCTGCGACGGAACTTCGGCCGAGGCTTGCGCCGAAACCTGGGCCGATACCTGAGACGAAAGCTGGGGCTCGCGCTCCGCAGCTGACACCTCGGTCGGTGCAACGTCCACGTCCTGGCGCGATACGTCCTGGCCGGTCACGTCGAGCCTCGCCAGCGCCTTCGGCGCCTTGGCGGGCCGCGGCTTCGGCATCGGCAGGATCGCCACCGCGGGCTGCTCCGGCGTCACCGCCGGCGGCCACGCCTGTTCGGCATCGGGCGCCTTGGCGACGGTCTGCACGGCAGCCACTTCGGGCCGGCGCGCCGGGTGCGGCAACGGCGGCGACTGCGGCAGCTGCACGTCGGACGATTTCGATTCGGCTGGAGCCGCGGCAACAGCGACAGCCGCAGCAGCAGGAGCGGCGGCAAGTTGCAGCGACGCGTTCTGAACCGGCGCACTCTGGGCGGACGCAGTTTGAACGGACGCGCTTGGCGCCTGCGCGGTCTGCGCCGGCGTGCCGGAGGCCGACCCGTTCAGGTTCTTCGGCCGCACGATGGTCTGCACCTGCACGACCTTCGGCTGCAGCGCGTCGAACGGCGCATTGATCCGCTCGGCAGCCGCGAGCAGCGACGCATCGGTGTCAGACTTGGTTGCAGCCTTAGCCTTGGGCGTAGTCTCCTTCGCCGCAACCTGCACGGCCGGCGTCGCTCGCGGCCCGCAGCTCGACACCGGCTTCTTGTAGAAGCCGCGCTGGTAGTAGGCGATGGCGCGCTCTTCGACGCATCCCGCTGCACGATAGGCGATGGCGAGATACTTCACCGCATAGGTCATGTTGGTGTCGGCATCGAGCAGGCCTTCGGCGGTGCCGCCGTAGCCCATCGACTTGGCGGTGCCGAGGCGGATCTGCATCAGGCCGTAATTGCCCTTGCTGATGACGCGCGGGTTGCCCTTGCTCTCGATGTAGATCACGCGGCGCACCAGCGACTCCGGCACGCCATTGTTCGATGCATGCTTGGTGATCAGCGCGTCGTGCTGACCCGCGAACGCGCTTCCTGCCAGCACGACGAACGCGCATGTGCCGGACGCGAGTACAGCCCACCCTGGAAGCGCTCTGCTCATTAAGGTTTTGATAGCCGCTGCAGACCCCCCTTTCAAGGAAAAGCCATGTTCCATGGGGCTTTGCATGGAACACCGTGGCGAAACCGCCGCAGACCTCTGGATAACTTTTTGGGACACAATTGCACTCCTGCCCCATTCTGACGCGACCCGCTGGACGGCCTTGTGACACAATGGCAAGAATTCGGCGCTATCCGGGCAGAATTTTGGGGTGGGAACAATGGCCGAGAGCGCCAAAGAGAACGTCAAGCGCGTGTTCTATGTTCGTTTCGTCAACCACCCGATCTACCTCGATCTGATCGCGCAGCGGCCCGAGATCCGCCTCGACAAGCTCGAGAACGATTCGCCTGATCCCGTGGCGCATCCGATCATGGCGGCGGCGCATGCCTATCAGGTGAGCTCGGCGCGCGACGAACTGCCGATGAAGTACCACGCCACCAAGGAACTCCTGGCGCGCGCGCCGAACCTCCTCATCGTGTCGACCGGCGGCGCGGGCTACGACACCGTCAACGTCAAGGACTGCACCGAGGCGGGCGTGCTGGTGGTGAACCAGACCGGCGGCAACGCCGATGCAGTCGCGGCGCACGTGCTCGCCATGGTGCTGATGCTGTCGAAGCAGATCATCCAGACCGACCACACGCTCCGCAAAGGCACGATGCACGACCGCAACGCCTTCATGGGGTCGGACATCAACAACCGCACCATCGGCATCGTCGGGCTGGGCAATGTCGGCCGGCGCGTGGCGCGGCTCTGCAAGACGCTGTTCGACATGAACGTGCTGGCCTGCGATCCAAATCTCGACGAGAAGACCATAGCGGAGCGCGGCGCGACGAAAGTGATGCTCGACGAGCTGCTGAAGCGTTCGGATTTCGTCTCGATCAACTGCCCGCTCGACGACGCCTCGCGCAACATGATCAGCACCCGCGAGTTCGGCCTGATGCAGAAGCACGCCTTCTTCATCACCACGGCGCGCGGCTTCATCCACGACGAGAAGGCGCTGGAGGAGGCGCTCAAGGCCAGGCAGATCGCGGGCGCAGGCCTCGACGTCTGGTCGAAGGAGCCGCCGCAGCCGGACCATCCGCTGCTGCAGTTCGACAATGTGATCGCGAGCCCGCACACCGCCGGCGTCACCAAAGAGGCGCGCGCCAACATGGGCAAGTTCGCAGCCACCCAGCTGATCGATGCGCTCGACGGCAAGCGCCCGCCCCGCATCGTCAACCCGGACGTCTGGCCGGTCTACGTCAAGCGCTTCGAGAAGACCTTCGGCTTCCGCCCGGAATAGGCCGCGCACTCGCTTCTGGATCAGGCAATCGTGGTCTAAGCTTGCGTCCTCGGCCCGCCGGGGACGCAACGCATGATCAGCAAGTTTCATGTGCTCTATGTCGGCCAGATCGAGCTCGACAATATCGGTCGCGACGGCACGCCCGCGAACAATCGGCGCTATTCCGACGACCGGCTGCGCGAGGTGTTCGCGACCGTAAAGGACGTCGCCCAGACCATGGACGATCTCGGCTTCGACGTCCTGTGGATGGCCGAGCACCACTTCCAGCGCGAGGGCTACGAGGTCATCCCGAACCTGATCCAGACCGGGCTTTGGCTTGCGACGCAGACCAAACGGCTGAAGTTCGGCTGCGGCTTCAACATCCTGCCGATGTGGCATCCCATTCGCCTGGCCGAAGACTATGCGATGGCCGACATCGTCACCGACGGCCGCATCGTGATGGGCGTCGGCCGCGGCTATCACACCCGCGAGGTCGAGAGCTTCGGCGCGCCGCTGCTCGACGCCGAGAAGAACCGCGCGCTGTTCGAGGAGCAGCTTCAGCTGCTGCTGACCTGTTTCAACAAAGCTGAATTCGCCTTCAAGGGACAGTTCTACGAATGTCCGCCGGCGGTCGACTACCGCGGCTACCGGCTGAAGGACCTGACGCTGGTGCCGCGGCCCAAGCACCTGCCGGTCGACGTCTACATGCCGATCGCGAGCGGCAAGACCATCGACATGATGGCGCGGTACGGCCTGAAGGCGATGGTCACGCTCAACGGCGAGCGCATTCTCGACGATGTGCTGCGCGCCTACCACACGGCCTGCGCGGCGCAGGGACAGACCAAGCAGCTCGGCGAGGACGTGATCTGGGGCGCGGGCGTCTATCTCGCCGACAGCGAGGCCGAGGCGATGCGGCGGCTCGAGCCGGCGCATGACGAACGCTTCAAATGGTTCGCGCCGTTCGGCTTCGTCCGCTACGCCGACGAGCAGGGCCGGAGCTGGGGCTCACCCGGCGCGCCCGCACAGGTGCCGACCTTGGCGGAGGGCGTGAAGCAGAAGGCCTGGTTCTGCGGATCGCCCAGGCAGGTCATCGACGGCATCCGGTCGGTCGCCGACAAGTATCCGGGGCTCGACAGCTTCATGATCCATTGGGCCGAGGGGCTCGGCCCGAAGGAGTTCAAGGAGCAGCTCCGCTGGTTTGCCAAGGACGTCATGCCGGCGCTCAAGCAGCGATAAGGAGTCGCTGCCGGGCCGCTTCCATCAAACCTCGCCATCGCCCGACACAAGCCTGGCGCCCGCGATCAGACGTGGTGCTCGATCGTGACGTGGCCGTCGGTGTCGTGGCCCAGCGTGAAGTTGCTGATGGTGTAGCCGCTGCCGAAGTCGAGCTTGGCCTCGATGCCGCCGCTGTCGACGACGCGCAGCAGCCCGTTGTTGTACGACAGCCGCGTATCGGCCCCGATCAGCAGGTCCTTCAGCGTGACCATGTCGGTGTCGTCGAAGCCCGAGATGCTGCCCTTGAAAGCGCCGCTGTCCTCCAGGATCAGATTGCCGCCGGCGCCGCCGGAGAAATCTACCGCGGTGTTCGACCGGCCGCCGAAATCGAGGGTGCCGTCGTCGATGATGCTGGCGGTGCCGCCCTGCAACGTGTCGATCGTGATCGTGCTGCCGTTGGCGATCAGCGGGCCGGTGTTCTTGACGAGGCCGTGGACCGTGATGCTGCCGCCGTCATCCGCCTCCATCGTACCGTGATTGGTCACCGTGCCGGTGATGTCGATCGAGCCGCCGTTGGCAAGGATGTCAGCCACGCCATTGTTGTAGAGAGCTCCGGACACCGTCAGAGAGCCTTCGGAGAACATCCGGCCGTAGTTCTTGACCGCCGCGTCGACGTTGATGCTGCTGTCGGCGCGCGCATCGAGGAAGTTGTAGTTGTTGAGGCTTGCATCGATGTTGATCGTCGAGCCGCCCATCCCGGGTTCGCTCAAGGCGAGGAGCAGCCCGAAGTTGTTGAGGTGGCTTTCGACTGAAAGCGTCGCGCCCGGCGTCGCGTCCAGTTCGCCGCCGTTGGTGATCCCGTTGGCGCCGGTGTCGATCGTGAGCGTGCCGCCTTGCGCCTCGATCTGCCCCACGTTGACGAGCTGCATCATCCCGTCGCCGATCCGGCCGCTGCCGGCGATATAGGCGCTGCTGGTCAGCCGCGCGACTGCGGTCAGCCCGTCCACCGTGCCGATGGTCACCGGCCCGGCATCGCCGGGAATGGCAAACACCGGCGCGCCCAGCACCACGTCTGGCTCGCAGCCACAGCCGCCCTGCATGACGGTGCTCCGCCCGATCAGCAGCGACGCGCCGCTCGCGATGGTGCTGGAGAGCTCGAGCGTGCCGGGCACGCTGATCTTGCCGCCGTCGACCTGCAGCGTCGCGTTCACGACCTGAAGCGTCGCGCTGTCGTTGTTGATGCTGCCGATCCGGATGTTGTTGACGACGTGATCGGCATGCTGCGTCACCGTGACGGCCGCCGCCCGGCTGATCACGACGTTGTTGGCCGCGTTCGGCACCGTATCGGTGGACCAGTTGGGGGCGTCCTCGAAATCGCCGGAGAAGCCCATGCTCCAGACAACGTTGGTGATCACCGGCGGCGGCGAAGCCAGCACCGGCACCAGCGTCGCGCCGGAGATGCTGGCCAGGAATCCGCTGTGGGTGGTGCCGTCATTATCGCTGCCGGCCACCGTGCCGCTGTTGCTGATGCCGTTGGCGCCGCCCGAGTTCGGCAGGTCCACGGTCGAATAGGCGCCGCCGCTGTAGACGAAGGGATGGAACTTGCCGCCGTCGTCCTGGAAGAAGCCGGCCGCCTGCCCGGCATTGTTGATGCTGACCACGCCGCTGCCTGTACTCCCGGCATCCGGATCGGCGATCGCTGTGTAGACGCCGTTGCTCAGGATGAAGCCATGGTAGGTGTTGTCGGTCACATCGAAATAGGAGCCGGCGATCTGACCGAAGTCGTTGATATCGAGCGCGATGATCGGGCCCTGCGCGCCCAAGCCCGAAAGGTCGAGGTCGCTGAAGCCGGCGCTCGCCGAATAGACGAACTCGTGCTGTCCGTCCGCGGCCATGTAATAGCCGACCAGCTGGCCGGCATTGTTCATGCCGGTGATGTTGGTGGTGCCGGGATTGGCGTTCGGATCGTCCAGCGTCGTGTAACTGCCGCCGTCGTAGAGGAAGCCATGCAGGCTGCCGTCGGCGGCCGTGTAGGTGCCGGCGATCTGACCGAGATCGTTGATATCGGCCGCGCTGGTGCCCTGCGCCGTGGCCGCGGGCGCGATCTCGATGATGGTGCCGCCGATGCTCGCGAAGCTGTGGCCCGAGAAGGCCGAGCTGTCCGAATACTGACCGACGAAGTCGCCGGCGACGTTGGAGTTGACGATCTGGGTGCCGTAGGGCGCG
Organism: uncultured Rhodoplanes sp.; assembly: GCA_936924235.1. GTDB lineage: Bacteria > Pseudomonadota > Alphaproteobacteria > Rhizobiales > Xanthobacteraceae > Z2-YC6860. The sequence goes on along the minus strand of CAKZHN010000294.1, from coordinate 3,849 downwards.
ACCGCCGACGGGTGATCGAAATAGCTGACGTCATAGCTGAAGTGTTCGCCAAGCGTCGCGGCGTAGCCGTGGAGGTTGCCGTCGCTCAGCGTCTGGTAGGTGCCGACGATCTGGCCCAGATTGTTGATGCCGCTGATGACGAGGCTTCCGGGCTGCACGCCGATCGGACCGTCGACGGTGTAATAGTTGCCGTCGGCATAGATGAAGCTGTGCGTGGTCGGGTTGCCGTTGAGGGCGAAGTTGCCCTCGGTGGTGAAGGTGCCGACCACCTGGCCCCAATCGTTGAGGTCGACGGCGTTCGTGGAGAGCGCGTCCGGCACGTCAATCGACGTGAAGTGGTTCGATTGGAAGATGTAGCCCGAGCTTCCGGTGTCGGTTCGCAGCGAGTACCTGCCGACCACCTGGCCGAGATCGTTGGTACCCTCGACGGTGGTGTCCGTGGCGAGGGGAAAGTTGAATATCTTGGTGTTGTTGTTGTTGGCGGCGAAGCCATGCTGCCGGCCGGAGTCGGTGAAGATGCCGACGATCCGGCCGGTGCTGGACAGGTCGGTGAACACCGGATCTGTCACCGAGGGGATCGACGGATGGGTGAAGCTGCCGCCTGAGTAGAGGAAACTGCCGGTGCTGTCCTGGCCGATCATCTGGTCGCGGTCGTTGAGACCCACGACCGCCGTGAAGCTGGATCCGGGAGCCACGATGTCGACGTAGCCGTGGGCTCCCAGGAAAAAGCCAACCTCGGTGCCATCGGCGAGGATCTTGGTGCCGGCAATCTCGCCGTGGTTGTTCACCGCGACCGGCTCCGTGACCGGTGGGTTCGCTGACGAGTCCTCGATCGGGATGAAGTTCGGCCCCAGAACGATCATGGCGAATCCCCCATTCAATACGAAGTGCCGGACGGCAGCGCTCTTATGCGATCATGGTGCCGCATTTTTGTGTCGCCCGGACAACCGGGCGCGTCCTGCACAAATTTAAGTTGAGTGGCCATGGCGCGGCAAGGCGCCGCAGCGCGAGCGCCTGCATGACAGGTCTGTCGATATCACTCGCTTCGAGCGCGCGCCTTCGGGCGCGGCCCTTCGAGTTCCGCCTTCGGGTTCCGCCCGGAGCAGACCGGGCGCCCGCGATCAGGCGTGGTGCGTGATCGTCACGTCGCCGTCGGTGTCGTGGCCCAGCGTGAAGTTGTTGATGGTGTAGCCGGTGCCGAAGTCGAGCTTGGCCTCGATGCCGCCGCTGTCGACCACGCGGAGTATCCCGGTGCCGGCGTTGTACGCCAGCCGGGTGCTGGGCCCGATCATCAGGTCCTTCAGCGTGACCATGTCGGTGTCGTCGAAGCCGGAAATGCTGCCCCTGAAGTCGCCGCTGTCCTCCAGGATCAGGCTGCCGCCGGCGCTGCCGGAGAAGTCGACCGCGGTGGTTGACCGGCCACCGAAATCCAGCGTGCCGTCGTCGATGATGCCGGCGCTGGCACCCTGCAACGTGTCGATCGTCACCGTGCTGCTGTCGGCAATCACCGATCCGGCGCCCTTGAGGATCCCATGGACCGTGAGGCTGCCGCCGTCATGGACCTGCATAGAGCCGAGATTGTTCACCGTGCCGGTGATGTCGAGCGAGCCGCCGTCGACGATGATGCCGCCGATCGAGTCGTTGAACACCGGGCCCGTGACGGTCATGTCGCCGTAGGCGATAATCGCGGCGTAGTTCTTCAGCGCGCCGTCGATGTCGAGGCTGCTGCCGGCCGCTACGCCGATCACGCCTTGGTTGTTCACCGCGCCGTCGATGTTGACCGCAGAACTCCCGGGGCTCCCCGGATTGCCCGACAGAATCCCCCCCCCGAAATTGTTGACGTCGCTCTCGATGTTCAGCGTCGCGCCCGGCGCGGCGTCGAGCTGGCCGAAATTGGTGATCTTGTTGGCGCCGGTATCGATCGTCAGCGTGCCCTGCTCGGCCTCGATCTGAAACGCGTTGACGAGCTTCATCGTGGCGCCGCCGATCTGGCCCTGCCCGCCGATGTAGGCCTCGTTGGTGAGCTTGACGTCGCCGACAGTGTTCGTCGTGGCCGCGACGCCGATCGTGATCGGCCCGTCTGCACTCCGAAGCCCCATCGCGATGTCCGGCGCGCAGCCGCAGCCGCCGAGGATCGTCGTGTTCGCGCCGATCAGCAGCGACGCACCGTGTCCGTTGGTGCTGTCCAGCGTCAGCGTGCCGGGCACATCGATCAGGCCGCCGACGACCGTCAGGTTCGAGTCGTGGACCGCGAGCGTCGCCCGGTCGTCATTAACGGTGCCGATGTGAATCTTGTTGACCGTGTGATCCCAGCTCATCGTCACGGTGTAGCTGTGCGGCCTGGTGATGGACACGATGCTGCCGGCATCGGGCACCGTGCCGGACCGCCACATGTTCGGATCGTCGAAATTGCCGCTGATGCTGCGACCCCAGATCGCGCTGTTCACCACGGTCGGCACGTAGGTCGCGCCGGAGATCGTGGCAAGGAAGCCATCGTGCGTGCTGCCGTTGTTGGTGCTGCCGGCCACCGTGCCGTTATTGGCGATGCCGTAAGCGCCGCCGGAGCCCGGCACGCCGACCGAGGAGTACACGCCGCCGCTGTAGACGAACGCCTGCACGCCATTCTGGCCGAGATAGAAGCCTGCGATCTGACCCGCATTGTTGATGCTGTCGACTCCGCTGCCGAAGCTGCCGACGGTGCCTGGAAAGCCGATGGCGGTGAACTGGCCCTTGTCCAGCAGGAAGCCATGATCGACGCCGCCGGAATCCTGCCAGGTGCCGACGATCTCGCCGGAGTCGTTGATGTCGAGCGCAAGGATCGGACTGCTGCGCATGCCAGAGCCCGAAAGATCGAGGTCGGTATAGCCGGTGCTGGCCGACCACACGAATTCGTGCTGCACGCCGCCGACCGAATAGGTGCCGATCACCTGGCCGGCATTGTTCATGCCCATGATGGTGGTGGTGCCGGCATCCGCATTCGGATCGTCGATCGTTGTGACGCTGCCGTGGTCATAGACGAAGCCGTGCTGCGCGAAGGCGCCGTCCAGATAGTTGCCCGCGATCTTGCCGCTGTCGTTGATGTCGCGCGCATCGACGCCGTTTACGGCCGCGGCGAAGGTGAGGTCGGACATCACGCCGCCGACGCTGACGAAGCTCTGGCCAGTGAAGCCAGGCCCCGTGCTGCTCGAATAGCGGCCGACGAAGTCGCCGTCGATGTTGGAGTTGCGGATCTCGGTGCCGAACGAAGAGGGCGGCGGGGAGGACGCAGCGACCGCGCCCGGGAAATCGATGGTGGTCACATTGTAGGTGAAGTGCTCGCCCAAGAGGATGGTGAAACCTTGGGTGCCGAAATTACCGAAGCCGGGGCCATAGTTGTAGCTGCCGAAAACCTGGCCGAGATTGTTGATGCCGCCAAAAGAGAGATTCGCTCCAGCCGGGAGGCCCAAGTTGTAGGCCTGTCCGCCGGCATAAAGGAAGCCGAGGTAGCCGTGACCGCTGTTATATGTGCCTAGGGCTTGTCCCCAATCGTTGATGCTCTGGAGACTGGTGAAGGCACCGAAGGATAGGGGACTGACTTGCACCGTGGTGTAGGTGCCGGTGCCGCTGTCGTATATAAAGCCGGCGGACACCCCTTGGTTGGCGTCGGTGACGTAGTCACCGACCACCTGTCCGACATTGTTGATTCCGAGGGCGTAGGTGTTCGGAGTTGTGGGATCCGCGTCGGGCTCATCAAGCGTGGTCAGAACCCCGCCCGAAAAAATGAAGCCGCTAAAGGTATTGCCGCCGTCCGTGCTGTAGGAGCCGACGATCTGGCCAGCATCGTTGATGCCGGAAGCGATCACTTGGTTC
>CAKZHN010000293.1 GCA_936924235.1 uncultured Rhodoplanes sp. | reverse complement strand
CCGCTCGCCTTCGCTTCGCTACGGCGATCGACCCTCCCCCTCCAGGGGAGGGTGGACACCGCCCGATTGGCCCACGCCGCGCAACAACAACCTACCGTGCGCCCGCCGCCGCCTTGCCGACCGACGCCGCGGTCTGGCCGAACAGGATCGCGCGCTCCTCCGCGGTGCGGATGCCGCCCTGCCCCGGATTGACCTTGGCGACATGCTCATAGGCCTTCACCACCGCAGGCCGCGCCGCGATGGTCTCGAGCCACTTCTTCAGATGCGGGAAGTCGGCGATCTTCTGGCCCTGCCGCTCGTGCGGCACCACCCACGGATAGCTCGCCATATCGGCGATCGAATATTCGCCGGCCAGGAACGGCCGGTCGGCGAGCCGCTTGTCCATCACGCCGTAGAGCCGGTTCACCTCGTTGCGATAGCGGTCCATCGCGTACTGGATCTTGTCGGCCGCGTAGTTGCTGAAGTGGTTGTTCTGTCCCGACATCGGGCCGAGCCCGCCCATCTGCCAGAACAGCCACTGCATCACGTCGGCGCGCTTCGCCGGATCCTTCGGCAGGAACTTGCCGGTCTTCTCGGCGAGATAGACCAGGATAGCGCCGGACTCGAACACCGAGATCGGTTTGCCGCCGCCGGGCGGATCGTGATCGACGATGGCGGGGATGCGGTTGTTCGGCGACACGGCGAGGAATTCGGACTTGAACTGCTCGCCCTTGCCGATGTTGATCGGGATGATCTTGTAGGGCAGTCCGGCTTCCTCGAGGAAGATCGTGACCTTGTGGCCGTTCGGCGTGGTCCAGTAGTAGGCATCGATCATCGGCGTTTTCCTTCCGCTCAAGCGATATGGCGTCATTATCATAAGCATCGAAGCGTACCGCTGCCATGCCCGAAGGCTATGGAAGAATCCGCTCCGAAACGCGCCGCGCCTGAAACGATCGATGCGATGCATGCCGCGGCGGTAGCCGAACCTATGCGCGGCGTTCTTGAAGCCGTCACCGCGGCGGGGCATTCTGATCCCTGGATTGAATCGTCATGGCATCGAACACAGCGGAATACCAATTGCCCCTGCGCCGGCTGGCCTGTGCCCGCTGCGGCACGGCGTTTGATTGTGGCAGCGGCGGAAGCGAAGACGCCGCGTGCTGGTGCATGGACGAGAGCTATCGGTTGCCGATGCCCGACGCGAACGCCGGGGATTGTCTGTGCCCGGCTTGCCTGCGCGCCAAAGCCCTGGAGGAAAGGGCTGCGACGGAACGGACCGCATGATCTCGAAGGCACGGCTCGGTGCATTCGCGTTCGGCACGGTGCTCGCATCTCTCGTGGCGGCGCAAACCGCGGCGGCGGACATGTCGATGATCGGCAAATGGCAGATCGTCGAGGCCGTGCCGGCGCCCTGGGCGCCGCCCGAGGAGCAGGCCGCCCTGACCGCGCAAGGCAAGCATCTGCTCAAGACCGAGGTGACGTTTGCGGCAGGCTCGGTGACCTCGAAGTACAAGCCGTTCGACTGCAGGAGCAAGGTGCTTTACGAGGCCAACTCGATCGAGGTCGACGCCTTATTCCAGGGCAACCTGCCGGAGCCCAACCCGGCCGTGGCCGCGGCCAAGCTCGGCTTCCCCCGGGGCGACATTCCCGGCGTCGACGTACGCTGCCTGAAGGCGCAATACACCTTCCACTTCCGCGATCCCAACACCGCTCTGATCAACCTCGACCGCGTGATCTATACTTTCAAGCGGCAGTGACGCCTGCGGCGGCCCGGACGCGCCCCGGTGCGGTCCGCCGGCCGGACCGGAGAATATTGCGGAATACCGCCGCCACGCTCTGGCCAAGAACCACAATTAATTGCATCGATTCATGATGTTTCGCCTCTTTGAAAACGCCCTGGACCCGACCGGGAAGCCCGCCGGCATCGAGCCCCCGGCCCGCCTCGTCGCGTTCTATTGGCACTTCGCCCGCCAGGCGAAAGGCCTGTTCGCGTGCCTGTTCGTCACCGGGCTGATCGTTGCCCTGCTCGACGCCACTATCCCGGCCTTCATGGGCAAGGTGGTCACGCTGGTGACCTCGTCGAATCCTGCGACGCTGTGGCAGGAGCACTGGCACCTCCTGGTCGGCATGGCCGTGGTGCTGCTGCTGCTCCGCCCCATGGCGATGTCGGCGCAGAACCTCGTCGCCAACCAGGCGATCGCGGTCAACGTCGCCAACATGATCCGCTGGCAGAACCACTGGCACGTGGCGCGGCAATCCTGGGCGTTCTTCCAGAACGACTTCGCCGGCCGCATCGCCAACCGCGTGATGCAGACCGGGCCGGCGGTGCGCGAGAGCCTCGTCGCGCTCATCACCGGCGTCTGGTACATCCTGGTCTACGGCACCGCGGCGCTGGTCCTGCTTGGCTCAGCCGACCGCTGGCTCGCGCTGCCGATCGTGCTGTGGTTCGCTGGCTACCTGGTGATGCTGCGCACGCTGGTGCCGAAGATGCGCGATCGCTCGAAGAGCGTGTCGGAGGCGCGCTCCTGGCTGGTCGGCCGCATCGTCGACACCTACACCAACATTCTCACGGTGAAGCTGTTCGCCCGCGCCCGCGACGAGGACGCCTATGTGCGCGAGGCCTTCGACGAGCACACCGGGCTGTTCTACGCGTCGCTGCGTCTCAACACGCTGTTCAGCTTCTGCCTGTCCACCCTGAACGCCATGCTGGTCACCGGCACCGGCGGCATGGCGATCTGGCTGTGGGTGCACGGCAAGGTCGAGGTCGGCACCGTGGCGATGGCGCTGCCGCTGTCGTGGCAGATCATCTCGATCGCAGGCTGGGTGGCGATGCGCGTCACCGAGATCTTCGAGAACATCGGCGTCGTGCAGGAAGGCATGATGACGATCTCGCAGCCGATCAAGCTCACCGACCAGCCCGACGCCGGAGCGCTCAACGTCACGCGCGGCGAGATCGAGTTCCAGGACATCCGCTTCGGCTACGGCCGCGAGAACGGTTTGATCGACGGGCTGTCGCTGACCATCCGCCCCGGCGAGCGCATCGGCCTGATCGGCCGCTCCGGCGCCGGCAAGTCGACGCTGGTCAACCTGATGCTGCGGTTCTTCGATCTCGAAGACGGCCGCATCCTGATCGACGGCCAGGACATCGCGAAGGCGACGCAGGAGAGCCTGCGCACGCAGATCTCCGTGGTGACGCAGGACACCTCGCTGCTGCACCGCTCGATCCGCGACAACATCCGCTACGGCCGGCCCGAAGCCACCGAGGCCGAGATCGTTGCCGCGGCCGAGCAGGCCCAGGCCGACGCGTTCATCCACGAGCTCGAAGACTGGCGCGGCCGCCGCGGCTACGACGCCCATGTCGGCGAACGCGGCGTGAAGCTCTCCGGCGGCCAGCGCCAGCGCGTCGCCATCGCCCGCGTGATCCTGAAGAACGCGCCGATCCTGATTCTCGACGAGGCGACGTCGTCGCTCGACAGCGAGGTCGAGGCCGCGATCCAGGCGAGCCTCGATACGCTGATGACCGGCAAGACCGTGATCGCCATCGCGCACCGTTTGTCGACCATCGCCAGGATGGACCGGCTCGTGGTGATCGACCGCGGCCGCATCGTCGAGCAGGGCACGCATGCGGAGTTGCTGCGCAGCGGCGGGCACTATGCCGAGCTGTGGCGGCGGCAGTCCGGCGGCTTCATCGATTCCAATCCGCCGGCCGAGGCCGCCGAATAGCACGATGCGCGACAATCCCCGCATCCTCCTGGTGGTGGCGGATGCGGGCGAAACATGCTTGGCTGCCCGCAAAACAACGTCGGGAGGATGGCCATGAAAAATTGCGCGCGCGTTGCGCTTGCCGCGACATTGGCGATGGTCTCGGGCCTCGCTGCGGCCCACGCGGACGACTATCCGAACGCGCCGATCCATCTGATCAGCGGCTTCCCGCCGGGCAGCACCGCCGACATCTCGGCCCGCGTGGTCGGCGCCAAGATGGGCCAGATCCTCGGCCAGCAGTTCGTGATCGAGAACCGCGTCGGCGCGGGCTCGAGCCTTGCCGCCGCGCAGGTCGCCCGCGCGCCGAAAGACGGCTACACGCTCTACGTCGGCAACGCCGCCAACGTCATCAACGCGGCGATGAGCTCGAGTCTCAACTTCGATTTCTACAAGGATTTCGAGCCGGTCGCGCTGATCACCTCCACGCCGACAGTGCTGGCCGTCACGCCCGAGCTCGGCGTGAAAAGCGTGAAGGAGCTGATCGCACTCGCCAAGGCCAAGCCCGGGGAGCTGTCGTTCGGCTCGTCGGGGGTCGGCAGCTCGACGCATCTGGCGCTGGAGCTGTTCAACTATCTGGCCAAGGTGAAGATCACGCACATCCCCTACTCCGGCAGTCCGCAGGTGATCACCGACATGCTGGCCAACCGCGTGAACGGCTATTTCTCCCCGGCCTCGACCGTGATGGGTCACATCCAGGCCGGCAAGCTCGTCGGTCTTGCGGTGACCGACCCGAAAAGGAGTCCGATCCTTCCGGAGCTGCCGACCATGATCGAGGCAGGCGTTCCCGATTTCGAGTCCGTGCTGTGGTTCGGCATCGACGCGCCGGCCGGCACGCCGCAGCCGATCGTCGACAAGCTGTCGCGTGCCGCCAACGAAGCGCTCAAGTCGGACGACGTGATCAAATCGTTGCACAGCCAGACGGTGGCGACCCTCGGCGGCACGCCGGAAGATTTCCGCCGGCATCTCGACAGCGAGCGCAAGCGCTGGACCGCGGTGGTCGAGAACGCGGGGTTGCGAAAATAATGCGACGGGCGGCGGCGATCGCGGCGGTTTTGTCGGCTGGACTGTTGAGCCACGAAGCCGCAGCCGCCCCGTCTGCCTCGCCGCGATTCTGGCCCTCGGTGCAGAAGGTCTGCGACCGGACCGCGGCGACAAAGCCAACCGCGCTGGCCGCGAAGATTGCGCAAACCGCGCTCGACGAGCACTACCGCTTCGGCGGCCATCAGATCGATTCCAACGGCCGGCTGTTCCGGTTCGGCCTGGTCGAGGCCGAACAGGAGGAAGAAACCTCCGGCCGCGAGGCACAGCTCGGCCATCTCGGCTGGTGGCAGGTGCTGAAATACTGGCGCTCTTTATACGGCAGCAATCCGAAGGCCGCCGCGCGGCTGCGCGTCTGGGGCTACGAGGACGCGTCCGCCTCGCGCAACGAGGACAAGGACGGCGCGCCCGACAAGGATCGCGGCCCGCTTCGCGACGAGACCGCGATGGCCGATGTGACGAAAATCTCCGTCGCCGACCTGATCCGGCTCGGCGCGCAGTCCAAGGACCGCGACACCGTCGAGGTCTTAAGGGAGGCCGCGTTCCGCGCCGCGATCGTCGACAATGCGTGGTCGGCCGCGTTCGTCAGCTACGTGGTCAGGACCGCGGCGCTCGGCGAGTCGGCCAATCCATCCGAGGTCCAGAGCTTCGCCAAAGGCAGGTTTCCGTTCTCGGCCGCGCATCGCGATTACATTTTCGCAGCCTTCAGGACCAGCATTGCGGACGCCGCCGCCAGCAAGGCGTCCGCGAAAGACGGGCATCTCTACCGCGCGTGTCCGATCTATGCGACCGAGCCTCGGATCGGCGACATGATCTGCTATCACCGCGAGAAAGAGCTGAAGGACGCGCCCGACAGCACAGTCCGCGACATCATCCTGGACGACGCGCGGACCGGCCGGTCCGAGACCTCGATCAGCCAGAACCACTGCGACGTCGTGGTGCACGTCGATCGCAAGGCGCAGAAGGCCTACGTGGTCGGCGGCAACGTGCAGCAGTCGGTGACGGTGAAGAAGCTCCGGCTTCGCCGCGACATGAAGTTCGCCGAGAACAAGAGCGGCTGCGGCGACTGGACGCTGCCGCCGCCGTCAGCCGCGGTCCCGGTCGGGCCGAGCGTCCGCGACAACTGCTCGCTCAACGAGAAGAAATGGTTCGTGCTGCTGCAGATGCGGTGAGGCTAACCGCCGCCGAGCTTGATGCTGGCCTCGTGCACGATCTTGCCCCACTTCTCGGTCTCGGTCGTGATGAAGCTTTTGAACTCTTCCGGCGTGGTGTGGCGGTAATCGACATTGAGCGTCTTGAAGCGCGCCTGCACGTCTGGCTGCTTCAACACCTCGTTGACGCCGGCGTTGAGCTTGCTCGCGATATGCGGCGGCGTGCCGGCAATCACGAACAGCCCGTTCCATTCATAGGCCTCGAAGCCCGGGATGGTGTCCTGCACTGCAGGCAGATCGGGCAGTGTGCCGAGCCGGCCCTTGCCGGTGTGCGCGATCGCCTTCACCTGCCCCGACTGCACGAGGCCGACCGAGGACGAGCCGTTGGAGAAGAAGAACTTCACCTGGCCGCTGATCACGTCCTTCAGCGCGTCGCCGCCGCCGCGATAGGGAATGTGATTGATCGGCACCTTGGCCATGTATTTCAGAAGCTCGAGGCACAGATGCTGCAGCGTGCCGTTGCCCGAGGATGCGAAGTCGAGCCCGCCGGGCGTTGTCTTGGCAAGCTCGACGATGTCGGTGACGGTCTTGGCCTCGACCGACGGATTCACCAGCAGCAGATTGGGCACCAGCGAAACCAGCGCCACCGGCACGAAATCCTTGGCGTAGTCGAACGACAATTTGGGATAGAGCGCCGGGTTGATCGAGAACGCGGTGGCGTCGTGCAGGAGGGTGTAGCCGTCCGGCTCGGACTTCGCGGCGATCGCCTCGGCGATGGTGCCGCCCGCGCCGCCGCGGTTGTCGATGACGAATTGCTTGCCCCAGAGCTCGCCGAGCTTCTGGTAGACGATGCGCGCCGTGGTGTCGGCGCCGCCGCCCGGCGGATAAGGCACGATCACCTTGACCGGCTTGGTCGGCCATTCGGCCTGCGCCTGCGCGCGTGTCGCGCCCAGCGCCAAAGCTCCTGCCGAAGCCCCAAGCAGTTTCCGCCGCGTCAGCATCCCATCCCCCCGTTTCGTTGGGGACAGACTAGCGGATCGGGCGCGGTCCGAACAGGCAAAGCCGGGCGCGCGGAACGTCGCGCACCCGGCCGACTGAAAACTAACCTTACTTTGCTACGTTACTACTTGCTGGCCACTTCCGACTTCCGGCTCAGCGAGATCGCGACGTGCTGCAGCTCGGTTCCCGGCGCCTGGATCGAGATCGACTGCTGGTTGGCGTTGGTGTTGAGCGCGAGCGAGGCCGAGATCGGACCCGACACGCGCACCTTGATGGAACCGCCGTTGCCGCTGCCCTCGATGCTGCCGCCGACGTGGAGGTTTTTCTCGCTCCAGGTGCCGGTGACGGCGCCGTTGCTGTAGCTGGCGTTGCTCTGGAGCTCGAAGGTGAAGCTGTCGCTGGCGCAGCGCAGCGTGAGGTCGACGTTGGCCCCCGCGCCGCCGACATTGTACTGGGCGCGGCAGCGGATGCGCTCCTTGGCGCCGTTGGACATCGTGATGGTGCCGCCACCCGACCAGGAGCCCGACAGCGCCTCGAACGGACCGGCCGCAGCGTGAGCCGCCTGCGGCAGCGCCGCGAGCGCCAGCAGACCTGCGCCGACAATAGCGAATTTCGTGTGATTCTTCAGCGATTTGATATTGGCAAACATGATCGACGCTCCCCACAATCGATGGTCATGTCGTATAGTCGAAACACCCTGAAAAAAGGTTCAGAGATGCGGCAATTAAACGGTTAAGACCGATCGGCCGGCCGGGCGACAGATCGCATTCTGGGATCGAATCCGGTGCAGACCCGTCAGACGCATATCGGCGACAGGCTTGCCAGCGAAAATCCTGCCGGCGAGATGCTTAACAGAACGCTCGCTGCGGCTCCGAAGCGAACAAAAGGAACGCCCAAAACCATGTCGAAACCGGAAACCAAGAATAAAGGGCAGCGCAAGGAAGAGCCAAAGATCCGGCGGACGCTGCATTTCAGGTTCACGCTCACCGGCGCCTCGGAGCAGATGATCGCGATGATCAAGTCGTCGGCACCGCTCTATCAGATGTTCACCGACGCCAAGGTGCGGCTGCTGCAGAACGTCGACGACCCGAGCCGCTTCCTGCAGGAGATCGAATACGACGCGCCGGAATCGATGGAGATGAACCGCCAGCAGCTCGCCAGCGATCCCCGCGTGCAGACTTATCTGATGGCGTGGCGCTCGATGTTTCCCGGTGGTGTCGAGATCGAGGTGTTCAAGGTGATCTAGGGACGCGGGCTGATCTAATAGCCGTAGCGTGCGATCGCAGCTTCGTCCCATTCGATGCCGATGCCCGGCACATCGGGAATCTGGATCGCGCTGTCCTTTACCGGAAATGGCTCCTTCAGGATCGGGTTGGCCCAGTCCTGCCATTCCAGCCAGTGGGCGGTCTCGGTGACGCGCATCAGGTGCGCCGCCACCTCCGGATACAGATGCGTTGAGACCTGGATTCCGGCCGCGGCGGCGGTCGGAACCGAGCGCAACCATCCGGATACGCCGCCGATGCGCATCAGGTCCGGCATCGCATAATCGCAGGCACGGGCGTGAACCGCCTTGTACAGATCGCGGGGGCCGTAGAAATTCTCGCCGATCTGCAGCGGCGTATCGAGCTCCGCCGCAAGCTGCGCGTAGCCTTGCAGGTTGTCATAGGCGATCGGCTCTTCGAACCAATAAAGCTCCTGATCGTCGAGCGCGTGACAGCGGCGGATTGCGTCACCAAGCGGCAGGCCCTGGTTGAAATCCACCATGAGCTTGATGTCGCGGCCCGCCGCTTCGCGGACCTCACGGATCGCGGCGAGATCGTCGTCCAGACGGTCCCGCCCAAGACGTAATTTGAGGCCCGCGAATGCGCCTTCCGCGACGAGCTCGCCGGCTTCGGCCGCAAGCGTTGCGACGTCCGTGAGCCAGAGCCCGTTGCTGTTGTAGGCCGGCACCGAGCCGATCGTGCCGCCGAGCAGCACCGCGAGCGGCCGGCCGGCGGCCTTTGCCAGCGCATCCCACATGGCCATGTCGAGGCCTGCCACCGCGATCATCGCGATGCCTTCGTAGCCGATCAGATTGAGCGAGCGCCTGTTGGCCTGAAAGCGCTCCAACGGCGCCAGCGGCTGGCCTTGTTGAGCTTCCGCCAGATCGAGCAGCGCCGGAATGACGTAGCGCGCGGCATTCTTGAGATAGGGCTCCAGGTAGCTTCGCCCGACGATGCCTTCCTTGGTGTGGAGGTCGATCAGGATCAGCGGCCATTCCTTGAACATGCCGACCTTGGAGACGACGGGCCGCCGCAGCGGCACAGACACCGCCCGCGCTTCGACCGATTGCAATGTCAGCTTGTCCGACATGGCTTCGCTCTTTGCTTCGCGAGGCGCACGTTTCCCAAAGTCCGCAGAATTGATCTGACCGCCGAAGAAGCCGGATGTAAATTCACTTGTCGGTATACCAACACGCTCGGAGGGCCTGCATGCGGCGGACACGCGTCGAAACCAGGCGACGTATTCTCGATGCCGCCTATGGGCTGTTCTGGCGCCAGGGTTTTCTCCGGGTCGCGATGGACGACATCGCGGCGCGCGCCGAAGTCACCAAGCGCACTCTCTATCAGCATTTTTCGAGCAAGGACGATCTGATCAAATCGGCGCTTGCGCATTCCAGTGAATTCGCGTTGAGCCGCCTGGAGCGATTCAAGCGCAGCCGTGACGCCGAAGAACTCATCGATTCATACTTCGGCGAGTTGTCGGACTGGGCCGCGAAGCCGAAATGGTCGGGCGGCGGTTTCACGCGCGTCGTCATCGAGCTTGCCGATTTGCGCGGGCACCCGGCGCGCGCGATCGCCCGCCGACACAAGACGGAGGTGGAACGTTGGCTGGCCGAGGCGATCGCTGCCGCGGGCGTCGCTTCGGCCGTGCAGCACGCGCGGGAGATCATGCTCCTGGCCGAAGGAGCCATGGTCCTGATGCTCATTCATGGGGATCGAAGCTACGCGCAGGCGGCGGCCCTCGCCGCAAAGGCGCTCGTTAAGGGAAATCGGCGCCAACACGCACGATGACCCATGCGCACGACGACGTGCGCGTGCTCGATCATTTGCACAGTTGGATTCTGTGTGAAGCGTGTCTTTCGACGTGCCGCCGGTAGCGGCATAGGGCAATCAGCGCACGCAACGATACCTAAGTACAAGTTAGTTGCCTCTGAGCACAAGTTTTCTGGAGCCAGGAGGGGCGTACGGTTTTCCCTGACGGGAGCCGTGGAATGGATATAGCGGCGAAGATCTCCTCCGCCGGGGAGGCTGTTGGCGCCGTGCGGCAAGGCATGGTCTGGGTACCAGGCGGCACATTCCGCATGGGCTCCGAAAAGCACTATCCGGAAGAAGCGCCCGTCCACCGCGTCACCGTCGACGGCTTCTTCGTCGACCGCACGCCGGTCACCAACCGCCAGTTCAAGGACTTCGTCCGCGCCACCGGCCACGTGACCACGGCTGAAGTGCCGCCCGATCCGAAGGACTATCCCGGCGCGCTGCCGCACATGCTCTACGCCGGCTCGCTGGTGTTCACGCCGCCGCAGCGCGCGGTCGACCTGCGCGACTGGTCGCAGTGGTGGCAATTCATGAAGGGCGCCGATTGGCGTCATCCCTACGGCCCGAAAAGCAACATCAACGCGCTCGACAATCATCCGGTGGTGCACGTGTCGTTTGCCGACGCGCTGGCTTACGCGAAATGGGCCGGCAAGGACCTGCCGACCGAGGCCGAGTGGGAGTTCGCCGCGCGCGGCGGGCTCGACGGCGCCGAGTTCGCCTGGGGCGACGAGTTCACGCCCGGCGGCAAGCACATGGCCAACACCTGGCAGGGCGAGTTTCCGCACCAGAACCGCAACGATGACGGCTTCGAGCGCACCTCGCCGGTGACGGCGTTCCTACCGAACGGCTACGGCGTCCACGACATGATCGGCAACGTCTGGGAGTGGACCACCGACTGGTATTCGCAGAAGCACGAAGGCGACGCGCCGAAGGCCTGCTGCATTCCGGAAAATCCGCGCGGCGGCCCCGAACAGGACAGCTACGACCCGCGACTGCCGCAGATCAGGATTCCCCGCAAGGTCCTCAAGGGGGGCTCGCATCTGTGCGCGCCGAACTACTGCCGCCGCTACCGGCCGGCGGCGCGCCACGCCGAGCCAATCGATACATCGACGAGTCACGTCGGATTTCGCTGCGTCATCCGCGAGGGGAGCAAGGCATGAATACGAAGAGGCCGGACCGCGAGGATGGCGCGGTTGATCGCCGTAAGCTCCTGCTCGGCAGCACGACGCTTGCGGCTGCAGCGCTGGGGGCAGCCGGCGCGATTCAGGTTGCCCAGGCCCAGCAGCAGCCCCCGTCGTCGGGCCGCAAGCCGAACATCCTCTTCATCATGGGCGACGACATCGGCTGGTTCAATGTCAGCGCCTACAACATGGGGATGATGGGCTACCGGACGCCCAACATCGACCGCATCGGCAAGGAAGGCGCGGTCTTCACCGACTGGTACGGCCAGCAAAGCTGTACCGCGGGCCGCGCTGCATTCATCACCGGGCAGTCGCCGATCCGGACGGGCCTGACGAAGGTCGGACTGCCCGGCGCAGAGCTCGGGCTCGGACCGCTCGATCCGAGCGTCGCCGATGTCCTCAAGACCTACGGCTATGCGACAGGCCAATTCGGCAAGAACCATCTCGGCGACCGGGACGAGCATCTGCCGACTGCGCACGGTTTCGATGAGTTCTTCGGCAATCTCTACCACCTCAACGCCGAGGAAGAGCCGGAGAACCCCGACTATCCGAAGGATCCAGCATTCCGGCAGAAATTCGGGCCGCGTGGCGTGCTCAAGGCAACCTCGGACGGCAAGATCGAGAACACCGGGCCGCTGAACAAGAAGCGGATGGAGACGATCGACGAGGAGTTTCTCGGCGCCGCCAAGGATTTCATCAATCGCCAGCACCGGGCCAACCGGCCCTGGTTCTGCTATTTCAATTCGACGCGGATGCACGTCTTTACGCACCTAAAGGCGGCGTCCGACGGCAAGACCGGCCTGGGCCTCTATCCCGACGGGATGGTCGAGCACGATGGTCATGTCGGCGAGTTGTTGAAGCTCCTCGACGATCTCGGCGTCGCCAACAACACGATCGTTGTCTACACCACCGACAATGGCGCCGAGGTATTTACCTGGCCCGACGGCGGCACGACGCCGTTCAAAGGCGAGAAGGCCACCAATTGGGAAGGCGCCTTTCGCGTGCCGTGTCTGATCAAGTGGCCGGGTGTGATCCAGCCCGGAACGATCGTCAATGAGGTTTGCGCCCACGAGGACTTCATCCCGACGTTTGCTGCCATGGCGGGCGAATCCGACCTGGCCGGGAAGCTCAAGAAGGGCCACACGCTTAACGGCAAGAATTTCAAGGTCCATCTCGACGGCTTCAACCTGATGCCCTTCTTGAAGGGCGACGTGAAAGATTCGCCGCGCAAGGAGTTCCTCTACTGGAGTGATGACGGCGACTTGATGGCGATCCGCATTGGGCCTTGGAAGGCCGCTTTCTTGGAGCAAAACGCCGAAATCGGCCCCAAGCTTCCGGGCGGAGTCTGGATGGGCCAATTCACCAAGTTGCGCTCGCCCATTCTTTATAACTTGCGTTCTGATCCGTTCGAGCGCGGGCCGACAAGCATCTACTACGGCGACTACTTCGCCAAGCGCATGTTCATGTTCGTGCCCGCACAGGCCGCCGTCGCCCAATGGCTGGAAAGCTTCAAGGAGTTTCCACCGCGCAGCAAGCCAGCAAGCTTCAGCGTCAGCGACGTGATGGAAAAGATCACGACAGCAGGCGCAAACAGATAACCGACAGCTTGAGAATTTTTACGCGACTGCAGCTTAAAAAGGGAGTGTCACATGAGCGACAAGAAGGACGGGAACAGGACAAAATTCGAAAACAGCGCGCTCGATCGCCGCAAAATTCTGCTCGGCGGCACCACGCTCGCGGCAACAGCGGCGGTCGGCTCGACAGCGCGGACGCAAGTAGCACAGGCGCAGCAGCAACCCGCAGCATCGGCAGGACGGAAACCGAACATCCTCGTGATCTTCGGCGACGACATCGGCGTCCCGCAGATCAGCGCCTACACCATGGGCATGATGGGCTATCGCACACCCAACATCGACCGCATCGCCCGCGAAGGTGCGATCTTCACCGACGCCTACGGCCAACAGAGCTGCACCGCCGGACGTGCGTCATTCATTCTCGGCGAGGAGCCGTTCCGCACCGGCCTTCTGACCATCGGCATGCCTGGCGATCCGCACGGCATCCAGGACTGGATGCCGACCATCGCCGACGTGCTCAAGACGCAGGGTTATGCCACCGGCCAGTTCGGCAAGAACCATCTCGGCGACCGCGACGAGCACCTGCCGACCAAGCACGGCTTCGACGAGTTCTTCGGCAATCTCTATCACCTCAACGCCGAGGAAGAGCCGGAAGGCTATTTCTATCCCAAGGATCCGGAGTTCCGGAAAAAATTCGGGCCGCGCGGCGTCATCAAGTCGTCGGCCGATGGCAAGATCGAGGACACCGGTCCGCTCAATGTCGCGCGCATGCCGACGGTGGACGAGGAGTTCCTGGGCGCCGCCAAGGACTTCATCGGGCGGCAAGCACGGGCCAGCCGGCCGTTCTTCGTCTGGTTCAACTCGACCCGCATGCACATCTTCACCCACCTCAAGAAGGAATCGCTGGGCAAGACCGGCAAAGGCATTCACGCCGACGGCATGGTCGAGCATGACGGCATGGTGGGTGAGCTTCTCAAGCAGCTCGACGACCTCGGAATCGCCGACAACACCATCGTCCTCTACACCACCGACAACGGCGCCGAGATCGCGCTGTGGCCGGACGGTGCCATGACGCCGTTCAAGGGCGAGAAGGGCACCACATGGGAAGGCGGCATGCGCATTCCCATGATGGTGCGCTGGCCCGGCGTGGTGAAGCCCGGCACGCAATACAACGACATCATCTCGCTGATCGACTGGTTCCCGACGTTGTGCGCGGCGGCCGGCATCCCGGACATCAAGGAGCGGATGAAGACCGGCTTCCAGGCCGGCGGCAAGACCTTCAAGGTCCATCTCGACGGCTACAACTTCATGCCGTTCTTCAAGGGCGACGAACAGAAAGGCCCACGCGACTCGATCTACTACTTCGACCAGGGCGGCAACCTGAACGCCATCCGCTGGAACGATTGGAAGCTCAGCTTCGCGACGGCGAAAGGCAACATCGCGACCGGCGTTCGCGAGACGCCGGCCTGGGCACTGATCGCCAATCTCCGGATGGACCCATACGAGCGCGGCATGGATGAGGGCGGCGGTGCCGTTCAGTTCCTGGCACAGAACATGTGGCTGATCGTCCCTGTGCAGGGAAAGGTCAAGGAGTTCTTCTCCGACTTCGACCAGTTCCCCTACCAATCGGGCAGCTCGCTTAACGCCGGCGGCATCAACTACGGCCTGCTGCGTCAGCAGGACGCCATGAGACGGCTCAAGGAGCTGGAGAGCATCAAGCCGAACTGAGCAGCAAACGCGATGACAAGCTGGCCGGCAGCGATGCCGGCCAGCAGCGTCGGCTTCGAAGTGACTTTTAGACAGGACCTCCCGTGACTGATGTGAGCGTAGCGAATCCTCGCGCAGCGACGGCGCCGACCGAAAAGACAGTCTCATCTGCAGCTCGCGACGCCGTCCACGAACTGAAGACCCGCATCGGCAAATCCGTGCTCGGCCAGGATCATCTGGTCGAGAGCATGCTGATCGGCCTTCTCGCCAACGGCAACCTCCTGATCGAAAGCCTTCCCGGTCTCGCCAAGACGCGCGCGGTGAAGACGCTGGCAAAGAACCTCGCGGCAGACCTTTCGCGCGTGCAGTTCACGCCGGACCTGCTGCCGTCCGACATCACCGGCGCCGAGATCTATGTGCAGGCTGGCGGCGGCGGGCAGTTCCAGTTCCAGAAAGGCCCGATCTTCGCCAACCTCGTGCTGGCCGACGAGATCAACCGCGCGCCGGCCAAGGTGCAGTCGGCGCTGCTCGAGGCGATGGAGGAACGGCAGGTCACCGTCGCCGGCAAGACCTACAAGATGCCCGAGCTGTTCATGGTGCTCGCCACCGAGAACCCGATCGAGCAGGAGGGCACCTATCCGCTGCCGGAGGCGCAGCTCGACCGCTTCCTGATGCACGTCGTCATCACCTATCCGCCCGAGGACGTCGAGGGCGAGATCATCAAGCTCAACCGCAACGAGACCGCGCAAGCATCGAAGGAACAAGCGCCGAAAGAGAAAACAGCCGAACCGCCGGCCGTGCCGCAGCAGGCGATCTTCGACGCGCGGCGCGAAATCGACGGCATCTTCGTGTCGGACGCTGCGCAGCGCTACATGGTCG
This sequence comes from uncultured Rhodoplanes sp., assembly GCA_936924235.1. Lineage (GTDB taxonomy): Bacteria > Pseudomonadota > Alphaproteobacteria > Rhizobiales > Xanthobacteraceae > Z2-YC6860. Next base: position 7,448 of record CAKZHN010000293.1, on the reverse strand, counting down.
ATATCATCTTCGCGACGCGCTTTCCCGGCCGCTACAAGGAGCCGCTCAGCCGGTGGATCCAGGTCGGCGCGAGTCCGCGCGGCAGCCTCGCGCTGGACCGTTGCGCGAGGACGCGCGCCTGGCTCGACGGGCAGTCGTTCGTGACGCCCGACCACATCCGCGCCGTGATGCACGACTGCCTGCGGCACCGGCTGATCCTCACTTACGAAGCCCTGTCAGAAGGCGTCACGGCCGACCAGGCCCTCGACAAGATCGCCGCTCTGGTGGCGCCGGTGTGAGGGCGCGATGCCGGAAGCGAGCGCAGCAGCAGTTCCCGGCGTCTATGTCGATCTCAATGAGCTGATCGCGCTGGAGCAGCGCGGCCGCCGCCTGTCGTTTCTGCCAAGCCAGCCGGTGCACAGCCTTCTCTCGGGCCGCTACGCCTCGCGGATGCGCGGCCGCGGGCTCAACTTCGAGGAGATCCGCGACTACCGCCCCGGCGACGACGTTCGCACGATCGACTGGAAGGTGACGGCGCGGCTGCAGAAGCCGCATGTGCGCGTGTTCAACGAGGAGCGCGACCGCCAGGGCCTGCTGGTGGTGGATCAGCGGCTGTCGAATTTCTTCGGCAGCCGTTTTGCCATGAAATCGGTGACGGCTGCGCAGGCCGCGGCGGTCGCCGCGTGGCGGATTCTCGCGGCGGGCGACCGCGTCGGCGGCGTCGTGTTCAACGACACCGAGATTGCCGAGGTCCGGCCGCAGCGCAGCCGCCGCAATGTGCTCGCGCTGCTCGGCCACGTCGTCACGCAGAACCAGGCGCTTGGCGTCGGCCGCGGCCTGCCGAGCGCGCCCGCCATGCTCAATCGCGCGCTGGACCGCGCGCGGCGGCTGGCGCTGCACGACTCCACGGTCATCATCATCAGTGATTTCGACGGCGCCGACGACACGACGCGCCGGCTGGCCGGCGCCATGGCGCAGCACAATAGCGTGGTGGCGCTCCTCGTCCACGACCCGCTGCAAAGCGACCTGCCGTCGTCGGCGCGCATGACGGTCACCGACGGCGAACTGCAGATCATGCTGGAGGTCGGCCGCGACAACGTCCGAAAGAGCATCCAGGAGGCGACCGACGCGCGGCTGCGCAGCGTGTTCGCCTGGACGCGCGAGATCGGCGTGCCGGTGCTGCCGCTCAGCGCGGCCGAAGACACAGCTCCCCAGTTGCGCCGGTTGATGGGCCGCCTGCCCGGACGGCACGGCCGCGGCGGCAACCCCGCAGCCCCGGAGGCGAGCCTTGGCTGACGCGCCGCAACCCGATCCTGTCGCCGGCCTCATCGACATCCCCCTGCCGGCCTCGGTCAGCCTGTGGCCGCAGACGTGGACGCTGCGGATCGCCATCGTTGTCGCCGTCGCCTGCGTGCTGTTTGCGATCTGGCACCTCGCCCGCTCGTGGCATCGCAACCGCTATCGGCGCGCGGCACTCGCCGAGCTCGCCGGGATCGAAGGCGCGCTCGGCGCGACCGCGTCAGCCGATGCATCCGTGGCCTTGGCCGCGCTGGTCCGTCGCACGGCGCTGGCCGCCTTCCCACGCGACCAAGTCGCGTCGCTGGCGGGCCCGGCGTGGCTATCGTTTCTCGACCGCACCGCCGGCACGAAGGACTTTTCCGAAGGCGCCGGGCGCTCGCTGGAGATCGGCGCCTACCGGCCCGCGCCCGAAGACGCACGCCCGCTGGCCGGCGCGGTCCGGCATTGGATCGAGGCGCACCATGCTTGAGTTCGCATGGCCGTGGGCTTTCGCCATCCTGCCGCTGCCGCTCTTGCTGTGGTGGCTGCTGCCGCCCTACCGCGAGCGGCGCGCATCCGTGCAGATTCCGTTCTTCGCCCGCATGGCCGAAGCCACCGGCCAGACGCCGCAGCCCGGCGCGGTGATCCTGCGCCGCCTGCCGCTGCAGATGATCGTGGCGGCGCTCATGTGGCTGCTGATCGTCGCGGCGCTGGCGCGGCCGCAATGGGTCGGCGATCCCCTCACCCACGAGGTGTCGGCGCGCGACATGATGCTCGCGATCGACATTTCCGGCTCGATGAGCCAGCCGGACTTCAAGACGCCCGACCAGAAAACGCTGCAGCGCCTCGATGGCGTGAAGCAGGTGGTCGACGCCTTCATCGCGCGGCGCGAGGGCGACCGCATCGGCCTGATCCTGTTCGGCACCAAGGCCTACGTGCAGGCGCCGTTCACCCAGGATCTGAAGACCATCCGGATGCTGCTCGGCCAGACGCAAGTCGCAATGGCCGGCGAGCAGACCGCGATCGGCGACGCCATCGGGCTCGCCATCAAGACCTTCGAGACCAGCAAGGCGCAGCAGCGCATGCTGATCCTGCTCACCGACGGCAACGACACGGCGAGCCGCGTGCCGCCGGCCCATGCCGCCGAGATCGCGCAGCAGCACGGGCTCACGATCTACACCATCGGCGTCGGCGACCCGCAGGCGTCCGGCGAGAACCGCGTCGACCTTCCGGCGCTGCGCAGCGTCGCCAGCACGACCGGCGGGCGTTTCTTCCGCGCCGAAAACGGCGAGCAGCTCGAAGCGATCTATGCCGACATCGACAAGCTCGCGCCCGTCAAGCTGCAGACCGAGACCTGGCGGCCGAAGCTGCCGCTGTTTCAGTGGCCGCTCGGCGTGGCCGTGGTGCTCGGCTTGGTGCTGTGGGCGTCGTTGCTTCTGCGCGGCACGACTTTCAAGAGGCCGCGCCATGCTTGAGCAGGCCGCAGCGGCATTCCATTTCCTGCGGCCGTGGTGGCTCGTGGCGCTGATCCCGACCGCGCTCATTCTGTCGCTCATCGCGCGCCGCGACCGGGTCGACGTGCAGTGGAGCGGCGTCATCGCGCCCAACCTGCTCAAGCACATGATCGTCACGCCGCCACGGCGCTGGCACATCAGGCCGCCCTATCTGGTCGGTCTCGCGCTCGTGCTCAGCATCGTCGCTCTCGCCGGGCCGACGTGGCGGCGCGAGCTGCCGCCCTTCGTCGAAGACAAGGCGGCGCTGATGATCGCGCTCGACGTCTCGGCGTCGATGGGGAATTCTGACGTCGCGCCGACTCGGCTGGAGCGCGCCAAGCAGAAGATCGGCGATCTGCTCGCGGCGCGAAGCGGCGCGCGCACCGGCCTGATCGCCTACGCTGGCACCGCACATCTCGTCATGCCGCTCACCGACGACCGCGGCGTCATCGCGCCGTTCCTCGCGGCCCTCGTTCCGGGCCTGATGCCGGTGCAGGGCAAGAACCCGGCTGCCGCGGTCGAGCTTGCCGCAACAGCGCTCGCCGGCGAGCCGTACGCCGGCACCGTATTGCTGGTGGCGGACAGCCCCGGGCCTGCCGACGCAGCGGCGCTGCGCAAGGCTGCGGGCCGCAACAACGTCGTGATGCTGAGCGTCCGGCCACCGCAGGATACGAGCGGCGTGTCCGTCGACAACGTGAATGTGACGGTCGACCAGTCGGACATCCAGTCGCTGGAGCGCCGAATCGAGACGCAATTCCAGAGCGCGCAGGCAGAGCAGAGCGGCACGCGCTGGCGCGACGACGGCTTCTGGCTGCTCTGGCCGGTCGTGCTGCTCGGCGCGCTCTGGTTCCGCCGCGGCATGACGGTGCAATGGGCGGTCGTGCTGTTCCTGCTGCACGGGCAGCCTGCCCGGGCACAGACCACCGACGCGCCGTCCCGCTTCGTGGATCTGTGGCTCACGCCCGATCAGCAGGGCCGCATCGCCTTCGATCGCGGCGACTACGCGGGCGCGGCCAAGCTGTTCGCCGATCCGATGTGGCGTGGCATCGCCGCCTATCGCGCCTACGATTTCCTCGCCGCGGCCGAAGCGTTCCGGAAGGTCGGCACCGTCGAAGGCCGCTTTGCGCTCGGCAACGCCGAGGCGCAGAACCACGCCTACGAAAAGGCGATCAAGGCCTACGAGGATGTGCTGACGCAGCAGCCGGACAACGCCGCGGCGAAAACCAACCTCGCCATCGTACGGAAGGCCCTCGAAGCGGCGGAGGCCAAACGGCGCAAGCAGGAGCAGGACGACGCGGCGCCGCCCGATCTCAAGGCGGACGCGACCAAGGTCGACAAAGAACAGAAGGGCGGCAAGCGCACCAAGGTCACGCCGGACGACATGACGACCGCCGGCGCCGCCGAGGCCTGGATGCGGCAGGTGCAGACCACGCCGGCCGATTTCCTGAAGTTGAAGTTCGCCATCCAGGCGGACGCCGCGAGCCGGACCTCGAGCGGAGGCGCGCCGCGATGAAAGGCCTCGCTGTCATCGCGCTGCTTTGCCTGTCTGCTGCTGCCGCGTCGGCGCAGGACGCACCTGCCCCCGAGCCGGTGCTGCGCGCGAAGCTCGACCCGCCGACCGCCGTGGTCGGCCAGCAGGTCACGCTCACGATCGAAATTCTGGCGCCGAACTACATGACCAAACCGCCGGAGCTGCCGGATTTCCAGATCCGCAACGCCGTCACCCGTGCCGGCTCGACGGTCAACACGTCGGAGCAGATCAACGGAACGACGTACGCCGGGGTCCAGGTCGAGTTCCTGATCTATCCGCAGGAGCCGGGCCAATTTGCTGTGCCGGCGCAAAACATCACCATCACCTACGCGGCCGCCCCGCCTGCGACGCGCACGGCGGTCGTCGCCGCGCCGTCTTTGTCATTCGAAGCAACCATCCCCGACGCTGCGCAGGCGCTCGACCCCTTCGTCGCGGCAAGCCGCCTCGTGGTGCGTCAGGACGTGAAGCCGTCATCGGACCATCTGAAGGTCGGCGACTCTGTCGTCCGCACCATCACGATCGAAGCCGACGGGCTGCCGGCGATGCTGTTGCCGGCTCTTTCCTTCGGCACGGTGGACGGCGCCGAGCGCTATCCAGAGCAGCCGGAGTTCCAGGACAAATACGACTCCCGGAGCGGCGCGCTTACGTCCAGGCGCGTCGATCGAACGACCTACATGCTGCAGAAAGCCGGCGAGCTCAGCCTGCCCGAAATCGAGGTCGCATGGTGGAACCTGCGCGACGGCAAGATCGAGCACACGCGCGTCGAAGGGGCCAAGCTGCAGGTCGCCGAGAATCCTGCGCTGGCAGCGCCTCACCAGGACGTTACGCGACTATCGATACGCCGGCTCGTTGTGCTCCTGGCCGACCACGCCTGGTTGGCGCTGTTGATCGTCTTCATCCTGTCAGCCGTCGCATGGTTCGCACCAGTGGTGATCTCCGCGCTCCGTCGTCGCGCAAACCAGCGGCGTGAGGCCTACCGGCGATCCGAAGCTTTCGCCTTCTCGCAATTCCGAACCGCTGCGCGCCGTGGCGACGCAAACAAAACCTATTTCGCATTGCTGGACTGGATCGCACACCTTGGATCGACACCATCCGCCAACGGTCTTCACGCGTTTCGGATTGCAGCCAACGACCCGGCGCTTGATGCCGAGGTGGCGAGCGTCGAACGCCAATTGTTCGGCGGTCCGGCGGCCGGCGAACATCGATGGACGCCGCGGCATCTCATGAGCCGCGTGACCGCCGCGAGAAAACAGCTTCGCCGCGAAGCAACGTCCGGACGCCGAACCCACCCGCTCCCGACACTCAACCCAGGAGAAGGCCATGCTTTGCCGCAACGGCGCCCCGTGGCCCGCTAAAGCCGCTGCGCTTGGCTGTGCAGTAACGCGCCGCGTGGCGCTCACTCTTGTATTTTGCGCTCTGGCGAGTCGCGGCGGTCTTGCGCAGTCCGATCCGCTGCCGTCCTGGAACGACGGCGCGGCGAAGAAATCCATCACCGATTTCGTCGCCCGCGTCACCACGCAAGGCGGCGCCGACTTCGTGCCGTCCGCCGAGCGCATCGCCACCTTCGACAACGACGGCACGCTCTGGGCCGAGCAGCCGGCCTATTTCCAGGCCGCGTTTGCGTTCGATCGCGTCAAGGCGTTGGCGCCGCAGCACCCCGAGTGGAAAAGCAAGCAACCCTTCAAGGCGCTGCTTGAAAACGACATGAAGACTTTCGCCACGACCGGCCAGAAAGGAGTTCTCGAAGTGGTCGCGGCGACGCATGCCGGAATGACCACAGACGAGTTTTCGAAATCGGTGCTGGACTGGATCGCCACTGCGCGTCATCCGCGCTTCAACCGGCCCTACACCGATCTCGTTTATCAGCCGATGCTCGAATTGCTCGCCTATCTCCGCGGCAATGGCTTCAAGACCTTCATCGTCTCGGGCGGCGGCATCGAGTTCATGCGGCCCTGGGCCGAGAAAGTCTACGGCATTCCGCCCGAGCAGGTGGTCGGCTCGTCCGGCATGGTCAAGCTCCAGACCGGCCCGGACGGCAAGCCCGTTCTGATGAAGCTCGCCAAGATTGAGTTCATCGACGACGGCCCGGGCAAGCCCGCCGGCATCAATCGCTTCATCGGCCGACGGCCGGTGTTCGCCTTCGGCAACTCCGACGGTGACCTGCAGATGCTGCAATGGACGGCGGCCGGCACGAGCGCGCGCTTCATGGGCATCGTGCACCACACCGATGCCGAACGCGAATACGCCTACGACCGGCAATCGCAGATGGGCAAGCTCGACAAGGCGCTGGACGAGGCAACGGCGAAGGGCTGGACCGTCGTGGACATGAAAAGGGACTGGAAGCGGGTCTTCCCGTTCCAGCAGTGAGCATTGATGGCCCGTTACAGCGAAGGGGAAGACCAATGAACCGGTGCGCCACCGCAAAGAGAGCGCTCCTTGCCGCGATGACGTTGATCTTCGCAGCAACATCGGCCATCGCGCAGCCGCAGCCTGCTCCCGTCACGGATCAGGACATCAGCGACGCCTATATCTACCTGCTTGGCCGCCTGCTGGTGCTGCGTCAGCAGCAGCTCGATTTCCAGGAAGGATTCAAGTGGAACGAGCTGGTGCATCGCAAGCCGGGCGAAGTGGATTGGCCCAATCCCAATCTGGACGTGGCCTACTCCGAAGCGTGGGTGGCAGCCGACGAGAACAGTTGCACGATCGTCAGCGTGCCCAAGATCGAGGGCCGCTACTACACGGTGCAGTTCCTCAACGGCTGGGGCGAAACGCTTGCAAACATCAACGAACGCCTGTTTCCCAAGCGGCCGTTCGGGGAGTTTGCCGTGTGCCTCAGGGGCGCCAATGTCGCGGTTCCTGCAGGCGCCACTCGCATTGATCTCCCGGTGAAATATTCCCGCGTGCTTGCCCGGGTCGAGCTCGGCGCCGATTGGGATGGCGCCATCGCTCTGCAACATCAGTTCAAGTTCCGGGCAACCGGCGCACCGAAGCTTCCGGAAATTCCCAAGACCCCGATCTTCGAACTGGACGCGCTACCGGGCGTAGAGGCCTTCGATTTCGCCGACATCGCGCTCGACAGCGAGCCGGACATCAACGTCGGCTTGGGAACGCTCCAGGACAAGGCCCGCGCCATCCTGGTCATCACGGAGCAGGGGTTTGGTGACACC
>CAKZHN010000292.1 GCA_936924235.1 uncultured Rhodoplanes sp. | reverse complement strand
GCCCTGCCCGGCGACATCGCCGGACCAGACGAACGACACCGAGCGCTGGTCGGCCGGCGCGGTGCGGAATCGCCCGGTCACGGGCTCGCCCACAATGGTCGGCGAAGCGAGATCCTGGAAGCGGATGCGGTAGAAAACGTCCTGACCGGCCGGCAGGTTCTCGATTAGCGTCTTGCCGGTGAAGTCGGTCTCCGGCAGCACGTCGACGAACACGCCGGAATGGATGGTCTTGAAGCTCTCGACGGTGGAGATTTCGATCTGCATGCGGGAGGCACGATCGGCGCGCGCCCAGACCATCCCAGAGTCGGTCGTAACGTCGCCCGACTGCACGCCGTGGGTCACCGTCGGCCGGTCCGCGGCGCGGCTGAGATAGGGCCGTGCGATGCCGGAGGTGCCCGTGATCAGGGCCGCCGAGCCCAGCGTTTTCAAAAGTTTCCTGCGATTGAGTGCCCGACCGATGCGGATTGTCATGGTGAAATCCCTCCAAGGCGCGCCCGGCGCAAACGCTGCCCGGCCCGGCTGACAATTCCCCGACGATCTTGCGACAGTTCCATGACTGTGCAGGACTTGCCGGGGCTCCCGCCCGGTCCGCGCGCGGTCGAAAGACTAGCGGCGCCCTGATTATTTTCCCAGGTTCCGTACAATTGCCTGTGAGTTGAGCAGCTTCACGGCCGGTTTTGCCGGAACCACCGGCGCTGCCGGGCTTTATTCCTTTGTCGGGCAGGCGACGGAGAGACCCCATGGGCCAGGCATTCAAGCCGATTGCGCTGGTGGTCGAGGACGACCAGGATCAACGCGAACTCCTGAGTGTGTTGCTTGAAGAGTCCGATTTGCACGTCTTCAGTTGCGAAAGCGCTGAGGCAGCGTTGCGTATTCTCGACAAGTTCGGATCCGGCATGTCGATGCTGGTCACCGACGTTCAACTCGCCGGCAGCATGACCGGCGCCGAGTTGGCCCGGATCGCCAAGCAGCGCCATCCAAACCTTTCGATCATCGTCACCTCCGGCAATCCGGAGCCGAGGCTGCCGTCGGACACTCTGTTCATGCAGAAGCCCTGGCGGGCGCTGGACATTCTCAGGGAAGCCGAGCGGCTGCACTGACGCCAAGCTGCGTTCAACACGCAAGAAGGGCCCGCATTTGCGGGCCCTTCTTTGTCTGCGCCGCGGGCTTGATCGTTCGCCTAGTGTTTGTCGCGCAGCGCATCCTTGATGCCGCCAACGGCGTTTTGGACCTTGCCTTTCACCTGATCGGCCTTGCCCTCGGCTTCGGTCTTCTGGTCGCCGGTCACCTTGCCGGCGAATTCCTTGACCTTGCCTTTCGCCTGCTCGGCGGCGCCTTCGATACGATCCTTGTCCATCGTTGCTCTCCTTATGCTTGGGACAACGCGCAAACGAAGCGAAAGCTCCTCCCGAGGAACAAAGCCTTATATGCGGCATTGCCTTGGCAGGAGATTGTCCGATGGCCACGGGCCCGAGTGCCGCCAAGGCCGAGATGTTCCTGATTGTCGTTGCGGCGCTATGCTTGGTTGGCGCGGCTGCAACGCTGATGGTACAACACACAGCACCCGCTTCGACCCCTTCGATCAAGGACACGACCGCGACCGCTGAGTCGGACGAGCCCGCGAGCGTTCCGTTGCCTGCGGGACCGCGCAAGTTTCAATAGCCCCTGACGTCAATGTCGATAGTCATTCCAGTCGGGCGCCGCCGGCTGTTGCTGCCGTTGCGTCTGGGCAGGCGGCCTTGATCGACATCACGAGCTGCGGCGAATTTGACCTGGGCGAATTTGACCTGGCCGATCGCTTCGACACCAGGCGCCCGCTGTGCCGGTTCGGTCACCTCTGTCGTCCCGGTTTGCGCGAGTTGAAAATCATTCTCTGGCATTGGGCTTCGTACCCCGAGTTCGGCTTCGGCCTGCTGCCAATGCTCCTTGTCCTTTCCGTTGGGGCGGCCCTGTTCGATCCAGATATAGAAAGCGCGCTCCCGCACGCGTTGCTCGATATCGTGATCCGGCATGATCTCACTCCTTCTCGATTTCAACCAGATCAGAAGGAGCACGTTCCGGCATCGCGGCCGGGCGCGGCCCGGAAGCCCTTATGCCGCCGCCGAAACGGAAACGCGAACGCGGCGTGGACTGGACCTTGATCTGCAGATCGCGCGCACGCTTCTTGATGCTGCTCTCGGAGCGGCGCAGCTTGAGCGCGATATTGCGCAGATAGACGCCCTTTTGGGCCAGCTCGCGCAGCCTGGCTTCGTCCTCTGGTGTCCAGGCGTAGCTCGCCCGTTTCAGCATTTCAGGCTCCGGCGATGAGCCCCCCGACCCTCCACGTCTACTCGGCAGGCGTTTTAGCGCTACTAAGTTTGACATAGCTGGGCAATCAACCTCAGCAACGCAGCAATTTTTCGCTGCTCACGGAACAGGCAGAAGCCAGGGCGGTTACAGGTCCGTCATTACGAACTGGAGACAACGCTATGACTACCGTCGCCGAAATCGACTCGGGCGAAACCACCACCTTGTCATGGGGCGCTGTGATCGCAGGCGCCTTCGCCTCCGCGGCGATGACGCTGCTGCTGCTCGCCCTCGGGATCGGGCTTGGGCTGACGGTGGTGTCGCCCTGGGGAAACCAGGGTGTTTCAGCATCGACGTTCAGCGTCGGCGCCGGTCTGTTCCTGATCGCCGTGGCCATGCTGTCTTCGACAGTCGGCGGCTACATGGCCGGCCGCCTTCGTGCGCGATGGATCGGCCTTCACGACGCCGAAATCTACTTCCGGGACACGGCACACGGCTTTCTGACCTGGGCGCTCGCGACGGTGCTGACCGTCACGGTGCTCGGCGGCGCCGTCACCCACCTCGTCGCGGGCGCCGCTCCCGGGATCGCGCCAGCGGTCGCCAGCGCCGCGCCGACTGATCCGGCGGACCTGATGCTGGACACCCTGCTCCGCCCCGACCCCGGGTCGAACGCGCCCGCGCAGGCCAGCTCCAATCGCGATGAACTGAAACGGCTCGTTGGGCCCGCGGTACGACAGGGCGAAATCGCACCTGCGGATCGAACCTATCTGGCACGTGCAATCTCGGCGCGGACCGGCATCTCCCAGGCCGATGCAGAACAGCGCGTCTCGACCGCGATCGAACAGGCGAAACAGGCTGCCGACAAGGCCCGCAAGGCCGCCGCGAAATTCGCCATGTGGCTTGCGGCCTCCATGCTGGCCGGTGCGGTGTTCGCCATGCTCGGCGCGACCGAAGGCGGCGTGCTGCGAGACTCGAAATGGTACGAGCCCGGCTGGCGCACCACGCTCACCCGCACCCACTGATGCAACAAATCGATTGGAGACAAACATGCCCGTGATCTTGTGGCTGCTCGGAATGCCTCTTTCGCTGGTTCTCCTGCTGGTGTTGTTGCGTGTGATCTAGTGCCAGCCATTTGGCAAGCACGCTACCTGGCCTCGTCCGCTCAGGGCGAGGCCAGCTTCAAATCTTCACTTGTCAAACAGCCCCTTCTCGCGCCCGTCACATCAATACAGGCGTGACTCATCGCCCCCTGACACAGTGTGGCGCTGGGGCGGCGCCTTCTCTTCTTTTCCCTCACAAGCGTGAGGGAGCGGAGCGCCGGTGAGGCGCTACGTTGTTAGTCTGGCACCTCTTGGAGGTGCCGCGTGCCGTATGACCGGCACGCGCGCCTCCCGGCGCTCCACTGTGGCGATTTTTGACGCGGTCACCGGA
>CAKZHN010000291.1 GCA_936924235.1 uncultured Rhodoplanes sp. | reverse complement strand
CGCGCATCTCGCCGACCATGATGACGTCGGGGTCCTGGCGCAGGAACGAGCGCAGCGCCGACGCAAAGGTCAGCCCGATGCTCGGATGCACCTGGGTCTGGTTGATGCCGGGGATCTGGTATTCGACCGGATCCTCAATGGTCAGAATCTTCCGGCTGCTCTGGTTGATCACCGCGAGCGAAGCGGCCAGCGTCGTGGTCTTGCCCGAGCCGGTCGGGCCGGTGACGATCAGCATGCCGAACGGCGCGTCGAGCGTGTGGCGGAGCTTCACCTCGTCGGCGGCGGACAGGCCAACCTGATTGATGGCGACGAAGCCCGAGCCCTTGCGCAGCAGGCGAACCACCGCGCTCTCGCCGCCCATGGTCGGCATGGTGGCGACGCGCAGGTCAATCTCGGCGCCGCCCACCACGATCTTGGCGCGGCCGTCCTGCGGCATGCGGCGTTCGGTGATGTTGAGGCCGGCCATGATCTTGAGGCGCGACAGGATGCCCTTGGCCATGGTGATCGGCGGGGAGGGCACCGCCTTGAGCATGCCGTCGACGCGGATGCGGACCTGCAACGTGTTGCCGAACGGCTCGATGTGCAGATCGGTGCCGCGCTGGTCGACCGCCATGCGCAGGAGATCGTCGAGCGCGCGCACCACCGGCGCGCCGCGCGCCAGATCGCGCAGGTCGTCGATGTCGTCGTCGCCGCGCGGCGTGTTGGCCTCGGCCGGCGCCGCGGCCTGCTCGGCGCCGAGCGAGGTCGCCAGCGCCGCGTCGATGTCCTCGGCGGTGGCGACCGCGAGCGCCACCGGCTGCTGCAGCGCAAGCTCGGCGGCGCGGACGGTTTCGTTGTCGACCGGCGTTGCGACCGCGAGCGCGAGGGTGCCGGCCGCGTCCTCATAAGGAAACAGACGTCCGTCGCGGAGGAAGCGTGCCGAAAGCTTGCTGCCGGCGAAGCGTCCGCCGACCAGCTCGCCGCGGTTCACGCGCTTGCAGCGGTAGAAGGCCGCAAGCTCGTCGGCGAAGGCCGACTGGGTGAGCTTGGTCAGACCAACCCAGTCGATCTCGCTCTGCGCGTCGAAGCGGCGCGAATTGGCTCCGCCGTCCAGCGCCTGCGGCTCGCGCAGCACGCCTTGGCGAGCGAGATGATCGATGAACTCGCTATGCAACATTTGACGCTGTCGGGTTAGGCCTCAAAACTCATAAGGCAGTTTTGCGACAGTCTTTTGAATGCGTGGCCGGGGCGACCGGCGTCACGGCCGGCCGCATCCGGCTACCGGCTTAGCGATTGATAGGGCATTCGATTTTCATCGGACGGTCACGGTCCAGAGAACAGGGCCGGGGCCCGTCGAATCCGAACTGTCACAAATCTCAAGCACAATTCGGCCGCCGGCCGGAGACATCCAACCGTCATCTGGGAGCAATACGGTCCGGCGCGGTGCCGTTTGGGGGGCGAAGTCGCTCATCGACTGATTTCGCGTAGAGTTTGCAGGCAAGTAGAATGTATCTGACGCGCGCCATTCCCCGCGTAATAGGCTCGCTCGTCATCGGCGTAGCGTTGCTTGCTGCGCGAAGCGCGGAGGCGGCCTGCGAGCTTGGCGCGTCCGGTGCGATCCGGCACGTGGTGCAGATTCAGCTCGATGGCGTGCAATTTCAACGGGATAATCCCAATGTGCCGTCCGATATCGAGCAGATGCCGCATCTGCTCGGGTTCCTGAGCAGCAACGGCACGCTCGACACCAACCATCACGTCACGCCGGCTGCGCGGACCGCGACGAATGTCCTGACGGTCCTGACCGGGGTCTATGGCGACCGGATGGGTGTGCCAATCGGCAACAGCTACAAATTTTTCAGGACTGACGGCAGCGTCGGCACCGCAAGCGCGTTCGCGTACTGGACTGGAACCG
>CAKZHN010000290.1 GCA_936924235.1 uncultured Rhodoplanes sp. | reverse complement strand
GGCGGCCCCTCTTGCGAGGGGCGGGCGGTGGTCCGAGACGACCCGGTGCTCTGAGTTGCGTTATCTCAGAAACCCGGGCGCCACACCTTGCTCCGCCAGCGGACCGCCTCCGGAGACGCCCTCAACCGAGCAAGGCGAGCGCGACGATACACAGGGCAAGGAGAAGCGCAAATCGTACCCCCCTGTTTGCAAGGTCTGTCAACAGTGGGCGGGACGTGCAGAAATGCGGCAAGAGGATTGTGGGGCCAAAATCTATCCGTGGGAAAAAGACGCGCGCGCCTTCATTGAGGAACTGAAAACTGAACGGAAGTAGAAATAATCAAGGCGCGACTCTGGGAAAAATTCGAAAGACCAGGCAATCACCGGCAGCGGCTGGCGTGCATCCACCGCCGCTGGCTCCGGAACTGTGACTTCTCGCACTTCGCGATTCGTGCATCGCGGATCATCCTCCAATTATCCACCGCGACCTTTGGGAGGCTCCAATGGAAGGCACGAAGGGTTTCACCGAGATCTGGAATGAAGCGCACCGCGAACGGAGCGACTACCTCTGGACGATGATCTCGCGCCTGCTGGCTGCGCCCCGCCTGACCGCTCGAAAGGTCGACACGCAGGTCGGCCTTGTACCTGCGGTGCAGCGTTAAAACGCGCAGCGAGAAGGTTCGAAGGGCCGCTGACTGCGGCCCTTGGCTTTTCTTGGAAGAGAGCTCGAATGACGCGCCGCCTTTTGGCTCACCTGAACCGTCCCCAGACATCCGCCGAGTGGATGCTGTTCGTCGTCTTCACCGGAAGTCTTTTGACGATGCTGGGTGAAATTACGTGGTGGGCGATCAGGGGATATTGAAAAGCCCCGCGGGTCGGAGCCGTCACAGGCAAGAGTTCCAGGGGTGTTCCCAATATTGTGAAGACCGCGAACGCTCGAACCTCCGAGCGTGTTCTCTCTACATACGGGAGGATAGGAGGTTGAGATGAAGAAGAACGAGGAAGACCTCGAACAGCAGATCAAGGCGCGGGCCTTCCAAATGTGGATCGAGGAAGGCCAGCCGTCGGGCAGGGACCGCGAGCACCTGACAAGAGCAAAGGAAGAGCTGCTGGCCTACGAGCTGAGATAGGCAACGCCCACCTCTGTCGGGAATTTCCCCGACACGCAAAGCGCAAAATTTTCATGTAAAATAACGCCGCCTGTGTCAGTTTGATGACATGCGCACGGGCTGGGTCGTTGTGTTGGGAGTTGCCGTCGGCGGTTTGCTTCTGGCGATGCATTTCTCGCCTCGATGCACCGCTCAATCGGCGAACGGCCCCGCGATCGGCGGTGTGCTGAAGATCGCGGGGTGTTGACGTGCCGCGGCGCGGCACTATTGCCCCGTGACCTTGATGTTCGCCTCTTTCACCACCTGCGCCCAGCGCGCGATCTGATCCTGCAGCACCTTGGTGACCGCAGCCGAAGTCATGAGCTTCGGCTCCAGCCCCGCGGCCTTGAGCTTCCTGACCACCTCGTCGTCCGCAAGCGCGCTTTTGATCTCGTCATAGAGCTTGGCGGCCACGTCATCCGGAAGGCCGGCCGGTCCGAACAGCGCGTAGGTCGATGAAGCATCGAAATCGCCATAGCCGAGCTCCTTGACGGTCGGGATGTCGGGGAGGTCGGCGGAGCGTTCGCCGCCCGCCACCGCGAGTGCGCGAAGCTGACCGTTGCGGACCTGTTCGAGCCGCGTCGGAATCTGCGCGAGCCAGAAGTGAACGCGGCCCATCAGCAGGTCGGTGGTGCCCTGGCCGCCGACGCGATAGGGCACGTGCGTCGCCTTGATGCCGACCAGCTTGGCGAAGACCTCGCCGTTCAGATGCCCGGGCGAGCCGTTGCCGGTCGATCCGTAGAGGAGCTCTCCCGGCCGGGCCTTGGCGTAGCTGACGAACTCGCCGAGCGTTTTCACCGGCAGCGACGGCGTGACGATGACGGCGACGCCGGTCGAACCGAAATTGGCGACGGGTGCGAGATCGCGCAGCGGGTCGAAGCTCGCGCTTGGCTGCAGGCTGACATTGGCCGACAGCGAGGTCATGGGATCACCGAGTACCAGCGTGTAGCCGTCGGGCGCCGACTTCGCGACCTGCTCGGTGCCGATGGCGCCGCCGGCGCCCGGTCGGTTGTCGATCAGCACCGGCTGGCCGATGGTGCGCGACACGCGCTCGAACACGATGCGCGCCGCGATGTCCATCGTGCCGGCCCCGGCATAGGGCACGACCACGCGGATGGGGCGGTTCGGATAGTCGGCGGCGGCTGTTGCCGCTGCGGACAGCAGGAGCGGGATGCAGGCGAGCGCCATGGCGCGAGCGGGCCGAAGCGACATCTTGGTCTCTCCATCGGCTCAGTTCAGCTTCAGCAGCCGGGCAGCATTCCCTCCCATCACCTTGTCGTATTGCGCGGGCGTCATCCCGATGTTGCTCATCAGGTTGAAGCCCTTCTGCTTCAGGGGGACCATTGGCGGGGAGTCGGTGCCGAACAGGAAGTGATCCTCGCCGACCGACTTGAGCGCGCATTCGGCCGCGGGCGCCCAGTAGCAGGCGGAGTCGAGGTAGAGCATTTTCAGATAGTGCCGCGGCGGATGCTTGATCAGCATCGGCTCGTAGGGGCCGAGGAACACCGAGAAGTCGAGCAGCTCGTAGGCATAGTCGAGCCGGCCGATGACGTCGCAGATGCCGCCGCCGAGATGGCTGCCGACGATCTTCACGTTCGGAAACTGCTCGAAGATGCCACGCACGATCAGCCGCGCCAGCGACAGGCAGTTGTCGGCAGGGCGGCCGACGCTGGAGGCGAGGCGATAGTCCGCCATCGCCGGCGTGGTCGCAGATCG
>CAKZHN010000289.1 GCA_936924235.1 uncultured Rhodoplanes sp. | reverse complement strand
AGACGTGTGCTCTTTCCGATCTCCGATGCCTGGCACCCTCAGGTTAATGGCGTGGTCCGGACTTTGACCTCCCTGGCACGGGCCGCCAAAGGGCTCGGCGTCGAGATCGAGTTTCTCTCCCCGGAGGGATTTCGCTCGCTCCCGCTGCCGACCTATCCCGGACTACGGCTCGCTCTGCCGAGCCGCAGACAGATTGCCGAGCGGATCGAGCAGGTCAAGCCGGATGCCATCCACATCGCCACGGAAGGCACCATAGGGCTCTGGACCCGCGCCTATTGCGTCCGCCGCGGCATGCCTTTTACCACGAGCTACACCACGCGTTTTCCTGAATATATCTCGGCGCGCTGGCCGATTCCCGAAAGCCTGATTTACGCCGCACTGCGGCGATTTCACGCGGCCGGCTCGGTCACCATGGTGGCGACGCCGTCGCTTCGCGCGGACCTTGCGTCGCGCGGCTTCACCAATCTCGGCATGTGGACCCGCGGCGTCGACACCGAGCTGTTCCGCCCCGACCGCGCGATCGACCTGCCGTTCCCACGGCCGATCTTCGCCTGCGTCGGCCGCGTCGCGGTCGAGAAGAATCTCGAAGCCTTCCTGTCGCTCGACCTGCCGGGCACCAAGATGATCATCGGCGACGGCCCGGCGCTGGACGGGCTCAAGAGCCGCTTCCCCGACGCAAAGTTCATGGGGCTGATCGAGAACGGCAAGCTCGCGGCGCATCTCGCCGCCGCCGACGTGTTCGTGTTCCCGAGCCTCACCGACACGTTCGGTGTCGTGCAGCTCGAGGCGCTCGCAAGCGGCGTGCCGATCGCGGCGTTCCCGGTCACCGGTCCCAAGGACGTGGTCGCCAACAATCCGATCGGCGCGCTGAACGAAGACCTGCGCGTCGCCTGCCTCGAAGCGCTGAACATGTCGCGCGAGGCCTGCCGCAACTTCGCGCTGGGTTATTCCTGGGAAAACAGCGCCCGCCAGTTCATCGGCAATCTCCAGGACATCGGAGCGGCGCGGCGTGCGCGCGCCGCTCAAATCGGCGCCGCCGCGGCGGCGCATAGCTGAGAACCGGGCTTTGCCGGCATGATACAGACCAACGAGGAAATCAGGATATGACCGCTCTGACAGTCGCCACCGAACTCGACAAGGGTACCGTTGAGAAGGCCTATGACCGGTGGGCCTCGGTTTACGATCTGGTGTTCGGCGCCGTGTTCGATCGCGGCCGCCAGGAAGCCATCGCTGCCGCGGAGCGGATCGGCGGTCGCATCCTCGAGGTCGGCGTCGGCACCGGCATCTCGCTGTCGGACTATTCGCGCAACAACAAGATCTGCGGCATCGACATCTCGGAAGGGATGCTGATGAAGGCGCAGGAGCGCGTCGCCGAGCACAAGATGACCCATGTCGAAGGGCTCTGGGTCATGGACGCCGAACACCTGACCTTCCAGGACAACTCGTTCGATGTCGTGATGGCGCAGTACGTGATCACCACCGTGCCGAACCCCGAGGCCACACTCACCGAGTTGGCTCGCGTGCTGAAGCCCGGCGGCGAGATCATCCTGTGCAGCCGTGTCGGCGCCGAAGCCGGCCTTCGCCGCACGCTCGAGAAGTTGTTCACGCCCGTGGCTCGCAAGCTCGGCTGGCGCACCGAATTCTCCTTCGAGCGCTACACCAACTGGGCGCAGAGCACGCCGGGCATGCGCCTGGTCGAGCGCCGCGCCATGCCGCCGCTGGGCCATTTCTCGCTGATCCGCTTCGGCAAGGTCGCCGACGGCTCGGCCGGCAGCCAGACCCAGGCCGCCACCGCCTCGCAAACGCCATTGCGCCGGGCCGCAGGTTAACCAAACATTGCGGTCGGACCTGCCGCCGCCCAAGGGGGGCGGCGACGGGGCGGCGGCCTGCCTCTGTCATCAGGCGTTCACCGAATCGACATATCAGGGCTGGATGCCCCCCAAAGGAGACACCATGAGCAGCTTCGCTGAAGCACTGAGAGAGCAGCGCTGGGATGACCACCGTTACTATCATCACAGCCGCATCAATCAGAGCCTGCACCTCGTCAGCGCCCTCAGCTTCCTGTTCTCCTACGTGATGCTGCTCAAGGATCCGGCGATCGCGGCCCTGACCGGCTGGCTGGTTTCCATGACCACGCGGCAGGCCGGCCATTTCTTCTTCGAGCCGAAGACCTACGATCACTACAACCAGGCCACCCACGAGCACAAAGAAGAGATCAAGGTCGGCTACAACCTGCGCCGCAAGGTCGTGCTGATGTCGATCTGGGCGCTGTCGCCGGTGGTGCTGTACGTCGATCCGACCCTGTTCGGCATCTTCGATGCGCACACCACCACGATGGAATTCATCCGCCACACCGCGTTGATCTGGCTCGCGCTCGGCGCCGCCGGTCTCATCTTCCGGACCGTCCACCTGTTCTTCCTCTACGACGTGCAGACCGGCCTCGTCTGGGCGACCAAGATCCTCACCGACCCCTTCAACGACGTGAAGTGGTACCACAAGGCGCCGTACTACCTGTTCGTGAAGGGCCAGCTCATCGACCCGCACACCGACGAGCAGCAGGAAGAGGGCGAGGATTGGTTCGAGGAGGAAGAGCGCGAAGAGGCGCCGCGCGCGAGCTGACGCGCGCGAGCCTTCAGGCGACGCCTGCTTAGATCTTGATTGCTGGATTACCGATGATCGCGCAACGCCGACAGCCGCTGCGCGATCATTTCTTTCAGGATGCGGCGCTTCACGGTCTTGTTGGTCGAGGCCGGATCGAACCACCACCAGCCGTCGGCGTTCATCGCCTTGGCGGCCGCAACGAAGCGGTCGGCGACCGCGGCAAAATCGGCGTCCGTATAGTTCAGCGTGAAGATCAGTCGGCCGGTGCCGATCCAGCTCAAGGCCAGGCCTTCGGCGCGCATGTAGTATTGCAGCATCCAATTGTAGCGCGACGGGCCGGTGTAATAGACCAGCCAGACCGACGAGATGTTGGCCACGCGCACCGGGACGCCCTCGGCTTCGAAGCGGGCGTTGAGCGCCGCGGAGCGGCCGTTCCACAGGCCGTCGAGGTCGTCGTAGAGCGCGGTGACCTCGGGCTTCTCGATGTGGCGCAGGAACTCATCCATCGCGCCCATCACGGCCGGATGCGAGTTGAAGGTGCCGCGGGCCAGGCAGATGTCGGCCGGCCGATCGTCGCGGAAGCGCTTCATCAGGTCGTGACGGCCGCAGATCACGCCGATCGGGAAGCCGCCGCCGACCGTCTTGCCGTAGGTGACGAGATCGGCCTTCACGCCGAAATATTCCTGGGCGCCGCCGAGCGCCAGGCGGAAACCGAGGAACACCTCGTCGAAGATCAGCACGATGTTGCGCTCGGTGCAGACCTTGCGAAGCTCCTGGAGCCAGGCCGTGTAGGCCGCCTTGTCGAAATTCGCCCAGCGGCCGCCATCGACCAGCGAGGTGTCGGCCGGCGCCGAGCCGTTCGGATGCAACGCCTGCAGCGGATTGACCAGCACGCAGGCGATGTCGCGGCGCGTGCGCAGCACCCGCAGCGCCTCTTCGGACATGTCGTTGAGCGTGTAGGTCTCGTGCGCCGGCACCGGATTGCCGACGCCGGGCTGCACGTCGCCCCACCAGCCGTGATACGCGCCGCAGAAGCGCACCAGGTGCGAGCGGCGGGTGTGGTAGCGGGCCAGCCGCACCGCCTGCATCACCGCTTCGGTGCCGGACATGTGGAACGAGACTTCGTCGAGGCCGGAGATTTTTTTCAGGCGGCGGACGTTGTCGGCGATCACCGGGTGATAAGGTCCGAGCACCAGGCCGAAGTCATGCGCGCGCTCGACGCCGCGCTGCATCGCGCCCTTGTAGAAGTCGGTGCCGAGCAGGTTGACGCCGTAGGAGCCGGTCAGGTCGTAGAAGCGGTTGCCGTCGAGGTCGGTGACGGTGACGCCCTCCGAGGATTGCGCGAAGGTGCCGACGCGGAGGTGGTCGCGGACGTAGCGGCTGTACTGGTAGGGCACCCGGTAGGCTTCGGTGAACTGCACGTCGGAAATGCTGCCGGCGACCGCGGCCGTGCTCGCGATGCTCTTGGGGTAGCGGGTCTCGTAGAGGGCGGTGAGCCGCGCGAAGCCCTCCTGGCGCCGCGCCACGACATCGGCGGGTGCATCGTCGGAGCAGAAGAACCGGTCCGGGCCGTATTCGTAGAACGGCACCGCCGAGGCGATCCGCCGCGACATCCGGGCGTGTCCCGCGAGCGAGCGGTGCTTGGCCTTGGAGAGTTCGAGCCGCTGCTTCAGCTTGACCAGCGAGGTCGCCAGCGCCGTGACCCCGAGCCCGTAGAATGCGAGTGCCGTGCCGCCCAAATCCATGGAATCACCGTTTAGCCGGGAGATTTAACGAATCCATGACGTCGCAAACCCAATGGCTGCGTGTGTTTGAGCAGGAAGACCTCAATTTCCTCCTGACGAATCGCATCCCCCGCAGGCTCACGACCCTGTTCCTGGGCTGGTTCAGCAAGATCGAGCAGCCTCTCATTCGGGACCTTTCGATCGGCCTGTGGCGGGCGTTTTCGGGGCTGGATCTCGGGGAAGCCAAGAAAACCGAGTTCCGCAGCATGCATGACTGCTTCATCCGGGAGCTCAAGGAGGGAGCCCGGCCGTTTACGGCCGACCCGCAGATACTGGCCAGCCCCTGCGATGCCATCGTCGGCGCCTGCGGCCCCATCGCCGGCAAGGAGCTCCATCAGATCAAGGGCTTCCCCTATACGCTGGACGATCTGCTGTGCGACCCGGCGCTGGTCGAAACCCACCGCAACGGCACCTACGTGACGCTGCGGCTCACCTCCACGATGTATCACCGCTTCCACGCGCCCCATGACCTCCACGTGGAGGAGGTCCGCTACATCTCGGGCGATACCTGGAACGTCAACCCGATCGCGCTCAAGCGGGTCGAAAAGCTGTTCTGCAAGAACGAGCGGGCGGTCATCAGGACCACGCTGGCCGCGGGCGGCCATCGGGTCACCCTGGTGCCGGTCGCCGCGATCCTGGTGGCCTGCATCAAGCTGCATTTCATCGACGTGCTGCTGAACCTTCGCCATCCCGGGCCCAACGTGATCCCGTGCGACGCCACGCTGCGGAAAGGCCAGGAGATGGGCTGGTTCGAGCACGGCTCGACCATCATCGTGTTCGCGCCGGGCGATTTCAGGCTGTGCGACGGCATCCAGGAGGGGGTGACGATCCGCGCCGGTCAGCCGCTGATGCGGCTGCCCTAGCCTTCGCAATTTGCCCCGAACATAACCGCTGTCATGGCCGGGCTTGTCCCGGCCGTCCACGCCTTATTTTGCCGCCAAGACGTGGATGCCCGGCACAAGGCCGGGCATGACGGCGGAGCGTGGCGCAACTTATGTGGAGATCTCTCAGCCGGCTTCGCGGACGCCCTGCAAAGTTGCGGTGCTGAGCACGCGGAAGGCCGAGGCTGGAGTGTCCTGCTTCGTCAACGCCAGGCGATCGATCGCGATCGGACCCACGCCACTCCGCTGGAAAAGGTCCCGCAGCACCTTGACGGCGGGTTCACGCCGCTCGCTGCCGATTTTGCCGGTCAGCGTCATGTGAAAGCGGAAATCGGCAAACAGATACGGATAGCCCCAGCGGTCGAGGTTCTGGATCTGGCTGGCATTGAGCCCCGAGGCGAGCCGCCGCGCGCGCTCCTGCGCCGTCATCGGCGCGCGGAAGGCATCGAAGATCGTGGTGCAGTCGGCCGCGAGCGCATTGACGGCGGGGGTTGGTTGCTCAGGCACGATGGCGGCAAAGCCGCTGAGCATTGTTACGGCCGGCCGGATGCCCGCAATGGTCCGGCCGATGCCTGCGAAGCTCTGGAACGCGCTGATCAGCCGGGCCTCGCTCCAGGACGGCTTGAGATAGAACGGCGCCTTCAGCGTGGCGTGAAAGCCATAGCGCCGCGGCTCCTCGGTGGCGTTCCGCCAGTCGTCGGCCTGGTTGCGAAGCTCAATCGGCGGCAGAACCGCCGCGCCGGTGTAGCAGTCGTATTGCAGCACGGCGCTGCCGAACCGATAAAGCGCGGAGTCGGCCGCCGGTACGAAGTACACGGCATATCGCGGCTCCTGATCGGTCATCGGCGTTCTTTGGGCCCGCGGGATGTGTGGTCAGACCCGCGGCGGCCGCCCTTCGCTAGGGGCAACCGGTCGTGCCGTCAATGGGCGCCGACGAGGCGCATCAGGCTGGTCGAGTCGGCCTTCGGGCGCTCGTCCGACAGCGTCCGGCCCTCGACCATGTAATACACCGACTCGGCGATGTTGGTGGCGTGATCGCCCACCCGCTCGATGTTCTTGGCGCAAAACACCAGATGGACGCCCGGCGCGACCGTGCCGGGGTCTTCCATCATGTAGGTCAGCAGCTCGCGGAACAGCGAGGTGTACATCAGGTCGATATCGTTATCCCGGCTGCGCACCGCGGCGGCTTTGCCGCTGTCGCCGCCGGCGAAGCTGTCAAGGGCGTCGGTCAGCAGGCTGATGGCGAGGCTCATGATGTGCGAGAGGCCGCGCCGCGCCTGGCGCGGCACGTCGTCATGGGTCAGCGCCGATACCCGCTTGGCGATGTTCTTGGCGAGGTCGCCGATGCGCTCGAGATCGCTCGAGATGCGCAGCACGGCCACCACCTCGCGCAGGTCGACCGCCATCGGCTGCCGGGTCGCGATGGTGGCGATCGCCTTGTTCTCGATGTTGTGCTGCAGGTTGTCGAGCATGTCGTCGCCGAGCACGACCTGCTTGCCCTGCTCCTTGTCGTTGTTGATCAGCGAGTCGATCGCGGAGAGCAGCTGCTTTTCGACGTGGCCGCCCATCTCGGCGACCATGCACTTCAGCTCCTGCAGATCGAAGTCAAATGCCTTGGTGGTGTGCTCGCTCGCTGCCAACGACATGATGGGTCCTTCGCCGCGCTTTGGGGTCGCGCGGCCGATGTGATATTTCGGTGTGAGCAAGAAATGCTTCTCGCTTGTCCGGAGTGTTTCGCTCTTTAGCGGACACTTGCATGATCGCAACGGACCAAGCGCTTCAGTATCGTTACTTCACCGAATCAATAACATAAGCCGAGTCGATGTCAGGTCGATGACAGCAACCATAAGGGTTGCCGTCACGCACAGGTTTAAACCTGCTCCACATCCTGCTTGACGTCCGTGCGAGCCGCTTGCTGTTCGACAATCTGGCCCGGAACCGGCACCGGCAGCTTGGTGGTCCATTCGATGATCTCGAGTTGTCCATCGAAATGCTCGACAGCTGCGGTGCAGCTTTCCACCCAGTCGCCGCAGTTCACATAAGCCAGGCCGTCGATGTCGCGGATCACCGGATGGTGGATATGTCCGCAGACCACGCCGTCGACCTGCTGCCTGCGACCCTCGGCAGCCAGCGTCTTCTCGAACTCGCCGATGAAATTGACGGCGTTCTTGACCTTGAGCTTGATCCAGCGCGACAGCGACCAGTAGGGCAGGCCGAGCAGCCGCCGGATGGCGTTGAAATAGGTGTTGGCCGAGATCGCGAAATCGTAGGCGTGGTTGCCGAGCAGCGCCAGCCAGCGGGCGTTGCGGATCACCACGTCGAACAGATCGCCGTGGATGATCAGGAAGCGCTTGCCGTCGGCCGTGACGTGGATGGTGTGCTCCATCACCTCGATGCCGCCGAAGTGCGTGCCGTAGAAGTCGCGCATGAACTCGTCGTGATTGCCCGGCACATAGATGACGCGGGCGCCCTTGCGCGCCTTGCGCAGGATCTTCTGCACGACGTCGTTGTGCGACTGCGGCCAGTACCAGCCGGTCTTGAGCTGCCAGCCATCGACGATGTCGCCGACCAGGTAGATCAGGTCGGCATCGTAGTCGCGAAGGAAGTCCAGGAACTTCTCGGCCTGGCAGCCGCGGGTTCCGAGATGGATATCCGAGATGAACAGCGTGCGGACCCGGATCGGTGCATCGTCGCCGTTCGTTTCGAAAGGATGGCTGGATTGAACGTTCATGCCAGACCCATTGTTGCTTTCTGTTTCGCCCAGATGGAATCGGTGGTGATTGCGTGCGTCTCTTTTCGGCCGCGCCGCTCGGCACTGCGCCGCGAACGATAAGGGCCCACGAAGGGCCCCGACGCTTTCGTCCAACTGCAACAGGGTGCCGGGCTCGCGCCGGACGAATCACGCCGGAGCCGCGACAGTGCCGCTGAGATGAAGAACAGCGGCGCCATGCAGGAGCGTTCGGCCAAAATCCGTTCGACCAGGAGAATCACCTGCCGATCCATCCCGCCCTTATGGTGGAGCCGGGTGACAGATCGATGACTTGGCCGTTAAGACTTGGCCGTTAACTGTTTCCGACAGCGTTAAGTCGAGCTCACGAAGCGCAGGCCGACGGTTCCGGCCACGATCAAAATGATACAGGCGATGCGGCCCGGCTCGACCGATTCCCCATACATCGCCATGCCTATGATGGCGGCGCCGGCGGCGCCGATGCCGGTCCAGACCGCATAGGCGGTGCCGAAGGGAACCGATTTCAGCGACAGGCCGAGCATTGCAAAGCTTGCGGCAATCGACGCCAGGGTCAGTACGCTCGGCCAGAAGCGTGTGAAGCCTTCCGAGTATTTAAGGCCCAAAATCCAGGCAATTTCGAGCGATCCCGCCGTCAGCAGGGCCAGCCATGCCATGGTCCGCGATCCGGGCTGTTTCTCATGAGCCCGGGCCTTAGACCGAATCGATGTCAGTTCGATGAATCAGGCCCGGCGGCGGGCGCCGGACCTGAACGCTCAACGCTCGCGGAAGGCGCGGGCCGCCTGGTCGTGGAGCGGCTTCACGAAGTAGGACAGCACGGTCCGCTCGTAGGTCTTGGCGAACATTTCGACCGGCATGCCCGGCACGAGCTTCACGTCGCCGAGCTTGGCGATCTCTTCCTTCGCGAGCGCCACGCGGACCGTGAAGTAGTTCTGGCCGGTACGCTGGTCGGACGCGACGTCGGCCGAGATGCGATCGACGGTGCCGTTGATCTCCGGCGTGGTGCGCTGGTTGAACGCGGTGAACCGCAGTCCGGCCGGCTGGCCGATGCGCAACTGGTCGATCTCCTGCGGCTGCACCTTGGCCTCGACCGCGAGATCGTCGGCCTGCGGCACGATCTGCATGATCACGTCGCCGGCGTTGATCACGCCGCCCACGGTGTGCACCGCGAGCTGCAGCACGTAGCCGTCCTGCGGCGCGCGGATGTCGACGCGCCTGAGCTGGTCTTCTGCCGCCACCTTGCGTTCCGTGAATTCGCCGAGCTTCGATTCGACCTCGCGCAGCTCCTTCGCCACGTCGCTGGCGAGATCCTGGTCGACCTGGATGATCTGCAGCTCGGTTTCCAGAACCTTGCCGCGGGCTTGCGCCCCGGCCGCGATCGACTGGGCGCGCTCGCCCTTGAGCCGCGCTTCCTCGCGTTCGAGGGCGGTCAGGCGGGTGAGCTGAACCAGCTTCTTCTCCCAGAGATCCTTCACGCCATCGAGCTCCCGCTCGATCAGCTTGATCTCGTCATTCTTGGCATCCTGGATCGCGGTCTGGCCGCGGATCTCCTCCTGGAGCTGGCCGATCCGCTTCTGCAACTGCGACTTCTGGCCAGTCCGGGCATTGCGGCGCAGATCGTAGAGCTTGCGCTCGCTGTCGAGCGCGTCCGCCACATCGGGCTCGTTCATGCGCGCCATCAGGTCGTTGGGAAACTTCAGCGACTCGGCGCCGTCGCGCTCCGCCGCCAGCCGGGTCTTGCGCGCCCGCATGTCGTCGATGCCCTTGGTGACGATCGCGAGATTGGCCCGCGTGGTCGTGTCGTCGAGCCGCACCACGATGTCGCCGGCATGCACCAGCATGCCTTCGCGGATATTCAATTCGGCGACGATGCCGCCGGTCGGATGCTGCACCTTCTTGACGTTGGAGTTCACGACGATGGTGCCGGTCGCCACGATCGCGCCGACGAATTCGGTAGAGGCGGCCCAGCCGCCGAGGCCCGCGGTGAGCAGCAGCCCGATGATGGTGCCGCCGAGGAGATGGCGGCGGATCGACGGCCGCTCGCCGATGGCATCGATGGAGTTCGGTTCGGTCATTTTCGTCATCCGCCTTGCGCGACCTTGAGCGGCGCCGGAGCAGGAGACTGCTCGCGCCGCAGCACCTTGGAGAGCACATCGTCTTTCGGGCCGAAGGCCTGCTGCGCGCCGCGCGCCATCACCAGCACCAGATCGACCGCGGCAAGCGCGCTCGGCCGGTGCGCGATCACGACGACGACGCCGCCGCGCGCCCGCACGCCGAGGATCGCCTTGGTCAGCGCCTCCTCGCCTTCGGCATCGAGATTGGAGTTCGGCTCGTCGAGCACCACCAGGAAGGGATCGCCGTAGAGCGCGCGCGCCAGCGCGACGCGCTGCTGCTGGCCGGCGGACAGGTTGGTGCCCTGCTCGCCGATCGGCGTCTCATAGCCGTTCGGAAAGGTGACGATCATGTCGTGCACGCCGGCGGCCTTTGCGGCCGCAACGATCGCTTCGGCGGGAGCGTCCGGATCGAAGCGGGCGATGTTCTCGGCGATGGTGCCTTCGATCAGCTCGACGCCCTGCGGCAGATAGCCGATGTGCTTGCCGAGCGAGCCCGGCGGCCACTGGTCGAGCGACGCCCCGTCGAGGCGGACCGCGCCGCGGGCCGGACGCCACACGCCGACCAGTGCGCGCGCCATGGAGGACTTGCCGGACGCGCTCGGTCCGATGACGCCGAGCGCGTTGCCGGCCTTCAGCGTGAAGCCCACGTCCGTCACCGACGGCTTCTGCGCGCCGGGCGGCGCAACCACCAGGGCTTCGACGGTGAGGCTCTGCGTCGGGGCCGGAAGCTGCAGCTTCTTCGGCTGCGGCGGGAAGTTCTTCAGCGACATCTCGAGCCGCCGCCAGCTCTGGCGGGCGGAGACGAAGCCCTTCCAGTTGGCGATCGACAGATCGACCGGCGCGAGCGCGCGGCCGGTCAGGATCGAGCTCGCGATGATGATGCCGGCCGACGCCTCGCCCTGGATCACGAGATAAGCGCCCATGGCGAGCACGCCCGACTGCAGCATCATGCGCAGCACGCGGCCGGTGGCGCCAAAGCCGCCGGTGACGTCGTTGGCGCGCCGCTGCAGCGACAGGTACTGGCCGGTCGCGGTCCGCCAGCGCGTGAGCAACCGGTCCGAGATGCCCATGGCGACGAGGACTTCGGCATTGCGCCGTCCGGTTTCGGCCAGCCGGTTGCGCTGCGCGCCCTGCTGTCCGGCGCCCTTGATCGCGTCACGCGCCAGGAAGTCGGTCGCAACCGTGAGGCAGATGAGGATGAGCGCGCCGACCAGCGCCGTGACGCCGATCATGTAATGGAACGCGAAGCAGATGAAGAGATAGAACGGCACCCAGGGCATATCGAACAGCGCCGTAGGCCCGGTTCCCGACAGGAACGAGCGCACCGTCTCGATGTCACGGATCGGCTGGGCCTCGCCGGCCTTCGCTCGCAGCGGCAGGAGCACGATCAGCTCGAAGATCCGCGGACTGAGCGCATAGTCGAGATGATTGCCGACCCGGACCAGAAGACGGCCTCGGGTGATCTCGAGCAGCGCCTGGAAGGAGAACAGCGCGCCGGCCAGAACCATGAGACCGATCAGAGTCGGCACGCTGCGGCTCGGCAGCACCCGGTCGTAGACCTCAAGCATGAACAGCGAGCCCGTCAGCATCAGGATGTTGACGAGGCCGCTGAACACCGCGACGCCGATGAAGGCGCTGCGGCAGGCGGCGAGCGCCTGGCGAAGTTCTGACTTCGGTGTGCCGCTCGGTTGCAGCACCGGCCTGGCAGCGTCGCCCCGGAACGATTGGAACCAGCGCTGGACCGGCTCCCAGATGTTGCCCGCCGAAGCGGTGGTGTCACGAAGCGCGCCGGGCGCCTTGTTTTGCTTGGTTTTTGAGGGCCACACGGGCAGCACGTTCTTTCTGCTCATCCGCCATTCAAGGCGGGGTTGCGACGGACTGACTGGATCAGGCTGCAATACCGCGGCAATTCCGCCGCGCATTTCTCTTCAATAATCCCGCTCTCTTAATACTCTATACCTTGCGCGCACATCTTCGGCGTCATTCGAAATCTTTAGCTCTACTCTTGTGACACTGGTTCCATTGCGGAGGGCCGCATGGGCACGCCCGGGTCCCGACCGGCAACGGTCTACGTACTGCGACAAAAAGCGTTAGGGACCCGACGGCACCCTATGAGACCGATTATTTCGGCAAAAGTACGTTCTCGCTGCGGGGCACACCACTGTCGCCGCCATCGCGCCGTTTAAAATTTGCAATAGGCTGGAAACGATTGGAGCAGCGGGAGCTCCGGAACGCGAGCGCTGATGTTGCAACGCAGCGGGCCCGGTCCCATCCTCGCGCCGGCGTTATGATCCATCTTAGGTCGCACTCCCACCGTGTGGTTATTTGGTATACCACCGACTAATCCGATGCTTAGGGCAAGGGCGAATTGTCCCGCAGCTCGGTTTCGCCGCGGTGTCGGGTTGTCAGGGCGACGCTCGAATACCGCCAACGACGTACGAACGTACGAGGAAACGACCATGTTGCAGTCAGTCAGAATGGGCGTACTTGCGGCTACAGCGGTATCGTTTGCATCAGGGATGTCCGCCGCGCAGGCGGCGTGGGAACCCAACAGGCCGGTCGAGATCATCGTGCCCGCCGGACCTGGCGGCGGCGCCGATCAGATGGCTCGCGTGGTGCAGGGCATCGTCACCAAACACAACCTGATGAAGCAGTCGCTGATCGTCGTGAACAAGGCGGGCGGCGCCGGCGGCGAGGGCTTTCTCGACGTGAAGAGCGCGCGCGGCAACCCGCACAAGCTGATCATCACGCTCTCGAACCTCTACACCACGCCGCTGGCCACCGGCATTCCGTTCAACTGGAAGGACCTTACGCCGGTCGCGATGCTGGCGCTCGACGAGTTCGTGCTGTGGGTCAATGCGGATAAACCTTACAAGACGCCGAAGGAATACATCGAGGCGATGAAGGCTGCGCCTGCCGGCCAGTTCAAGATGGGCGGCACCGGCTCCAAGCAGGAAGACCAGATCATCACCGTCGCGGTCGAGAAGGCCACCGGCGTGAAGTTCACCTACATCCCGTACAAGGGCGGCGGCGAGGTCGCGGTGCAACTGGTCGGCGGTCATGTCGACTCCACCGTGAACAATCCGATCGAGGCGGTGGCGCAGTGGAAGGCCGGCAAGGTGCGGCCGCTCTGCGTGTTCGACTCCAAGACGCTCGACTACAAGGACAAGGTTGCGGGCGACCTGGGCTGGGACAGCATCCCGACCTGCAAGTCGCAGGGCATCGACATGGAGTACCTGATGCTGCGCGGCTTCTTCATGCCGCCCGGCGCCACCAAGGATCAGATCGCCTACTACGTGGAGCTGTTCAAGAAGGTCCGCGAGACGCCGGAGTGGCAGGACCTGATGAAGAGCGGTGCGTTCAACCAGACCTTCATGACCGGCGACGAGTTCGCCAAGTGGGTCGGCAATGAAGAGCAGCGCCACCAGACGCTGATGAAAGAAGCAGGCTTCCTCGCCACCAACTAGCTCCGGCTTCAAGCAAGCCCGGCGGGCCAGAGCCCGCTGGGTGCGCTCGGCACAAGGACCATCATGAGCGAAGTATCGCAGGACTCCGGCCGCGGCCCGTTTCAGCGGCAGGTCGAGATCGGTGTCGTGATCGCCACCGCGCTGTTCGGCATCGTGGTGATGATCGGCAGCCTGCAAGTCGGCATCAACTGGGGCGTCGAAGGGCCCAAGGCGGGGTTCTTTCCGTTCTATGTCGGAGTCGTGATCCTGATCGCGAGCGGCATCAACCTCATGCGCGCGCTGTCCGAGGTGAAGTCGGACTGGGTGTTCGCGAGCTGGTCGCAGCTCCGCGCGGTGCTGTCGGTCCTGC
The DNA here is from genome assembly GCA_936924235.1 of uncultured Rhodoplanes sp. GTDB lineage: Bacteria > Pseudomonadota > Alphaproteobacteria > Rhizobiales > Xanthobacteraceae > Z2-YC6860. Next base: position 5,639 of record CAKZHN010000289.1, on the reverse strand, counting down.
TGCCGACGGCGGTCTATGTCGGCGCGCTGCCGTATCTCGGCATCTACCTGACGTCGATGGTTCTGATCGGCGGCTTCATGAAATGGCTCGGGCGCTACTCGTGGATCACCACGCTGTCGATCGCGATCGGCGTGCCGGTCCTGATCTATTTCACCTTCGAGAAATGGTTCCTGGTGCCGCTGCCCAAGGGACCGATCGAGGACTGGCTTGGGCTTTAAGACTTGGGCTTTAAGCGAACGATGAAAAAAGACGCCCGGTGGCGGGCAACGGGGAAGTCAGGAACGCGTCGAGATGCTTGAGGACATCGCCAGTCTGTTTCACGGCTTTGCGGTCGTGATCCAACCCTACAATCTCGCGCTGATGGTGCTGGGCATCGTGCTCGGCGTCGTCATCGGCGTGCTGCCGGGCCTCGGCGGCGCCAACGGCATCGCCATCCTGCTGCCGCTCACCTTCAGCATGTCGCCCACGTCGGCGATCATCATGCTGTCCTGCATCTACTGGGGCGCACTGTTCGGCGGCGCCATCACGTCGGTGCTGTTTAACATCCCGGGCGAGCCGTGGTCGGTGGCGACCACGTTCGACGGCCATCCGATGGCGCAGAAGGGTCAGGCCGGCGAGGCGCTGACCGCGGCCTTCACGTCGTCCTTCGTCGGCGCGCTGTTCGCCGTCATCGTCATCACGCTGGTCGCGCCGCTGGTCGCGACATTCGCCTTGCAGTTCGGCCCGGCCGAGAAGTTCGCGGTGTTCTTCCTGGCGTTCTGCAGCTTCATCGGCATGGGCAAGGAGCCGCCGTTCAAGACGCTGGTGTCGATGATGATCGGCTTCGCGCTTGCCGCCGTCGGCCTCGACAGCGTCACCGGCCAGCTCCGCCTGACCTTCGGCTTCACGGAGATGCTCAACGGCTTCGACTTCCTGATCGCCGTCATCGGCCTGTTTGGCATCGGCGAGATCCTACTGACCATGGAGGAGGGGCTGTCCTTCAAGGGCAAGGCCGCCGGCATCAATCCAAAGGTCGTGCTGCAGACTTGGCGCGAGCTGCCGCGCTACTGGATGACGTCGCTGCGCTCCTGCGTGATCGGCTGCTGGATGGGCATCTCGCCCGCGGGCGCCACGCCGGCCTCGTTCATGAGCTACGGCATCGCCAAGCGCGTCTCGCCGCGCGGCCAGAACTTCGGCAAGGGCGAGATCGAGGGCGTGGTGGCGCCGGAGACCGCGGCGCATGCCGCGGGCACCGCGGCGTTGCTGCCGATGCTCTCCCTCGGCGTGCCGGGCTCACCGACCGCGGCCGTGCTGCTCGGCGGCCTGCTGATCTGGGGCCTGCAGCCGGGGCCATTGCTGTTCGTCGAGCAGCGCGATTTCGTCTGGGGCCTCATCGCGTCGATGTATCTCGGCAATCTCGTCGGACTGATCATCGTGCTCACGATGGTGCCGGTGTTCGCCGCGATCCTGCGCATCCCGTTCAGCATCATCGCGCCGGTCATCCTGGTGATCTGCGCGATCGGCGCCTACACGGTGCACAACTCGACCTTCGACGTGGTGATGATGCTGGTGTTCGGCGTCATCGGCTACGTGCTGAAGAAGACCGACTATCCGCTGGCGCCGATGGTGCTCGCCATCGTGCTCGGCGACAAAGCCGAGGAGGCGTTCCGCCAGTCGCTGCTCGCCTCGCAGGGCCATCTCGGGGTCTTCTGGTCCAATCCGCTGGTTTCCAGCATCATGGCGCTGAGCCTGATCGCGCTGTTCTGGCCGATCATCCAGAACGGCGTGGCCCGGATGCGGGCGTCCCGGGCGGCGGCCTGAGCGGAGTCGGCTTCGGCCGGGTCATCGACGAGACAGGTGTCGTTGTCCGTCCCGCCGCGCACGACGCCGGCACCCGTGCTGCCGTCGCGCGCCCGCTCCTGAAAATGTTTGGCTGACGGAAAGCGTTGCGCGCTGCTGCGCTGCAGCAAAGGCGGCTGCGTATTGACAGCACGCCTAAGGTCGTACTCCAATCGGATGATTATATAGTATACCAGTGATAATTCCGACGCTTAAGGCCGATGGGAAACATCCCAAGCGCTCGGAATAGAGGTCTCGCTGCGGTGCTGACGTGTCGAAGGCGACACCGGGGTACCGCCAAGCGAGCCCAAAAAACCAAGGAGGAGCCGCCATGCTGCAACCCGTCACTGATCGCAAATCGACATGTCCACCGGGCGCTGCGTCCCGCGCGCGGGCCGCACGGCAAGCGCGGCCGGCACAGTAAAAGCTGAACGATCAGGGGAACGACATGTCAGTTGCTTCGCAAACGTCGGCGCGCGCGGTCTCATCGGGTGCAACCCGGTGGAGCCAATTGGTGTTCGGCATCATCTGCATGGTGATGATCGCGAACCTGCAATACGGCTGGACGCTGTTCGTCAATCCGATCGATCAGAAATATCATTGGGGTCGCGCCGCGATCCAGGTCGCATTCACGATCTTCGTCCTGACTGAAACGTGGCTGGTGCCGATCGAAGGCTATCTCATCGACCGGTTTGGGCCGAAGATCATGGTGTCGCTGTCCGGCGTGATGGTGGCGGTGGCATGGGTGATCAATGCCTATGCGGACTCCCTGGCGCTGCTCTATCTCGGCGCCGCGATCGGCGGCATCGGCGCGGGCATCATCTACGGCGCCTCGGTCGGCAATGCGTTGAAGTGGTTTTCCGATCGCCGCGGTCTTGCGGCCGGATTGACCGCCGCGGGATTCGGCGCGGGTTCGGCGCTCACGGTTGTCCCGATTGCCAATCTGATTGCGTCGAGCGGCTACGAGACCGCGTTCCTGTGGTTCGGGATTGGGCAGGGGGCCGTGGTCGTGCTGGTTGCGATGCTGCTGCGCGCTCCGGAACCGGGGCAGGCGCCGTCTCCGGAGGGGCCGGCGGTGCAACAGACACGGCGCGATTACGCGCCGGCCGAAGTTCTGAAGTCGCCGCCCTTCTGGGTGATGTATCTGATGTTCGTGATGGTCGGCACTGGCGGCCTGATGGCGACCGCGCAGCTCGCGCCGATTGCCAAGGACTTCAAGGTCGACGGCGTATCTGTCTCGATTCTGGGCCTGACGCTGCCGGCATTGCAGTTCGCGCTGTCGATCGACCGCGTGCTGAACGGCGTCACCAGGCCGTTCTTCGGCTGGGTCTCCGACACCATCGGCCGCGAGAATACGATGTTCGTTGCCTTCATGCTCGAAGGCATCGGCATCTACGCGCTGCTGCACTACGCCGCCGATCCGCTCATGTTCGTGATCCTGTCGGGTATGGTCTTCTTCGCCTGGGGCGAGATCTACTCGCTGTTCCCGGCGACCTGCACCGACATCTATGGGCGGACCTACGCCACGACGAACTACGGGATGCTCTACACGGCGAAGGGCACGGCGGCATTGCTTGTGCCGCTCGGCAACGTGCTCACGACTGCGACGGGAAGCTGGACCGCGGTGTTCATCATTGCGGCTTTGCTCAACATCGCCGCGGCAGTCATGGCGCTGGTCCTGTTGCGGCCCATGCGCCAGCGGGCGATGTCACAGACGTGACCGGAGCCCTTCCAGTGCGCAACAGCGCTGCTGCGACCTACTCGAGGTGGGTGATGACCCACCCGAGTTCGTTGCTTGAGACGTGCGGCAGCGCAGCAATCGTCAGCGAGGCGCCCAGCAGACAAAAAAGACTGAGCAACCGGATCGTCTGAGAAATGTCCTGGCGTACGGCTGCTCGAATGATCAATGCGGTCATGGCTACATCCTCATCCCCGATCAACAGGATTAGCCTAGACGTCCCGGTCCTAAAGCCGATGTAATGACGATCACACAACGGGCGAAAAGGTTAAGCGCCCATTGTTGCCTCTTTCATGCCCGTGGAATATTGTATTCCAGTAGTCGGTGATGTTCCTGCAATGAACGAAAAACATGCTTCGCGGCGGCCTCTCGAAACCCAGGGTGCGGGGGCCGGCGTACATGGGGGAGACGGAGCCCGATTGGCCATCGAGCCGATCGACACCTCCTTCAGCTTCAAAAACAAGGCCTATGTGGCGTTGAAGAACGTCATCATGTCGATGGACGTCTACAAGAGCCGGCAGGACATCCGGCTCGACGAGCGCCAGCTCGCTCAGGACTTCGGCATCAGCCGCACGCCGGTGCGCGAGGCGATGGCGCAGCTCGAGCGCGAGGGCTTCGTGCGCTCGGTGCCGCGGCGCGGCGTCTATGTGGTGCGCAAGACGAGGCGTGAGGTGATCGAGATGATCACCGCCTGGGCGGCGCTCGAAGGCATGGCCGCGCGGCTCATCACACAGACCGCGACCGACGAGCAGATCGCGTCGCTGCGCACCTGGTTCGCGACCTTCGAGAACGGCGAGCTGCGCGCGCATCTCGACGAGTACTCCGAAGCTAACATCGAATTCCACCAGACCATCATCCGGCTGAGCGGCAACGGCGTGCTGCTGTCGCTCGCCGAGAACCTGTTCACGCACATGCGGATGATCCGCCGCAAGACCATCGGCGAGAAGGATCGCGTCGAGCGGTCGATCCGCGATCACATGAACATCATCGAGGCGCTCGAAGCGCGCGCCACCGAGCGCGCCGAGGATCTCGTCCGCGATCACGCGCTCGGCCTCGCCGAGCACGTCGAGAAGTACGCCGACTACCTGGATTGATCAGAGAAGAGTTCGAGGGAGGTTGCCCATGGCCGACGCAGCAGTGAAAGAAAAGCCCGCGGATGCTGCCGAAGCGCAGCTCACGGACGGCTTCAACCTCCTGATCGATGCGCTGAAGCTCAACGGCCTCGACACCATCTACGGGGTGCCGGGCATCCCGATCACCGACTTCGGCCGCATGGCGCAGGCTGCGGGCATCCGCGTTCTGTCGTTCCGCCATGAGCAGAACGCCGGCTACGCGGCCTCGATCGCGGGCTTCCTCACCAAGAAGCCGGGCGTCTGCCTCACCGTGTCGGCGCCGGGCTTCCTCAACGGCCTGACCGCGCTGGCGCATGCCACCACCAACTGCTTCCCGATGATCCTGCTGTCCGGCTCCTCCGAGCGCGAGATCGTCGACCTGCAGCAGGGCGACTACGAGGAGATGGACCAGCTCGCGATCGCGAAGCCGCTGTGCAAGGCCGCGTACCGCGTGCTGCACGCCCAGGATATCGGCATCGGCTTGGCGCGTGCGATCCGCGCCGCGGTGTCGGGCCGCCCCGGCGGCGTCTATCTCGACCTGCCGGCCAAGCTGTTCGGCCAGGTCATGGATGCCGAGAAGGGCAAGAACTCGCTCGTCAAGGTCATCGACGCCGCGCCAGCGCAGATCCCGTCGCCGGACTCGGTCAAGCGCGCGCTCGATGTGCTGAAGAGCGCCAAGCGTCCGCTGATCATCCTCGGCAAGGGCGCGGCCTACGCGCAGGCCGACGACGCCATCCGCGCCTTCGTCGAGAAGACCGGTGCGCCGTTCCTGCCGATGAGCATGGGCAAGGGGCTGCTGCCCGACACGCATCCGCAGTGCGCGGGCGCGGCCCGCTCGACCGTGCTGAAGGACTCCGACGTCGTCATGCTGATCGGCGCGCGGCTCAACTGGCTCCTTTCGCACGGCAAGGGCAAGGCCTGGGGCGATGCGCCGAAGAAGTTCATCCAGGTCGACATCGAGCCCAAGGAGA
>CAKZHN010000288.1 GCA_936924235.1 uncultured Rhodoplanes sp. | reverse complement strand
AACAGATCATTCCGCTCGGAAATATCACGCAAATTATCACCGGCGACCCCAACCAGCGGCTCGGTCAACGGCAAGGGCGAGTGGAATCGAACGCCAAGTAGCCTCAAAAGGGCGGATAAAGGCCAGTGGCACGGACACCAGAATTGGCTCTACGACAAAGAAAATCAGCCGGAAACCAACGCCGCGGCGTCGAACCCGCCGGACTGCGCGGAGTATCGCATCCGGGTTCCGAAGGCCGACGCCGGCACCGAGATCAAGCGCATCCAGAAGTGCGATTAGCCGCGTACTGACAGAACGCTGTCCCGCCGGCTCGACGTGTGCTTGTGCGCAAGCCATTGCCGTGCGATGTCAAAAGATACGATGCGCCCAGAACAAAGCTTCGCAATCTCGCTTGCCGAGGAGCGCGCTTTTCGTTTTATCTTGCGACGGGCGCGACACAGCAAATCGAACAAGAGCGGCATCGCCGTCTTCCGTATGGAACTTGGAATATGACTGCCGCCCGGGTCGAGCGGCGTCTCGCGGCCGTGTTGGCAGCGGACGTGGCCGGCTACAGCCGCCTCATGGGTCTGGATGAAGAAGGCACGCTCGCCAGGCTGAAAGAGTGCCGGCGTTCGCTCGTCGATCCCAAGATTTCCGAGCACCGGGGCCGCATCGTCAAGACGACCGGCGACGGGATGTTGGTCGAGTTTGCCAGCGCGGTTGACGCGGTCCGATGCGCGGTCGAGGTCCAGCGCGCGATGGCCAGCGGCAACGTCGGCGTGCCCGACGCCAAGCGCATCGACTTCCGCATCGGCATCCATGTCGGCGACATCATCATCGACGACAACGATATCTTCGGCGACGGCGTCAATATCGCGGCCCGCCTCGAGGGAATCTCCGAGCCCGGCTGCATCTGCATTTCGGACGACGCTCACCGCCAGATCCGAGGCAAAGCCGAAATTGGCTATGACGACATGGGCCAAGTGTCGTTGAAAAACATATCCGAGCCGATGCGGGTCTGGCGCGCTCGGGTCATCGGGTCGGCAGCAGGTCTGCCGCCCGCTGCCGAGCAGCCCACACTCGCGCTTCCTGACAAGCCTTCCATCGCGGTGCTGCCCTTCACCAACATGAGCGGCGATGCCGAGCAGGAATACTTTGCCGATGGCATGGTGGAGGACATCATCACAGCGCTGTCGCGGATGACGTGGTTGTTCGTCATCGCGCGCAATTCGAGCTTTACGTACAAGGGCAAAGCGGTCGATATCAAGCAGGTCGGCCGCGAGCTGGGCGTGCGCTACGTGCTGGAGGGCAGCGTTCGCAAGGCCGGCAACAAGGTGCGCATCACGGGCCAGTTGATCGATGCGTCGAACGGCGCGCATCTGTGGGCGGATCGTTTCGACGGCAATCTCGAGGATATCTTCAATCTTCAGGATGAGGTGACGACGAATGTCATCGGCGCGATCTCGCCAAAGCTCGAACAGGCCGAGATCGAACGTGCGAAGCGCAAGCCCACGGAAAAGCTCGCCGCTTATGACTACTTTCTGCGCGGCATGGCGAACGTCTATCAAGGCACCAGGCAGGCCAACGTCGAAGCGCTGCAGAATTTCCAGAAGGCGATCAGCGTCGATGAGAATTTTGCCGTCGCTTACGGCATGTGTGCTTATGGCTACGTCTGGCGCAAGGCCAACGGCTGGGTGGCCGATCGCGAGCGGGAAACCGCCGAAGCGGAGCGGCTGGCCCGCACGGCGGCAAGGCTCGGTCCCGACGACGCCGTGGCGCTGTCCCAGGCGGGCTTTGCTCTGGCGTTCGTGCGGGGCGCCCTCGATGACGGCGCTGCCCTGATCGACCGGGCGCTCGCGCTCAACACCAACCTCGCGATGGCGTGGCGGTTCAGCGGATATGTCAGGGTGTTTCTAGGCGAGCCGGATATCGCGATCGACCACCTGGAGCGCGCGATCCGCCTGAGCCCGCTCGATCCGCTGATCTTCATCGTGCAAAACGGGATCGTGCTGGCGCATTTTTTCGCCGGCCGCTACGACGAGGCGCTGTCCTTCGCTCAGAAAACGCTGAGGCACAATCCCAACTATGTCGCGGCGATCATCATGGCCGCGGTGAGTGCGGCGAAGTCCGGACGCGACGACGAGGTGCGCAAGGCGATCGCGCGCCTCCACGAGCTCGATCCCGCCGCCGGCATCTCCAACTTCGCTCGCATGTGGCCGCTGCGCCGCGCCGAGGATCTGGCCGCATTTGATTCCGGCCTTCACCTCACCGGTCTTCCGGAGTAAGCGCCTCCTCAGTGCGGCTTGTGACCGCCGTGCGTGTCGACTCCTTTTGGCGCCACATATTTGGCGCGGCGGATGCTTCCGGGGTCCGCGCGCGGAACGCCAATGACGGGTCCGCCCTTGATGGTGACGCGCTCCATGTAGCGGCGCTGCGGGTAGTAGTCGTGCACCGCGTAGTGCTGGGTGGAGCGGTTGTCCCACATGGCGATGGTGTGCGGCTCCCAATGGTGGCGGAACTGATATTCGGGGATCAGCGCCTGATGGAACAGGGTGGCGAGCAGCGAGCGGCTCTCGGTTTCCTCCATGCCGTCGATCGCCAGCGTGAACTGTGGATTGACGAACAGCACCTTGCGGCCGGACACCGGATGAATGCGCACCACCGGGTGAAGCTGCGGCGGATATTGCAGCTCGAACTGCTGCAGCTTCTTCCGGTCTTCCAGGCTCTGCCCAAACAGCGGGCGGAACGGTTTCATGTCGTGGATGGCGTGGAGCCCGGAGATGTGCTGCTGCATCCGGTCGCTCAGACCGTCATAGGCGGCCGACATGCTGGCGAACATGGTGTCGCCGCCGACCGCCGGAAGCTCATCGGTGGCGCGCAGGACCGTCGCCATCGGCGGCTCGGCGCGGAAGGTCTCGTCGGAGTGCCAGACGTCGGTGCCGAACGGTGGCGTGGTCTCGTCATTCCTGAACTTGATCAGCTCCGGCGCGTTCTTGCCTTCGTTCGGCGCGAACGGATGTACGGTCAGCTCGCCGAACCTGCGGCCGAACGCCATCAACTGCTCTGACGTGATGTTCTGGTCGCGGAAGATGATCATCTCGTTTTCGACCAGCGCCGTCTCGATCGCTTCAAACTGCGCGTCGAGCAGCGGCTGGCGCAGATCGACGCCGGAGATCTCGGCGCCGAGGTTGACGCCGCGGCGGCGTACCGTCATTCCCGCCCGTTGCGACACCACGGGGCGGGCCACGCTGGGGTTGACGCGCTCGTTCATGGGCGATCCTCCATAAATTTTGCCGGATTATCCGCCCACCGGAGGGGTGGGTGCAACGGCTTTACGGCATTGCCCGAGTAACGGGCTTTTGGCAGGCTCTTCTCCAACAAGGCTTGGCCAATAAGGCTGGCCGACAAGGTTCGGGGAGGAGCACATGATACGGACGCTGCGCGCGTGCCTGATGGCGGCCGCGCTGGGACTGCTGCTCAACGCCAATGTCGCCTCGGCCCAGCCGATCGAGCTGAAGCTCGCCTATTTCGTCGGCGACCAGCACGCCATGTCGCAATGGCTGATCAACTGGGCCAACAAGCTGGAGAAGGACTCCGGCGGCCGCATCGTGGTCAAGCGCTTCCCCGGCTCGCAGATGGGTCCTGTGCAGCAGCATTACGATTTCGTGCGCACCGGTCAGGCCGACGTCGCCTGGTTCCTGCACGGGGCGACGCCCGGCCGCTTCCCGCTCACCGAGATCGTCCAGGTGCCTTACCTCGTCGGATCGGCCGAGATCGGCACCAAGGTCCTGAACGACCCCGAGCTGCGCTCGAAGTATCTCGACGCCGAGCACAAGGGCATCAAGGTGCTGCTGCTGCTGACGCATCAGCCGGGCAACGTCCACACCACCAAGAAGCCGATCCGCACCGTCGAGGACATGAAGGGGCTGCGCATCCGCTTCGCTTCGCCGACCATCCGGGAGTTCGTCTCGGCTCTCGGCGGCACGCCGGTCGGCGTGCTGCCGAACGAGCAGGTCGAGCAACTGCAGAAAGGCACCATCGACGGAGTCTTCATCGACTACGGCGGTGCCGGCATCGCGTTCAAGATGGGCGGCGTCCTCAAGTACTCGACCGAGATGTACTCCTACGTGTCGAGCTTCGGCATCGGAATGAACCCGGACTTCTGGAACAAGCTGCCGCCGGATCTGCAGGCGCTGGTGACCAAGTCGATGACCGGCGTCGAGAAGGAGGTCGGCGAGGCCTGGGACGGGCTCGACGTGCCGGGCAAGAAGGCGATCATGGACGGCGGCGGCGAGGCGATCAAACTATCGCCGGAGGAGGATGCCAAGTTCCGCAAGATCGGCGCGCAGGTGGCCGATGCCAAGGTCGCCGAGCTCGAAGCCAAGGGCATGCCGGCGCGCGCGATCTACAACATGATGAAGTCGCTCGCCGAGAAGCACGCCAAGACCTCGAAGAACTTCTGGAACTGACGGCGTGACGGCAGCCCAATCATGAAGCGCTGGCGCGACCGCGTCTCGACGACTCTCGGCCTGGTCGCGGCGGTGTTCCTCGGCGCCATGATGCTGCTCACGGTTGCCGACGTGACGCTGCGCGCCGTGATCAAAATGCCGATCCGCGGCGTCTACGACCTGGTCGAACTGTTCCTCGCCGCGATGTTCTTCATATCGCTTCCTTGCGTGTTCCTGCGCGACGAGAACATTCTGGTCAATTCCATCGACGACCTTGTGCCGCGGATAGTGCCGCTGCTCAAGCGCATCGCTCTCCTTCTTGCCGTAGTCATCCTCGGCGTGCTGGCCTGGCAGGGCTTCCTCGAGGCCCGCGACTCCTACGAATTCCAGGACGTCACCGCCGATCTCGGCCTGCCGCGCTACTGGCACTGGGGCGCGGTACTGATCGGGCTGAGCGGCGGTGCGCTCGCAGCCCTCGTCATGGCGTTTCGGCGGAGCGACGAGCCGGGCGACACCGAGGGCAAAACCCCCTGGACCGATGCTATGAGCGTTCCCGTCATCGGCCTCCTCGGCGTCGTGCTCCTGCTGGTGCTGATCTTTCTCCGCGTGCCGATCGCGGTGTCGCTCGCGTTGTCAGGCGTGGTCGGCTATGCGGCGATCGACGGCTGGCACGGCGCCCTGAAGATGGCGGGCCTCGTTCCTTATTCGCTCGCCAATGCCTATTCGCTGTCGGTGGTGCCGCTGTTCATTCTGATGGGCGCGGTGGCGGCGCGCGGCAAAATGGCGACGGAGCTGTTCCAGGCCTGCAACGCGGTGTTCTCAGGGATGCGCGGCGCGCTCGCCAACGCCACCATCGGCGCCTGCGCGCTGTTCGGCGCGATATGCGGCTCCTCGATCGCCACCGCCGCGACCTTCTCGCGCGTGTCGATCCCGGAGATGCGCCGCCACGGCTACGATGCGGCCTTCGCGGCCGGCGCCGTGGCCTCGGCCGGTACGCTCGACGTGCTGATCCCGCCCTCGGTGCTGATGGCGATCTACGCCATCGTCGCCGAGCAATCCCTGGTCAAGCTCTATGCCGCGGCCTTCATTCCGGGCTTCGTGCTGGCGGCGCTTTACGTGGTCACCGTCTGGATCGTGGCGCTGATCCGGCCGGACTGGATACCGCGAATCGAATCCATGCCCTGGAAGGTGCGGCTTCGCGCCTCGGTCGGCATGTGGAAGCTCGGCGTGCTGTTCTTCTTCGCCGTGTTCGGCATCTACCTCGGCTGGTTCTCGCCGACCGAGGCGGCGGCGATGGCCGCCTTCGTCGCGATCATCATCGCGTTCGGCAGCGGCGCGATGAACGTTCGTGACCTGATCGATTGCATGCTGGAGACGGTCTACACCACCGCCGCGATCTTCTTCATCGTCGTCGGCGCCTTCATCTTCTCGCGCTTCATCGTGCTGACCGAGTTTCCCAACCAGCTGAGCCACTGGGTCCAGGCGATGGGGCTGTCGCCGTTCTGGGTGCTGATGGCGGTGATGGCGCTCTACATCCTGCTCGGCACCTTCCTCGACGAGGTTTCCACCATCCTGATCACCGTGCCGGTGACGCTGCCGCTCATCCTCGGCATCGGCTATGACGGCATCTGGTTCGGCATCTTCGTCACGGTGATGTGCACCATCGGGCTGATCAGCCCGCCGACCGGCATGACCGTGTTCGTGATCCAGGCGCAGCATCCCGACATCCCGGTGATGCGCATCTATCTCGGCACGCTGCCGTTTCTCGTCGCCGACCTGGTGCTGGTCGCGCTCCTGATCCTGATGCCGTCGCTCGTCTCGTGGCTGCCGAGCGTGCTGTATTGAAACCTGCACGTCCGCGCCGGCGAGGCGCCCATGGGCGACCGGGCGCCTCGTCTCGACGGCCGGCTCGGCCTATTCCGACAGCGCACCGAGAATGTACATCGCGCTGACCAGCGGGCCCGGTTGAAGCCCGATCGCCGCGAACCACTTGTTGTAGAGTTCCACGATCTGGCCGCTCCGGTAGATGTCGGCCAGCGCCGAATTGACGGCAAGCCGCATCCGCCAATCGCCGCGCGGCAGGGCGATGGCATAGGGCTCGATCGACAGGTCTTCCGGCAGCATGGTCAGCTTCTGCGGATTCTGAACCTGCGCCCCCAGCAACAAAAGCTTGTCGCTGGCAAACGCGTCGGCGCCCCCGCTCTCCAGCAGCGAGATCCCTTCCGCCCGGTCCTTGACCGCAACGATCACGGCCTTGAGCTGCGTGCGGTCGTTGATGTCTTTCACCGCCTTCTCGTTGGTCGTTCCCGAAATGACGGCAATCTTCTTGCCGGCCAGATCGCCGCCGACGTTGATCCCGGCATCCTTCTTGACGATCAGCCCGGTGGTCTCCAGGAAGACGAAGCTGGAGAAGTCGACGAGCTCCATCCGTCCGAGGGTCGCGGTGCTCGATCCGCACTCCATGTCGGCCTTGCCGCTGGCAACGGTCTCAAATCGAGTCTCGGTCGTGACCGGCACCCATTCGACGTTGAGCGTGTTGAGCTTCAGCCGGCTCTTGATCCTGTCGACGACTTGACTGCAGAGGTCGACCGTAAAGCCGGTGACCTTCTTGTCCGGGCCAACGAACGAAAACGGCACCGCGTCGGTTCGATGAGCGATCTTGATCGTGCCGGTGCGGGCGATGTCATCCAGCCGATCGGCAAGGGCCACGTTGGCGGTCAACAGCAGTGCAACAATCGACCATGCGAGACGCATCATGATAAAGTCCTCCAAAAACCAAGTCGCGAAAGCGAAGCAAGCCGAAGCGAACCGAACAGGCGTCCAACTTCTATGGCACCGCCCGCAATTCGAGATTTGACACGCCGAGCGCCAGATTGACTCCGACGGAGCCCTCGATCGAGACCGGCTGCAGCGCCACAGACCGGTTCGATCCGCCGATCAGCACGTTCGCACCCGCGCCCACGCCGAGGGAAATGCTGCCGCTGGCGCCGACATAGGTGCCGGCGAGCCCGCCGCGCACCGGAACCGCCGCGCTGGCCAGGACGGCCCAGGCCATCGCGCCTCCGGCCGTGATCCCGAGATCGAGACCGATCTTCGTGATCGCCCCGGAATAGTTCTCCACCAGTCCGCCTTTATCCGGCCTGAACTGGCAGGCCATGCTCTGACGCGACCCGACAATCAGACCGATCGTGGGCGCCAGCCGGCACGAGAGAACACCGGTTTGGTTGTACTGCCCTTGCTGCTGGGCACGCGACGGCATCGCCGTCATGGCAACAAACGCCCCGGCAATCAGAAGACAGCCGTACCGTTTCAGTCTCAAGGCCTTCATTGCTTGGTCCTTCTTTTGTTTGCGTTGCTCCCGTCGCGAGAGCGTGAAGAGAGGTGGGGACAGTCTCAGGCCCAGGACACAAACCGGACCGTTCGGATTTGACTACGGGTGGCTCGGCTCATTTTTCGAGCCGGTATCCATATCGTCATGCAGGTTCGCCGGGGCGTTGCGCCGATTGCCGATTGGGATCTCGCAATGCTGGCTCGTACACACCTTTGCGGGGCCGGCTTGCGGCGCCGCAACAAGTACAAACATGACGGCTCCGCGTCGTCACTGCCGCCCAGGTTCGAGTGCTTTTTTGCATGGTTGCGTTGGGGGCAGACATTATACGCAGGTATACGGAGGCCGGGTATCTGCTCGCCGCGCCTCCGCGGAGGAGCGCGGATTTTGTGTGCTACGGTTTTGTTTTCAGGGGACTCTGCGGATGAAATCAGGCATCGCCGCTCTCGCGCTGACCGTGGTCTTTGGCGCGGCCTTCACCACGGCGCAAGCCCAGAACTATCCATCCAGGCCGGTCCGGGTGATCATGTCGTCGAGTGCCGGCGGCACGAGCGATATTTTCATGCGGGTGATGGCGGACGAGTTGCAGAAGCGGATGGGCCAGCCGTTCATCCTCGAAAACCGGCCGGGCGGATCGTTCAACATTGGCGCGCGCGCCTGCGCGGAAGCGGCGCCTGACGGCTACACGGTTTGCATGATGTCGGCCGAGCCGGTGGCGTTCAATCAATACCTGTTCAAGACATTGCCGTTCGATCCGACCGCCTTCGTGCCGATCACCCAGTTCTTCTATCTGACGCTGATGATGGTCGTCAGCGCGGAACTCAATGTCAGGACGATTCCCGAGCTGGTCGCACTGTCGAAGGCGAAGCCCGGAACCCTGAGCTACGCCACACCCGCGGTCCCCACCAGCGTCTTCCTCGAACGCTGGAAGACCGTGGCCGGCATCGACATGGTGCGCGTTCCTTTCCGCGGTGGCGGCGAGGCGATGACCTCGTTGCTCAACGGTGCGACGCCGATCGGCTTCTATGGCATTGCCAATCTGCGCGAGCTTTTGGCAGATGGAAAACTCCACGGGTTGATGGTCGATAGCCTCAAGCGTTCACCGCTCTACCCGGACATTCCAACCATCGAGCAGGCCACGGACATGACCTTCAACGGACGGTCATGGTTCGGGCTGTTTGCGCCGCCGGGCACGCCGGCGACGATCGCACAGCGGCTCCAGGTCGAAATCGCGCAGATCATCGGTCGCGAGGATTTCCGCAACAAAAACATGATCGAGCGCGGGCTGGAGCCGGTCGCCAGCACGCCTGAGGAGTTCGGCCGCTTCGTCAACCAGGACCGCGTGTGGTCGGAGCAGATCGTCAAGGACTCCGGCTTGCAGCCGCAATAGTCACGGCAGAGGAACAAACGTGAGGGCGTTGCAATTTTCGACCTACGGCGGACCGGAGGTGCTGCACGTGGCCGAGCGACCGCGGCCCGAGCCCGGACCGGCGGAGGTGCTGGTCCGCGTCCATGCCGCGAACGTGGGCGCAGGCGACTGCAAGACCCGGGCGGGGCTCCTGCAAAAGCATTTCCAGGTCGTGTTCCCGAAAATTCTGGGGCGTTACGGCTCGGGAACGATCGCTGCGCTCGGCGCCCACGCGGCCGGTGGTCGTCAAACCGGCGACGCCGTGGTGTTCTCCACGCTTCACACCGACAGCGGCTGCGCCGCTGATTATGCCTGTGTTGCGGCGGACAAGATCGCGTTGAAGCCGGCGAACCTCGGCCATGTCGAGACCGCCGCCACGATTCAGGGCGGGGTCGCCGCCTATTGCTGCGTCGTCGAGACAGGCCGCTGTGCGCAAAACGAGAAGATCCTGATCCACGGCGCCGCCGGGTCGGTCGGCGGTGCATGCGTCGAGCTTGCCCGGCACCTCCGGCTGCACATCACCGCCACCTGCCGCGCGATCGATTGCGATTACGTTCGCTCGCTCGGCGCGGATCATGTCATCGCCTTCGATCAGTCGGACTTTTCCGACAGTGTCCGCGATCAGGATGTCGTCATCGATCTGATCGGAGGCGATGTTCATCGCCGGTCATACAAGGCGCTCAGGCCGGGCGGCCGGCTGATTTACCTGAATGCCGCGCCGATCGAAAACAGGGGCTCCGAATTTGGAGTCGAGGTGCGCAACGCGCCGGTTGGCAATGGCGGTCCGCTGCTGGATGCCGTCTGCAGGCTTGCCGAGCAACGCGTGTTCGCGCCGAAAGTCGGCAAGGTGCTGCCCCTCGAAGACGGCGCCAAGGCGCATGCCCTGGTCGAAGCCGGCACGATCAAGCGGGGCCGTGTCATTCTCCAGATTGCCGAGCGTTCTTGAGCGCCGCCGACGGGCTTGCTTCTCCTTCGCAGCATGAACCGGCTGTTTCGAATCGTGCGCTTCTGTACGATACGGCATGCGCCGCCTTCTTATCGCTGCCGTCGGACTGATCGCAAGCGGCAGCGCCGCGGGCGCGTTCTCGTGGAACGCCGACAAGGACAAGCTCGCGCTCGATCTGGTCCGGCAATTCCAGGCGGCGCACCACGTTCCGTCCATTGCGGTGAGCGTGACGCTCGACGGACGGACCATTCTCGCCAAGGGCCTCGACGCCGCCGGATTGCCGGCATCGCGTGGCGAAGATGTGCGCTACCCCATCGGGTCGGTGACCAAGCAGTTCACGGCCGCGGCCATCCTCGCGATGATCGAGGACAAGGTCATCGTGCCGGGCACGGGGAAGCCGCTGACGTTGGACACCAACGGCCTCGAGCTGTTTCCCTCGCTCGATCCAAAGGGCGAAAGCTCAAGGCTCACGGTGCGGCGGCTGCTGACGATGACGTCGAACCTGCCGAGCTACACCGACGACGACTTCGCGCTGGATGCCGACCAGACCGGCGTTGCCGCCGCGGCCCGCTCGGTCGACGCCGAGGCCATTATCGCGCGGCTGCGGACCTACAAGCTCACCGGGCCGCCGCAGGCGTTCAGCTATAGCAACACCAACTACTTCGTGCTCTCGCTCGTCATCCAGGTGCTGCAGAACGGCTACGAGAAGGCGAGCCCCTCGGTGGCCCACAAATACATCGCCGACCGGCTGCTGGCGCGGGCTGGCATGCAGGACACCGGTTTTGTCGGCGAGCCGTCGCCGCGGCCGGGGATCGAGGCGGCGCCGCATTACCTTTACGCGCGGCGCTTCGACCAGGGTGACTGGCCGATGGGGGCGGGCGACATGGTCAGCACGGCGGCCGACATGGCGCGCTGGAACGCCGCGCTGACCACCGGCAAGGTGCTCAGCCCGGACGCGGTGCACATGATGTTTGCGCCGGCCGTCACGGTGACGAATTCGCTCGTCTACACGGGCTGCAGCTACGGCATGGGCTGGTACGTGTGCCGCCGCCCGGGCTTCGATCTGTTCCAGCACGATGGCGTCATCGCGGGCTACATGGCTTCGAGCGCCATCGGCTGGAAGAGCGGCTCGTGGATGAGCGCCACGGTGCTGGCCGATCTCGACGCAACTGTCGACATTGTCGAGCTGGTGCGCAGCCTCATCCAGGCCGGTGCCGAAGAGAGCCGCTGACGGCGTCAGCGTGTCAGCCTTCGGGTGCGGTCTAGGTTTCCTTCATTTTCGCGATCGTCGCCGCCGAAGCTCCGGCGAAATTGTTCGTCAGCAGGTAGTTCGGGCTCGCACGGACCCAGTTGTCGAGGTCGATCTCCTCGAACTTGCCCTTGTCCCAGGTCTGCACGATCTCGAGATCATCGTCGCCGGTGTTCTTGATCGCGTGTCCATATCCCGCAGGGATGTAGACCGCGTCGCCCGCTTGCACATCGGCGATCTTGCTGCGGCCACCCGATCCGAACAGCACGACCTGTCCTTTGCCGCGCAGATAGTAGTGAAACTCGTTGGCCTCTGTGTGCCAATGCAGGTTGCGCTGCTTGCCCTTGTTGATGATCATCAGCCCGCCGGACATGGTCCTGGAGGCCGGGAATTCATCGATGCTGGCCAGGCGGAATTTGCCGCCTTCGAAGTCGCGAGCCGCTTTCGGATCCCGCAGCAGCCTGAACTTGTGCGTCGACTCCTTCGGCCAAGGCGCCTCGAGCGCCTGCGAAACCGGAACGACCGGCCCTGCCTGAATGTAGGTCTCTCCCTTCGGAAAGACGTCGAATGCCTCCTTCGGCAGATGGAAGTTGGCCGCCAGAATGTCCTTCGGCGTCACGTCGATCCAGTCGGTGATCGAAAACGTGCCGTGCTCGGAGAACGCGCCGTTGTCGAACGACAGGATGAAGTGGCAAGGCTTGTCGCCGATGCACTGGATCGAATGGCCGTGGCCTCTCGGGAAGAACCAGAGGTCGCCCGGCTCGTAGTTGTTGATCTCGCTCGCACCCGAGGGATCGAGCACCATGGTCTGGCACCGGCCGTCGATGATGAAGGCCCATTCGGCCGCGATGGCGTGCCAATGCAATTCGCGCGATGCGCCGGGGTTGAGGAACATGTGAACGCCGGCGAGTCCTGTGCTCACCGGCAGTTGATGCAGAGTCGATTCCTTGGCCCAGCCGCCGGACGTGATCTTTGGCGTGCCGCCATCGAGCGAATACTTGAAGTTCGGCATCGCCGCGATGTCTTTGGGATCGTGGGCCGCGACTTTGGCGCCGGGTGGAAGCTGGACGGAGTTTCGGCCAAACCCGCCCTGGCCCGGACTGCCTTTGTCGCTTTCCTCCGCCGCAGCCGCTGTTTGCATCAGCGCCAGTCCGCCGGCGCCCAGCGCGGCTGCGCCCAACAGGCCGCGTCGGCTCATGTCGCCCGACGCCGGGGTGATGCTCTGCTGCTCGAATTTTTTCATGGCGCTCCTCCAAACATTTTGAACGGCGGGCGCTGCAGCGCCCACCGTGTTGACGACAAAATTTTCAATTCGCCCCAGGCAAGCGTAAGTGCCTGCGCCATTCAGGAAGAAGCAGGGATGCTGACCGGACCGGGACACAAGCGCGTGAACGGGAAAAGGAGCCCCGTATTCAAACAGATGGTGTTTCAAGCACGGCTGCGAGCCGTTCTTGAATCGCGTCTCCCCGAAACGGGAACCCGGCGCGCAGCATGCTTGCGCGCGGCATGCGCGTTGTCGTCTCTTACTTGAAGGTGATCAGATCGGTGCGGCTCAAGGTCGAGGCCTTGGTCTTCAACGGCTCGTTCGTGGCGTTCGCGCTGTTCTGATTGAGGATCTGGTACTTGCCGATGACGATTTCGTAGTCGGTGGCGTCCGACGTCGCGTCGATCGGAACGACGACGGTGTAGCCTCGCAATGTCGCGCCGACCGACGTGTAGGTCACCGAGCCGCTGATCTTCCAGCCGGTCAGGATGAGCGTCGTGATCCCCTTGGCCTTCAGCACCTTGTCGAGATCGGTGTTGTAGAACCGGTCCTGGGCCTGGTTTTCGATCTTGATGTCGCCGGGCGCGGGGGCAACCTCCGGCAGCCAGGTCGACATGTTGGCGGTGCGCGTCCCGTACGCGACGGTGACGCCGGCCTTGCGCGCCCGCGCCAGCAGCGCCGAGATCGCCGGCGCCAGTTGCGCCCGGCATTGCGGTTGACGCGCACTGATGTGCTCGATGACGTCGAACACGAGCAACGCCGTTGTCGCGGGATCGAGCGCCACGGCGGCCGGCTCAGGCGGCGTGGGCATCTGCGGTGTCAGTGGGGCGTTGGGCATCGTCTGCTCCGCGAGGATATCCGGGCCGACACCCTAGCACGGCGTTTCGCGGCGGAACGGCCGTCGAATCCTTAACGGCGTCTTCAGGGTTTTGCGGCGCCGGAACACCGTGGCCAGTCCTACGTAGAATTACTGACGGCACAACTACGGACTGTGATGTTTGTCACTCGTTTATCCGGGAAGAATCAATATAAACGCGTCAGGAGAAGCGCCATGAAGGCCCGTCTCGTTCAGTTCTTGCGCAGCGACTCCGGAACGGCAGCCCTCGAATACGGGCTGATCGCGGCCGGTGTCGCCATCGGGATCATCACCGTGGTCCAGGGCTTCGGATCGAAGCTCAAGGTGGTGTTCATCGCCGTGCAGAGTGCGCTGAACTAGTGGGACGGTCTCAACGGCGCGGACGTTGCGACCACAGGAGAAACAGCTCATGCAACGATGCTGTCACTGTCAGGGCCGGTTCGGGCTGGTCTCGCATCGCTATCTCACCAAGCGCTTCTGCTCCAAGGAATGCCTCGGCCACTTCAAGCGCAAGCTTGTAGACGCGATCCGCAAACGCGCGAACGTGTGGCGCTCCAACTTCCTGATGCTGTTTGCCCTGGACCATGCCGCACGTCCGGCCAAGGTGCGCGCGGCCAAGCCGCTTCGTCAGCGCGCTGCGAGCTGACCGGCAGATTCCGACGGCTTCAATCTCCGGATGCCTCGGTGGTGCGCCTTCCGGCGCGCGACCGACTCTTCACGTGATCGATGAAGGCACGCAGCTTCGGCAGCACCTGCCGGCGGTCGGGATAATAAAGAAACACACCCGGTGCCATCGGAGCGAACGGCTCCAGCACCCGCACCAGCTTGCCGGCTTTCACCTGCGCGGCGGCGACCGGCGCCGGCACTTGCGCAAGACCCAGGCCTTCGACGGCCGCGCCCAGCAGGGTGACGAAGTCGCTGGCGATGAGCGGCCCCGAGACCGCAAGCTCGATGGCGCGGTCGTCGTCGACGAGCGACCAGTGCGCGATGGCGCCGTTGGACCGTCGCGATCGGAGGCAGGCATGCCGGCGCAGATCCTCCGGGCGCTTGGGCCGGCCATTGCGGGCGAGGTAGTCCGGGCTGCCCACGACGGCCAGGCGGAACGGTGGCGTCAGCGGCACCGCAACCATGTCGGCTGAGACGAACTGGCCCAGCCGGACACCGGCGTCGAATCCCTGGGCCGCGATGTCGACCAGCTCGGCGCTGGTCGCGATCTCCACCTCGACCTCGGGATAGGCTTGGCAGAACGAGGCGATCAGCGGCTCTAACAGGAGCGGCACCACGGCGCGCGGCACCGTGAGGCGCAGCAGCCCGGACGGCCGCTGCCCGAGATCGCGTGCGGCCGCGCTTGCGGCGACCAGCTCCTCGAAGGCGGGCTTGGCACGCGACAGGAACCGCTCGCCGGCTTCGGTCAGGCCGACGCTGCGTGTCGTGCGGATGAACAGCGCCGCGCCGACGCGCGCCTCGAGCGCGCGCACCGCCT
Organism: uncultured Rhodoplanes sp.; assembly: GCA_936924235.1. Lineage (GTDB taxonomy): Bacteria > Pseudomonadota > Alphaproteobacteria > Rhizobiales > Xanthobacteraceae > Z2-YC6860. Next base: position 4,573 of record CAKZHN010000288.1, on the reverse strand, counting down.
GGCTCATGGCCGACGGCGTGACGCCGAGCTCGGCGGCCGCTTTGCGGAAGCTGCGGTGCCGCGCCACGCTCAGGAACGCTTCCACGCCGTCGAGCGCGCCCTGCCGGACTGTGAAGTTCTGCTTCATAGCCTGTCGACATTATCGCGGATAGCCGCTCGCAGGAAGCGACCGTATCTGGCCGGGACATGGCCAAGAGGAGCTTCTGACATGACCGATGTGCTTGATGGCGTGCGCGACCACTATCGCGCGACCGGCCTCACCGGGCGGCTCAAGGCGGCGCTTGCCGTCTTCGGCCCGGAGGATCAGCGGCTCAAGCCGGAGCAGCTGGCGGGTCTCGACCAGTTTCACACCCGCGGGCTCGCTGCGACCGCGGAGCTCGCAAAGCTCGCCGGGATCACCGCCGGCATGGCGGTGCTCGATGTTGGCGCGGGCGTCGGCGGGCCGGCGCGCTATCTCGCAGCGGCCCACGGCTGCCGGGTGGCGGGCGTCGACTTGAGCGAGCCGTTCGTGGAAGCGGCGCGCTACCTGACTGGGCGCACGGGGCAGGGCGGGCAGGTGTCATTCGAGGCGGCCAGCGCGCTCGAGCTTCCGTTCGGCGACAGCCGCTTCGATGCCGCGCTGCTGCAGCACGTGGCGATGAACATCGCCGACCGCGCGCGGCTCTACGGCGAGATCCGGCGCGTGCTGAAGCCCGGCGGACGCTTTGCGACCTTCGACATCGTGCTGACCGGCGGCGAGCCGCACTATCCCGTCCCTTGGGCGCGGACCCCGGACACGAGCTTCCTGATGACGGCGGCCGCAACCCGCGAGGCGATTGAGCCGGCCGGCTTCCGCACGCTGGTGTGGCAGGACGACACCGAGCCGGCCAAGGCCTGGGTCGCGCAGATGCGCGCCGCGGGTCCGCCGCCGTCGCCCAATCTCGGCGTGGTGATGGGGCCGGACTTCGCGCAGCTCACCGGCAACCTCGGACGCAATCTGATGGAGGGCCGGCTCGGCATTCTCACCGCGGTGTTCGAGGCCGCGCCTACGAACGCCAGATAGGAGGTCACTGATGTCGACCGAAACTTTGTTCCGGATTCATCTCGTGTTCGGCTATGTCGCGTGGCTGCTTTGCTTCAGCGGGTATGTCTGGCCGTGGCTCAAAGCGATGGACCGCTTCGAAGCGCACCGCGCCATCGCCACGCTGCACAGCTTCCGCTTCTTCGGACTGGCCCTGATGCTGCCCGGCGTCACCGGCCCCAATCTGCCGGCAGACTTCGCGGCCTTCGCCGGCTACGGCGACTTCGCGACCGGCGTGCTGGCGATCCTGGCGCTGCTCATGGTGCGGATCCGTCCGCTGTTCTGGCTGTTTGTGGTGGCCTTCAATGTCGTCGGCGCGATCGACATTCTCGTCGACTACTACCATGCCACGCAGGTCGGCCTGCCTGCGATGGCGGGCGAGCTCGGCTCGACCTACGCGATCCCGATCATCTACGTGCCGCTGCTGATGATCACCCACGCTGTCGCGCTGTATTGGCTCGTGCGTCCGGAGCGTAAGGTGGCGCACGCGATGGCGTGAGAGTGGTTCAGCACGGGTCTCCCTCCCCGCCAGGGGAGGGTGGCCGCGAAGCGGCCGGGTGGGGAGATGCTGCTGTCCGGCAGCGCTTGCGGCTATGGCAGGCTTCTCCCCACCCGACCTCGCTGACGCGAGGCCACCCTCCCCTGGCGGGGAGGGATGGCACCGCCGATGTCGCAACAGAGGTCGAGCTTCAATCGACTCTGGTCCCTCAGGTCCCGCGGCCCCACAGGCCGCAATAGCGCCGAGCCACAAAAGGCAGGCCGTTGGCGTAGCCCGGCAAGTTCTCGTACTTCGGCAGCTTGAACTCCTTCTCGGCCTCGTCCCAGCACTTGCCGGCCTGGCCGAGCTTCTTCATCTCGGCCGAGGCGTCGCGGTAGAGCGCGAGCGCGGCCTTGGCGTCGTCCTTGGTGCCGAGCCGGCCGTTGGGCGCGCCCGGGTGGCCCGGGATCAGCCGGTCCCAGTCGAGCGCGATCACCTTCTCGATGAAGGCCTCGGTCTCGAGCGGGTAGAAATCGATCATGCCGCGGCCCGGGAACGAGCCGACCGGAATGGTGTCGACCACGAAGATGATCTTCTCCTTCGGCAGCCGGATCACGATGTTGGAATCCGAATGGTTCGGGCCGAGATAGAGCAGCTCCATGGTGGTGCCGCCGAGCTTGATGACTTTCTTGTTGCCGATCGATTCATCGGGCAGCGGCGTGTTGGGATCGGCGAGCGGCTTCAGATGCGGCATCACGTTCTTGTGCGCGATGATGCGGGCGCCGGCGTCCTTGAACGCCTTGCCGCCGGCGATGTGGTCGTAGTGGTGGTGGCTGTAGACCAGGAACTTGATCGGCTTGTCGGTGACCTTCTTGATCTCGTCGACATATTGCTGGCCGCCGTTCGGCCGGCCATAGGCCACGGGATCGGTGGCGATCACGCCGTCCTTGGTGACGACGAAGATCGCCTGATGGCCGCCGTTGCGGAAGATGTAGACGTTGTCGGTGCCGTCGACCTTGGTGGTCTCGATCTGCGGACGCTGCTGCGCCTGCGCGGTGAGCCCGAGCGTGGCGGTGAGCACCGCTGCGCCGAGCGCTGAACAGAATGCACGTTTCATCTGGTCGCCCCTCCTTGATGCTGATCGCGGATCGTCGCCTCCGCGGCCCTGACTTGGGCGTCTGAGGCTACGACGGGGCGCCGGGCAAACACCAGCGCATGGAGCGTCATGTCGCGGCGCATCATGCCGCGGCGCAGCGTTAGGTCCCGATTTTTTCGCTTGGTCGCATTTTCTGCGGCGAACCGCTTCACACTTCGCCGGAAAATGCCCCGACAAAAGAAATGCGGCGCGCGCCTTTCCGGCACGCGCCGCACAATCCGTTGTCGAGATCGATGGCTTACTGTTCGCCGCCGATGAAGCCCGTGATCTTCCAGTTGCCGCCTTCCTTGGCGTAGCACAGCACGTCGTTGCCGAGCGGGCTGACGGCGTCGGCCGGGACGAAGCCGACCTTGCCCGACGGGGCGACCACCTTGATCATCGGATTGTCGCCCTGCTGGTCCGAGCCGTCGTCCATGACGCGGATGAAGTGCATGCCGAGCTTCTCGACCACCGCCGAGTTGGGCTGGGCCGCGGCGCGCATCTCGGTGTTCGGCTGCACCAGGAAGCCCCATTCGCCTTCGTCGGTGCCGGTGGCCTTGGCGAGATCTTCGAGCGCCTTGGGGTCGAATTGCGGATCGGCCGGCGCGCAGATCGTGTCCTTCTTCTCCGGGAAGGGCGCGGCGGTCGGCTCGGAGGCGAAACCCTCCACGGTGTCCCAGCCGGAGCCGTCCTTGGCGTCGAGCCCGATCGCCTTGGCGAGGTTGTCGATGCCGGCCTTCTTCTTGTCGGCCTTGTCGCCCTTCTCGCCCATCCAGAAGAAGCTCTTCGACACCATGTCGGCGAGCGCCTTCTTGTCCTTCTTCCCGGCGGCGGCGCCCATCTGCTTGCGGAAGGCCTCGAAGCTCGGGTCGTTCAACGGCTGCGGCGGCGTGATCGCCACCGCCTTGTAGGGCTTCGGCGGCGCGGGCTGCGGCTGGCCCTGCTGCTGAGCCTGGGGCTTGCCCTGCTGTTGCTGCTGCTGGGGCGCGGCCTGTGGTTTCTGCGGCGCGCCGCCGGCCGGCGGCAACTGGCCCGGCCGAGGCAATTGACTTTGCGCGAGGCTCGGGAGCGCGCTCGCGGCGAGCAGCAAGCTTGCGGTGATGGAGGCGGCGGCAATGATACGACGGCCCATAGGGGCATCTCCTTGGGTAATTTCAATGAGGCGAATCTACGCCAAAATAAGTCGCCGGTGCGGCCCCAGGAGTTCGATTTCGACGAAATTAATCTAGCTGCCGCCGCCGACAAATCCCGTGATCCGCCAGCCGGCCACCATGTCCTTGACGTAGCAGAGCCGCTCGACCGCAAGCGCCGATAGGTGGCCGGGCTCCACATACCCGATCTTGCCATCGGGCAGCGCCACCCTTGCCCAGGGCGGGGCCGCGGCATCGCTGTCGGCGCGTTGCTGACCGAGATGGCGGACGAAGTTGAGTGCGAGCTTGCCGGTCGCGGGCGCATTGGCGCGAGGGGCGCCGCGCACCGGAACGCCGTCGGCCAGCGGATAGGCCCATTCGGCGGCGTTGGTGTAGGTGGTGTCGAGCAGTTTCGAGAACTCAACCGCGTTGTAGCCCGGCCGTGCCGGCGCGCAGAACACGCCCGGGCGCGAATCGAGCGGTTCGAGCGATTTCTCCACGGCGAAGCCCGCAAGCTTGTCCCAGCCCATGCCGTCGCCGCGCTCGAGCGCGACCGCCGCGGCGAGGTTGTCGACCGAGGGCTTCTTCGGGTCGTAGCCGTTGCCGAAATCGCGGTCCCAGAAGAAGCCTTGCGGCTGCACCAGCGCTTCGAGATCGGCATAGATGCGGGCCTTGGCGGCCGCGGCGATGGCTCCGCGGAACGCCACGAAGCTCGGATCGGCGGCGGGCGCCGGCAGCGTGATGGTGACCGGCGCATAGGGCGCAGATCG
>CAKZHN010000287.1 GCA_936924235.1 uncultured Rhodoplanes sp. | reverse complement strand
CTTCCTCAAGCGCGGCCGGGCCCCAGGGCCACCAGGCCACCGGGTTGTGCTTGTGCTGCAGCAGATAGGGACTGGTCTCGCCGGCGAGGCGATTTTCAGGACCGGACGATGTTTGGGCCGACGTCGGATGGGCTGACATGCTTGGATTTTAAGACAAATGCGACGTTGGGACACCGGTTCCTGGTCGTAATAATTCTCGGGGCGGGATAGCCGCCGCTGGCATACCAGTCTATGTAGTGGGCGCCTCGGTGAGGCGCCGCTGCCCCGAAAGGGACGGCGAATTTTTTTGACGACTTGGAGACTATGAGTGGCTACAGGCACTGTGAAGTGGTTCAACCCGACCAAAGGTTACGGCTTTATCCAACCCCAAGGCGGCGGCAAGGATGTGTTTGTTCACATCTCCGCGGTCGAGCGGGCCGGGCTGAGCTCGCTCAACGAAGGTCAGCACGTTGAGTATGAGATCGTCGCCAATCGCGGCAGGGAATCGGCTGAAAATCTCAAGGTAAAATAAAGTCCGGCGGGTCCGCTCGCAGCTCGCGCTGCAGGTTGGATCAATGCGTTCTTCGAAAGGAAAGCTCGGGCCGGATGCCCGAGCTTTTTAATTTTGTCGGCTGTGCTGTGAGCCCGCGATGCAATGTCGTGCACGCTCTGCCGGCTTGGGCACGTGAGTGTATCCTGCATCGATCTGACTCGTGTTGAACGAGGGGCGGCACCGATGACGATATGGCAGGTGTTCGTCGCGCTGGCCGCGGCGGTGGGCTTGTGGCTGCTGTTCGATTCATGGCTGCGGCTGCGCCGTGCTGAATTCATCCGCACCTACGAATGGCCGCCGGGCCTGCTGGATAAGCTCAGCGAGCACCATCCCGGGCTCGATCGCAAAGACAGCGCGCTGGTCTCGCGCGGCTTGCGTCAGTTCTTCGTCGCTTATCTGATGAGCGGCAAGCGCTTCGTGTCGATGCCGTCGCGCGTCGCCGACGATCTCTGGCACGAATTCATTCTCTACACGCGCGAGTATCAGAGCTTCTGCCGCAGGGCTTTTGGCTCGTTCATGCATCACACGCCGGCGACGGTGCTCAGCGAGAATCGCAAGAGCAACGCGGGCCTGCGCCGCGTGTGGTGGTACTGCTGCAAGTACGAGAACATCGACGCCGGCAATCCGACACGGCTGCCGTTGCTGTTCGCGCTCGACTCCAAGCTCAACATTCCGAACGGCTTCACTTATCACCACCGTTGCGAAGCGCTGCGCGCCGGAGGCACCGCGGTGGTCTATTGCGGCGGCGATTTTTCCAGTTCGTCGTTCGACGGCAGCACCGCCGGCTTTGGTGATGGCGCCGGCGATACGGGCGGGCACGGTGGTCATTCCGGCGGAGACGGCAGCGCGGGCGGCGATGGCGGCAGCGGTTGTGGCAGCTGCGGTGGAGGTGGTTGCGGCGGCGGCGGTGGCGACTGAGCCGATCGTGCGGTCGGCTTCCGGAGTTTGACGGCCGCGCCATCCGGGCTACATGCCTGGAGCATGTCTTCCGCACGCGACACCATCTTCGCCCTTTCCTCCGGCCGGCCGCCGGCGGCGATCGCCGTGGTGCGTTTGTCGGGCTCGCGCGCCGGCGAGGCGCTCAAGGCACTGACCGGAAAAATTCCGGAGCCGCGCAAGGCCGCGCTGGCGCGAGTGCGCGATCCCGCGAACGGCGAGGTGATCGATGAAGCGCTGGCACTGTGGTTTCCGGGGCCTAAGAGCGAGACCGGAGAAGACACCGCGGAGCTGCAATTGCACGGCGGCCGGGCCGTGATCGCAGCGGTGCTGGGCGCGCTCGGCCGGATCGAAGGTCTGCGTATGGCCGAGCCCGGCGAGTTCACCCGGCGGGCGTTCGAGAACGGCCATCTCGATCTCACCGCGGTCGAGGGCCTGGCCGACCTGATCGGCGCCGAGACCGAGGCGCAGCGGCGGCAGGCCTTTCGGCAGCTCAAGGGGCTCCTGGGCGATCGCGCCGAGGGTTGGCGGAAGCGGCTGATCGAGGCGCTGGCGCTGGTCGAGGCGCGGATCGATTTCTCGGACGAGGCCGACGTGCCGGAGGACCTGGTGGGTCCGGCCCTGAAAATTGCTGCAGGGCTGAATGCGGAAATTGCTGCAGCATTGGCCGGCGCGTCACACGGCGAACGGCTGCGCGAGGGTCTGGTGGTCGCGATCGCCGGGCCGCCGAATGCCGGCAAGTCAACACTGCTCAACCGGATCGCGCGGCGGGAGGCGGCCATCGTGTCGCCGATTGCGGGGACGACGCGGGACGTCATCGAGGTGCATCTCGATCTTGGCGGCTATCCGGTCACGGTTCTGGATACGGCGGGGATGCGCCACAGCGAGGATCCGGTGGAGCAGGAGGGTGTGCGCCGGGCCAAGGATCGGGCCGCCGCCGCCGATTTGGTGCTGTGGGTCGAGGACGTCACAGAGCCCGCCACGCCGGCGGAACCGCCGAGCGGCGCAAATGTGTGGCGGATCAAGAATAAGATCGATTTGGATCAAAGATATATAATAAAAGAAACAAACAATGAATTCAAGTCATTAAGTAAATATTTTGGTGTTTCTGTTAAATATGAACAAGAATTCAATTCATTAATGGATAGCCTAGCCCAATTTGTAGCCAGCTACTTTGGAACCGAGCCGGCCCTGGTCAGCCGCCAGCGCCATCGAACGATGTTGGAGGCCGTTTCGCAAGCTCTTCAAGCTGCGCTGGCCGAAGGCGAGCGCGGCCGCGAAGATATCATCGCGGAAGAGCTCCGCGCCGCTGCCGCGACACTCGGCCGGCTGACCGGCCGTGTCGACGTCGAAGACATTCTCGACGTCATTTTCCGCGATTTCTGTATCGGGAAGTAGCCCTCGGTCTTCCGATGTTTCACGTGAAACATCGGAACCTGGGATTCTTTGACCCGCCCCTGCTGCTCCGGTAAAAGCGCGCCATTCGAGATTGGCCATGGATTCACGCTTCGACGTCATCGTGATTGGCGGCGGCCACGCCGGCTGTGAAGCCGCGGCCGCGGCCGCGCGCATGGGCGCGAAGACGGCTCTCCTCACCCATCGGTTTGCGACCATCGGTGCCATGTCCTGCAATCCTGCAATCGGCGGGCTCGGCAAGGGCCATCTGGTCCGGGAGATCGACGCCCTCGACGGCCTGATGGGCCGTGTTGCCGACCAGGGCGGCATCCAGTTCCGGGTGCTCAACCGGCGCAAGGGTCCGGCCGTGCGCGGGCCCCGCGCCCAGGCGGATCGGAAGCTCTACGCGGCGGCGATGCAGCGGGAGATCCGCGCTACCGCCAATCTGAGGGTCCTGGAGGGCGAGGCGGACGAACTCGTCTGGAGCCAGGGCCGGATCACCGGTGTCCGCGTGGCGGATGGTCGCGAGTTCCGTGCCGGCGCCGTGGTCCTGACCACCGGCACATTTCTCCGGGGTCTGATCCACATCGGCGAGCAGACCACGCCGGCCGGTCGGGTCGGCGAGGCACCGGCGATGGGCCTGTCGCAATCGCTGGAGCAGATCGGCTTTGCGCTCGGACGATTGAAGACCGGCACGCCGCCGCGCTTGGACGGCCGCACCATCGACTGGCAGGCGGTCGAGATGCAGCCCGGCGATGACCCGCCGGAGCCGTTTTCGACCCTGACGGACCGGATCGAGACCCCGCAGATCCAATGCGGCATTACCCGGACGACGCCCGAGACCCATGCAGTGATCCGGGCGAACGTCCATCGCTCGCCGATGTATTCGGGCCAGATCCAGAGCCGCGGACCCCGCTATTGCCCCTCCATCGAGGACAAGATTGTCCGTTTCGGGGAGCGCGACGGCCATCAGATCTTCCTGGAGCCCGAAGGCCTCGACGACGATACGGTTTATCCGAACGGAATCTCGACTTCGCTGCCGGAGGACGTGCAGTTGGCCCTGGTGGCGACGATCCCGGGCCTCGAACGGGTCCGCATGGTCCGGCCGGGCTACGCGATCGAATACGACCACGTCGATCCACGCGAGCTGAAGAACACTCTGGAAGCCAAGCGCCTGAAGGGCTTGTTTCTGGCCGGCCAGATCAACGGCACCACCGGGTACGAGGAGGCCGGCGCCCAGGGCCTAATCGCCGGGCTGAATGCTGCGGCCTGCGCAGGTGAGGGGCTTGAGATCGTGTTTGACCGGGCCGAGGGCTATCTCGGCGTCATGATCGACGATCTCGTGACCCGCGGGATCACCGAACCGTACCGGATGTTCACGTCCCGGGCCGAATACCGGCTGACGCTGCGGGCGGATAACGCCGATCAACGGCTGACCGGGAAAGGGATTGCGGTCGGCTGCGTCGGCCCGGAGCGTCAGAAGCAGTTCGAGCAGAAGATGGCGGCGCTCGAAGCCGCCCGGATCATGGCGCAATCGCTGTCGATCACGCCGAACGAAGCCGCCGGATACGGCGTCCAGCTCAAGCACGACGGTCAGCGCCGGACCGCATTTGATCTGCTGTCCTATCCGACCCTGGAGATGGCCGACATCGTCCGTATCTGGCCCGCGTTCGCAGATCTGCCATCGACGATCGCCAATCAGCTCGAGATCGACGCCAAGTATTCGGTCTATCTCGACCGCCAGACCGCCGATATCGAGTCCTACCGCAAGGACGAGAGCTTCGTGCTTCCCGAGGGACTCGATTATGCGGCCATGGCAGGTCTCTCGCACGAGATTCGGCAGAAGCTTGCTGCGCACAGGCCTCGCACCATCGGCCAAGCCGGACGTATTGATGGCATCACTCCGGCGGCGTTGACACTGCTGGTGGCGCATGTCCGCCGCAGCACCAAGGGCCGCCCGGCGGCCTAGGATAGTGTGCCCGCCATGTCCGAAGGCGCCCGCCCGGAGACTCCACCTGATCTGAGCGCCGACCGTGACGCGGCGCTCGAGCTCATCCCTGTTTCACGTGAAACATCGGAGCGGCTCGATCGCCTGGTCGAGCTGTTGCTGCGCTGGAGCGCGCACACCAATCTGATCGCGCGCTCGACGCTCCCCACCGTATGGACCCGCCACATCGCTGACTCGCTGCAGCTTCTGCCGCTCGCGCCCGACGCGAAATGCTGGATCGACCTCGGCTCCGGCGCCGGCTTCCCCGGTCTGGTGATCGCTTGCGCCCTGACCGACACGCCGGGCGCCACGGTCCATCTCGTCGAGAGCATCGGCAAGAAGGCGGCGTTCCTGCGCGAAGCGGCCGAGCAACTTCAAGTGCCGGCCGTCGTCCATGCTGTGCGTATTGAGGATTTCGGGAAGAACCTCCAATTCAGACCCGACGTTGTCACCGCACGGGCGTTGGCCCCGCTAGATGAATTGCTCAAGCTCGCTCACCCGCTGCTGCGAACCGGTACCATGGGGCTGTTTCCCAAGGGACAAGATGTAGAGGCGGAATTGACGAAGGCATCTAAATCTTGGAACATCGAGGCGAGTCTCGTCCCCAGCAAGACCAATCCGGACAGCCGGATCGTCGCCGTGACGAAGCTGCGTCGCCGATCAGAGAAATCGTGAATAGTCATGTCAGAACAAGACGATAACAGCATCCCGCCGCTTCCCGCGGTGCCGTCGCCCGAGACCGCCGCGTCCCAGGCCGACTCCGCCTCGATCCCGGTCGCGACCGACTCGTCGGTTGTCGTGCTGGCCGAGCGCGCCGAGCCGGCCAAGCCGCCGCGGGTGCTCGCCATCGCCAACCAGAAGGGCGGCGTCGGCAAGACCACCACGGCGATCAACCTCGGCACGGCGCTCGCCGCGATCGGCGAGCGCGTGCTGGTGATCGACCTCGATCCGCAGGGCAACGCCTCGACCGGGCTCGGCATCGACCGCCGCCATCGCCGCGTCTCGACCTACGACGTGCTGACCGGCGACGCGCCGCTGCGCGAGGCGATCGTCGCGACCGCGGTGCCGCGGCTGTCGCTCGCGCCTTCGACCATGGACCTCTCAGGCCTCGAGCTCGAGATCGGCCAGGCGCGCGACCGTGCCTTCCGGCTGCGCAGCGCAATCACGCCGCTCAACAACGGCAAGTTCGTTGGCGTCGGCGACTTCAGCTACGTGCTGGTCGACTGCCCGCCGTCGCTGAACCTGCTCACCGTCAACGCCATGGCCGCGTCGAACGCGATCCTGGTGCCGCTGCAGTGCGAGTTCTTCGCCCTCGAAGGTCTCTCGCAGTTGCTGCAGACCGTGGAGCAGGTGAAGTCGACGCTCAATCCGGGGCTCAGCATCCACGGCATCGTGCTGACCATGTTCGACGCGCGCAACAACCTGTCCAACCAGGTGGTCGCCGACGTGCGCGAGTTCATGGGCCCGAAGGTTTACGACACCATCATCCCGCGCAACGTGCGCGTCTCCGAGGCGCCGTCCTACGGCAAGCCGGTGCTGGTGTACGACCTCAAGTGTGTCGGCAGCGAAGCCTACCTGCGGCTCGCGACCGAAATCATTCAGCGCGAGAAAGAGCTCAAAGCTAGCTAGCGCTGGCGTCGCGCGCGGCCTGACGGCCGCGCACTGTTCTCTGCACGAAGAGAACAGATTGCCGAATCGTTCGGCGATGACCAAGACCAAGAGGTGACGACGTGAAGATGATTCCTCAGGAGGCCGCCATGGCCGACGATGCAGCACGCTCACGGCTCGGACGCGGCCTCGCTTCGCTGATGGGCGACGTCGGCATCGAGTCGCAGGCGACCGAGCGCAGCGCGCGCAGCCAGCGCAAGGTGCCGATCGAATTCGTCCGCGCCAACCCGCGCAACCCGCGCAAGCTGTTCTCCGAGGCCGAGCTCGCCGAGCTTGCCGACTCGATCCGCGAGCGCGGCATCATCCAGCCGGTCGTGGTGCGGGCGCGCGGCGCCGACAGCTACGAGATCATCGCCGGCGAGCGGCGCTGGCGCGCCGCGCAGCGCGCGGGCCTGCACGAGCTGCCGATCGTCGTGCTCGACGTCAGCGACGCCGAGGCGCTCGAGCTTGCGATCATCGAGAACGTCCAGCGCAGTGATCTCAATCCGCTCGAAGAGGCGACCGGCTATCAGTCGCTCGCCAAGGAATATAATCACACGCAGGAAGACATCGCCAAGATCGTCGGCAAGAGCCGCAGCCACATCGCCAACACGCTGCGGCTGCTGAATCTGCCGGAGCGGGTGAAGGCCTATATCAACTCGGGCAAGCTCACCGCCGGTCATGCGCGCATGCTGGTCGGCCAGAGCAACGCCGAAGAGCTCGCCGAGCAGATCGTCAACCAGGACCTCAACGTGCGCGAGGTCGAGGCCATCGCGCGCAAGATGGGCAAGCAGCAGCAGGCGAAAGCCGGCAAGGCTGCCGCAGCGGCTTCGAAAGATCCGGACACCGCGGCGCTCGAAGAGCGGCTCGGCAACGCGCTCGGGCTCGCGGTGACGATCACGCATCGCGCCAGCGGCAGCGGAAGTCTGCAGGTGAAGTATCGCACGCTGGAGCAGCTCGACGACGTCATCGCGCGGCTCGAAGCCGGACCGAAGCTGCGCTGACGTTTCGCGTCACTGCATCGCGATGCCGGCGGTCTTGGCGATCGCGCTCCATTTTGTTTTCTCGCTGGCGATGAAGGCACCGAAGTCCGCGGGCGAGCCCGGCGCCGGCACGGCGCCAAAGTGCGTGAGGCTGTCGCGCATCGCCGACGTGTTGAGCCCGTCGTTGATCGCGGCATTGAGCTTGCTCACGATGTCGCTCGGCGTGCCGGCCGGCACGATCACGCCGGTCCAGAACGTCGTGACGTAATCGGGCACGCCGCTCTCGGCCATGGTCGGCACGTCCGGCAGCAGCGGATGCCGCTTCGCGCTCGTCACGGCGAGCGCCTTGATCTTCTTCTCGGCAATCAGCGGCAGCAGAATCGAAATGTCCGGAAACGACATCTGCACCTGCTCGCCCAGCACGGCGGTCACCATCTCGGCGCCGCTCTTGTAAGGCACGTGCACCGCGCCGATGCCGGTGCGGGCGTTGAGCAGCTCGGCCGCGAGGTGCGTCTGGTTGCCGGCGCCGGCCGACGCGTAGCTCAGCTTGCCCGGATTGGCCTTGGCGTAGGCGATCAGCTCCTTGATCGAGTTCGCCGGGAAGTTCGGATGCACGATCAGCACCGTGGTGCTGTCGGAAATCTTCGCGACCGGCGCGAAGCTCGTGACCGGATCGTAGCCGGGATTTTTGACGAGGGCCGGCACGACGCCAAGTGTGGCGCTGGTGCCGATCAAAAGCGTGTAGCCGTCGGGCTCGGCGGTGGCGACCGACTTCGTTCCTGTCGCGCCGCCTGCACCAGGGCGGTTCTCGATCACGACCGACTGGCCCAGCGCCGATTGCAGCACCTGGGAGGCGACACGCGCTGCGACGTCGGTCGGTCCGCCCGGCCCGAACGGCACCACGAGCTTGAGATTTTTCGCCGGATAGGACTGCGCGTGCAGCGCGGATGTTTCGGCGATGACCAAGATCAGCGCGCACCAAGCAAGCGCAACGCGAATGGCATGCATCACGACCTCCCCCTGCTGCGAACCGTCATCGCGATCGACAGCAACGCGCGTTGCGCCAGAGCCTCGGCGAGCGCCGGCGTCTTGCGCACATTGAGCGCCGCCTCCGCGAGCTGCTCCATGGCGCGCGCGAGCCGCGGTGAGGTCCAGCTTCGCAGGGCGCCTTCTACCGCCGAGCGCCGCGTGAAATGCACCGGCGGAATGAACGCGCGCATCGCCTCGTCGGTGCTGTCGCCCGCGTCGCTCGCGAGCCGCGCCTTGTGGAGCTGTCCGATGAAGCGCAGCGCGCCCGACATGATGGTGCCGGGCGACGTGCCGGCCGCGAGCGCCTTGGCGTACTGCGATTCCAGATCCGCGGTCTTGCCGCCGAACGCCGAGTCGATCACCGCGTCGAGCGCCAGCGCCGAAGCGTCGGCCACCACTGCCAGCACATCATCGAGCCCGACGCGCTCCTTGCCATGCGCATACAGCGCGAGCTTCCTGATCTCGCCACGCGACGCCGCGCGGTCGCCGCCGATCAACGACACCAGCGCGGCGCGCGCCTCCGGCGCGATCGCAAGCTTCGCCTGGCGCATCTCGTCGTCAACGAGCCGCCCAAGGTCCGCCTCGCCGTCGATGTAGCAGCCGATCGCGGCGGCGGATTTGGCTTTTTCGCACAGCGTGCGAAGGGGGGCCGTGCGGCGGAGGTCGCCGGCCTCGATGACGATGCGGCAGTCTGTGGGCGGCGCCGCCACCACGGCCTCGACGGCGGCGGCGAAGTTGCGGCTGCCGCCCTTCACCCACACGGCGCGCTTGCCGCCGAACAGGGGCACGGTGTGCGCCTCCTCGACGAGCCGCGACGGCTCGGACGCCAGCGTGTCGCCCTCGAGCCGCACCAGCGCGAACGGATCGTTCACGTCGTCGACCGACGCGTTGATGATCTTTTCCGTGCGCTCGCGCACGAGGCCCGCATCCGGCCCGTACAGCAGCACGATCGGCTGCGCCGGCGACGGCCGCGCCACGAAGCTGTCGGCGTCTCGGTTCTTGATCGCGACCATTCGGTGAAACGCGCCTCCTGCGCCTTCGCGCCGGAGGCAAGATAAGGCCTAGGCGCCCGCGCTGAAATAGGAGGCGAGCCGCGACCTGATCTGATCCGAGATCTGCCGCGAGGCGCGGTTTTCCGCGTCGCGCTGGCCGCGCGCGTTGGAGAAGCGCTGGGCCTGGCCGGGGTTGTCGTAGGTGACCCGGGCGAAGGTCTCGCCGGTGACCACCGACTTGCCGGTCGCCTTCTCGATCAGCGAGTAGTTGGCGTTGATGCCGAACTGCTGCACGTCGGCACGCGCGGTCAGGATGTCGACGATGACCTGCTGGTTGGTGCTCGACAGCGAGATGCGGAGCTGGTGCGTCGGCGTGGTGCCGCCCGAGCCGCCCTGCATGTCGAAAATGAGATCGTTGCGGACCTCGTTGGCGATGCGCGCCAGCGGGGTGCCGTTCGGCACGCTCGGGATCACGATGTCGACCGCGGCCATACGGGCCTTGAGCCCCGGCCCGCCGGCCAGCGACCGCTCGCCATACAGCGGCTCGAAGCAGCCGCCGAGCATCGCCGCCAAAGCGAACGCGCCCACCAGACGGGCGGGCTTCAACATCGCTGCGCGGCGGTCAGGCGACCACATTCACGATCCTTTGCGGGACGACGATGACCTTTTTCGGGCGCTTGCCTTCCAGCGCCCGCTGCACTGCATCAAGCGCCAGCACCGCAGCCTCGATCTCGGGGCCCTGCGCGTCCCGCGCCACTGTCACGTCGGCCCGTTTCTTACCGTTAATCTGCACCGGTAAAGTAATGGTGTTCTCGACCAGCAGTTCGGCCTCGAGCTTAGGCCAGGCCTCGTCGGCGACCAAGGTCTTGTGGCCGAGCGCCGCCCAGCACTCCTCGGCGAGGTGCGGCATCATCGGGTGGAACAGCCGGACCAGGATGCCGGCCGCTTCCTTCACGGCCCAGGCAAAGTCGGGCGTCACCTTGGTGTTGGCGACAGCCGAGCCCAGCGCGTTGGCGAACTCGTAGATGTGCGCCACGCACACATTGAAGTGCAACTTCTCGACTGCGTCGGTGACCTTGGCCAAGGCGCCATGGCCGGCCTTGCGGATTGCCGCCGCTGGTTCACTGAACGACTCCGGCCGCGCCGCCGGCGCCGCTTTCCCGATCTCGGCCGCCTCACCCACCATGCGCCACAGCCGGTTGGCGAAGCGCCAGGCGCCCTGCACGCCGCGCTCGGTCCATTCCACGTCGCGCTCCGGCGGCGAGTCCGACAGCATGAACCAGCGCGCCACGTCGGCGCCGTAGGTCGTCATGATGTCGTCGGGGTCGATGGTGTTCTTCTTCGACTTCGACATCTTCTCGATGCCGCCGATTTTAATGGGCTCGCCGGTCGCGGTGAGCTTCGCGCTGCGCGCGCCGCCTTCGGCGCCGTCGATCGTGACCTCGGCGGGCGTGACCCACTCGCCGTTCTCCTTGGCGTAGGTCTCGTGCACCACCATGCCCTGGGTGAACAGACCCGCGAACGGCTCGTCGACGCCGGCGTGGCCGGTCTTCTTCATCGCGCGGGTGAAGAAGCGGGAATAGAGCAGATGCAAGATCGCGTGCTCGATGCCGCCGATGTACTGATCGACCGGCAGCCATTCGTCAACCGCCTTGCGATCGGTCGGCGCGGTGGTGATCCATGGATCGGTGAAGCGCGCGAAATACCACGACGAGTCGACGAACGTGTCCATCGTGTCGGTCTCGCGACGCGCAGGCTTGCCGCACTGCGGACACGCGACGTTCTTCCAGGTCGGATGGCGGTCGAGCGGATTGCCGGGCCGGTCGAACGTGACGTCCTCGGGCAATTCCACCGGCAGGTCCTTCACCGGCACGGGGACAACGCCGCACGCTTCGCAATGGATGATCGGGATCGGGCAGCCCCAGTAGCGCTGCCGCGAGATGCCCCAGTCGCGCAGGCGGAAGTTGACCTGGCGCTGGCCGATCGGACGGTTGCCGCGTGACGCGCTTTCGAGCCGCTTCGCCACCTCTTCCTTCGCTTGCGCGATCGTCATGCCGTCGAGGAAGCGCGAATTGATCATCGTGCCGTCTTCGACATACGGCGTGTCGGTGATCACGAAGGTCTTCGGGTCCTGGCCCGGCGGCAGCACCACCGGCGTGTTGCCGAGCTTGTACTTGTTGGCGAACTCCAGGTCGCGCTCGTCATGCGCCGGACAGCCGAAGATCGCGCCGGTGCCGTACTCCATCAGGATGAAGTTCGCGACGTAAACCGGCAGCTGCCACTTGTCGTCGAACGGATGCACGGCGCGGATGCCGGTGTCGAAGCCGAGCTTCTCGGCGGTGTCGATCTCGGCCTGCGCGGTGCCGCGGCGTTTGCACTCCTCGATGAACTCGGCGAGCTTCGGATTCTTCGCGGCCGTGGCCTTCGCCAGCGGATGATCCGGCGCGATGGCGACGAACTTGGCGCCGAACAAGGTGTCCGGCCGCGTCGTAAAGATCTCGATCTCGCTTTCACCGGCCGGCGTGGTCTTCGCATCCAAAGCGAAGCGCACATGCAGGCCTTCGCTCCGGCCGATCCAGTTCTTCTGCATCAGCCGGACCTTTTCCGGCCAGCGGTCGAGCGTGTCGAGCGCGTTAAGCAGCTCCTCGGAGTAGTCGCTGATCTTGAAGAACCACTGGGTCAGCTCTTTCTGCTCGACCAGCGCGCCGGAGCGCCAGCCGCGGCCGTCGATCACCTGCTCGTTGGCGAGCACGGTCATGTCGACCGGGTCCCAGTTGACCTTCGACTGCTTGCGCTCGACCAGGCCGGACTTGAGGAAGTCCAGGAACATCCGCTGCTGGTGCTTGTAATAGGCCGGGTCGCAGGTCGCGACCTCGCGGCTCCAGTCGAGCGACAGCCCCATGGACTGGAGCTGCTTCTTCATCGCCGCGATGTTGGCGTAGGTCCAGGACTTGGGATGGACCTTGCGCTCCATGGCGGCGTTCTCGGCCGGCATGCCGAAGGCGTCCCAGCCCATCGGGTGCAGCACCTTGAAGCCGCGGGCGCGCTTGTAGCGCGCCACCACGTCGCCCATCGTGTAGTTGCGGACGTGGCCCATGTGGATGCGCCCCGACGGATAGGGGAACATCTCCAGCACGTAGTATTTCGGGCGCGGGTCCTCGTTCGCGGTCTTGAAGATCGCGCGCTGGTCCCAGGTCTGCTGCCAGCGGGCTTCCGCCTCGCGGGCGTTGTAGCGGTCGGATTTCTGCGATTCTGCGGTCATTGGCCGGGTGTTGTAGAGGCGGTTCGGGGGATGGGGAAGGGGGCACGCGCGGCGCCTTCGCCGGTTCGGGTCCCGGTCATTTGCGGCTCCTTCCAACCATATGGGCGTGTTTCATCGGCCCCGGGTGTGGGTTCGGCGCTGGGGCGGCGCCTTCTCTTCTTGCCCCTCACATGCGTGAGGGAGCGGAGCGCCGTTCGGCGCTACGTCTTGTCTGGCACCTCTGAGAGGTGCCGCGTGCCTTACGGCACGCGCGCCTCCCGGCGCTCCACTTGTGGCGTTTCTCCTCTCGGGACCGCTCTTCGGGGCCCGGACGGACGAGCATCACCTCGCCCCGATCCAGGCGGCATTGGCGCCGCCCTTCGTCCTGCCCGTTGCAGCCATCCAAGGCGGCCCCTCTTGCGAGGGGCGGGCGGTGGTCCGAGACGACCCGGTGCTCTGAGCTGCGTTATCTCAGAGACCCGGGCGCCACACCTTGCTCCGTCAGCGGACCGCCTCCGGGGACGCCCTCAACTGAGCAAGACGTGCCCTCGATACCGCGTTTGAAAGAGCGGACAAGATTGATGTGATTTCGGGTGTGAATTCACTGGGGAAAGCCGTGGGCGCGCCAGCGCCCTGAACACGCCACAACAACGGCGCAGACCGATAACTCCGTTCGTTCCTTTGCAGAGTGATCGTAATGTCCAAGGTGCGGTTTGCGCACGTCGCCGTATTGATGTCCGCCCTGCTGTCAGGCTGCGCCGGTGCGGGCGCGGGCCTCGGCGGCGGCAGCTCCGAGGTGGTGGGTGACCAGAACGGCGGCAAGATACCGAACACACTGGATTCGCCCGACAAGCAGACCGCGGCCTATCGGACGGTCACGTCGTACTGCGAGAAGTTCGGCAAGAAGGGCTACATCACCAAGATGGACTACGACACTGGCCTGGTGACGTTTGATTGCCGAGTGATCACCAAGGGCAGGCCCGCTGGCTAAAACAACGTGACGTTGCAGGGCGGCCGCTGCTTGGCCTGCGTCCCGGCCTCACGCTAGACTCCTTACTTGAAGCCGGCGTTATGCCGGCGCGAGCGAAGGATCACGTCGCGTGCCCGACACACCCGACCGCGACCCATACCAAAACCTCGCCGCGGGCGCCGCGGCAGGCGCGGGCCTGCTCGCCGTCGCCGGGGCGCTCGCGACACGCGGCGCGCCGCGCTGGGTGCGGATCACGCTGGTGCTGGGCCTGATCGCGATCGCCTGCGGCGCCGTCGCCTATGCGTATCGCAGCTATTCGAAGCCCACGACGCTGACGGTTGCGGCGGGCTCGCTCGACGGCGACGCGCCGCGGCTGATGACTGCGATCGCGGCCAAGCTGAACGAGACCAACGGGCCGGTGCGGCTCCGGGTGGTCGAGAAGATGACGGCGGCCGAGGCTTCGGCGGCGTTTTCCAAGGGCGAGACCGACCTTGCCGTGATCCGGCCCGACAGCGGCGACCTCTCGTCGGCGCGCGCCGTCATGGTGGTGGCGCATGCGGTGGTGCTGATGCTGGCGCCGCCGGGCAGCAACGTCACCAGCATGGAGGATCTCAAGGGCAAGACCATCGGCGTGATCGGCGGGCCGATCAACGAGACCGTGAAGTCGATCATCGCCCGCGAGTACGAGTTCGAGAAGAACAAGACGCGCTATCGCGATCTCTTGCCGGCCGAGGCGCCGCAGGCCGTGCAGGGCAAGCAGGTGCAGGCGCTGCTGCTGGTGATGCCGATCACCGAGAAATACATCGCCAAGCTGCGCGAACTGTTGCTGCGCGTGCCCGCCGGCACCAAGGGCGGCGGCAAGGTCGCGCTGGTGCCGATCGAATCCGCGGGTGCCATCGCGAGCCTCAACAAGGCGTACGAGAGCTACGAGGTGCCCAAGGGCATCATCCGCGGCTCGCCGCCGGTGCCGGACGACGACGTGACGACGTTGCGGATGTCGCTCTATCTGGTCGCCAACAAGAAGGTGAGTGACGACGTCGCGGGCGCGCTGGTGAAGGCGGTGTTCGACGCGCGGCGCGAGCTGATCGCTGAGCATCCGCTGCTGGCGCAGATCGCCGAGCCCGACAAGGACAAGGACGCGTTCATCCCGATCCATCCCGGCGCCAAGGCCTATCTCGACGGCGAGCAGAAGACGTTCTTCGACAAGTACGGCGATCAGCTGTTTTATGGCTCGATGCTGTTCGGTACGCTGGCCTCACTGTTCGGCGGCTGCTGGAAGTTCATGTCGCGGAGCGACAAGCCCCTGGCGGTGGAGCGGCCGCTGAAGCGGCTGTTCACGCTGATGGACGAGGTGCGCCAGGCGACCGACGAGGCGGGCCTGGCGCGGGCCGAGCAGGTCATCGACGATATTCTGCGGGCGCAGCTCGACGGCTCGCCGGACGGCGAGATCGATGCCGGCGAGGCCGCGGCGGTGAGTCTCGCGGTGCACCGGCTGGAGCGGATGCTGGGCCAGAAGCGCGCCGCGTTGGCCGCAGGGGCGAGTGTGCTGCCGACGCGGATTAGGCCGGTGTAGTGCAACAGGCACCGGCCACCTCTCCCCGCTTGCGGGGAGAGGTCGACGCGCGAATGCGCGGCGGGTGAGGGGGACTCTCGATAGGGTGTGCTGGTAGATAGTCCCCCTCACCCCGACCCTCTCCCCGCAAGCGGGGCGAGGGAGCTCACCGCCGCCTTTGCGGCATACACGGCTAGGCTTCAGCCTCGGCTAATCACGTTCGCCGGTCAGGAATCCCGCACATGCAATACACCACCCTCGGCCGCACCGGCCTTCGCGTCAGCGTCGCGGGGCTCGGAACCGGCGGCTTTTCCCGGCTGGGTCTCAAGGCCGGCAAGACCGAAGACGAATCCGCGCGGCTGATCCATGAGGCCTTCGATCTCGGCATCAACTTCATCGACACCGCGGCGAACTACGGCACCGAGGGCGTGGTCGGCAAGGCGCTGAAAACCCTGCCGCGCGACAAGGTGGTGATCGCCACCAAAGCGCAGATCCGGAACGGCGCCGGCGCCAAGGAGGTCACGGCGAGCATCGAGAAATCGCTGCAGCAGATGGGCACCGACTATATCGACGTGTTCAACCTGCACGGCATCGAGCTCGACGAATACGATCACGCCATGAGCGTGGTGCCGGCGATGCTCGACGCCAAGCGCGCCGGCAAGATCCGCCACATCGGCATCACCGAGAACCCGATCAACGATTTCACCAACGAGATGCTGAAGCGCGCGCTGCGCGATGACGTGTGGGAAGTCACCATGGTCGGCTTCCACATGATGCATCAGGTGGCGCGGCAGAACGTGTTTCCGACCACGCAGAAGAACGGCATCGGCACGCTGTTGATGTTCGCGGTGCGCTCGATCTTCGCCGATCCGCCGCGCGTTGCCCGCGAGATGAAGACGCTGGCCGACAAGGGCCTGGTCGAGAAGTGGCTCGGCGAAACCTCCGATCCGCTGGGCTTCCTGGTGCACGAGGGCGGCGCCGCCAACATGATCGAGGCGGCGTATCGCTATGCGCGGCACGAGCCGGGCGTCGACGTGGTGCTGTTCGGCACCGGTGACGCCGAGCATCTGCGCAAGAACACGGCCTCGCTGCTCAAGCCGCCGCTGCCGCAGGCCGACCGAGAGAAGATTGCCAGGCTGTTCGGCCATCTGACCGGCATCGGCCTCGACTCGCATTCGGGACCAGGCGCGAAGCGGTAGAAGCTTTTCGTTGCATCAACCACCGCTGTCATGCCCGGCCTTGTGCCGGGCATCCACGCCTTGGCCGCAAAGCAAAGCGTGGATGGCCGGAACAAGCCCGGCCATGACGCTGGTGATTGGAAAACGCTCCAGTTCCTCCAAGCAGAACCGGATTCCCGCCAACCCGAGGAACCACCGCGCCGTTATGGCAAACGAAGCTTTAACGTCGCGCTGACCGCGCCGCGCCAGCACGCCGATACCGCCAAATAACGGAAAACTAAGGCGCTTCGGCTACTTCTGCCTACTGCACGGGCAGGCGGGATGATGGTGGGTGCGGGTGGCGTAACGAGTTTCGGGCGCGAGTGGCTGCGCTATGTCCATCATGGCGCGGCGCTGATCGGCGTCGTGCTGATCGCGCTGGTCTGGCTCAGCATCAACTTCTTCCTCGAGAACGAACGTAATTCCGCCGAGCAGGCCGCGATCAAGAACGCGATGAATCTCGCCGGCGCGTTCGAGGAGCATCTGTCGCGCTCGCTCGCCGAGATCGATCGCTCGATCCGGATCGTGCGCTCGCGCTATGTCCGCAACGGCGATTGGGATCTCGTCGGCGGGCTCAAGACCGCCGATCTGTTCCCCGAAGAGGTGATCCAGCTTTCCGTCGTCGGCCCGGACGGGCGGATCAAGGTGAGCAATCTCGGCGAGCCGACCCAGTTCAGCGGCGTCGATCTCAGCGACCGCGAGCATTTCCGCATTCAACGCGACGCCAAGACCGACGACCTGTACATCAGCAAACCGGTGATCGG
The DNA here is from genome assembly GCA_936924235.1 of uncultured Rhodoplanes sp. Taxonomy (GTDB): domain Bacteria; phylum Pseudomonadota; class Alphaproteobacteria; order Rhizobiales; family Xanthobacteraceae; genus Z2-YC6860. The sequence continues at coordinate 4,518 of CAKZHN010000287.1, read as the reverse complement.
GCGCACCAGCGGCCGCTGGTCGATCCAGCTGACGCGGCGCATCGACAATCTCGACGGCTCGTTCGGCGGCGTGATGGTGGCCTCGCTCGACCCGGCCTACCTGACCCGTATCTACAGCGCCGTGAACGCCGGCACCGACGGACTGATCCGTGTGATCGGCACCGACGGCGTCGTCCGCGCCGCCAGCAACACGTCGCTGTCCCTGCTCGGGCAAGACATCTCCGGCGGCATGCTGTTCAAGGACGTCATGCGGCTGCACCAGACCAGCGGCTGGCAATACGTGCCGAGCCGCTTCAGCGACGGCATTCCGCGGCTCGTCGCCTTCCGTGCGGTCAAGAACTATCCGCTGGTGATCACCATCGGTCAGTCGACGCGCGAGATTTTCGCGCTGCTCGAGGTGAAGCGGCGGTTCGGCTATCTGATCGCCTCGATCCTGACGCTGGTGATCATCGGCGTCACGGTGATCAGCATCAGCGGCAGCCTCGCGCGCGAGGAGGATCGCAAGCGCCTCGAGCGCATGAACCTGCTGCTGAACGCGACGCTCGACAACATGCCGCACGGCGTCTGCATGTACAACGCCGACAAGAAGCTCGTGATCGCCAACGATCAGTACCGCGCCATGTATTCGCTGACGGCGGAGCAGGTGGAGCCGGGCCGGTCGCTGCTCGATATTCTCCAGGCGCGGGTCGCGGCCGGCACCAGCCCGAAGGACGGCGACAAGTACATTGCGGCGCGCCTCGCCGAGGCGGGCTCGCCGCGGCCGAGCTACGCGATCCACGAGCTGCGCGACGGACGCTTCCTCGCGGTGCAGCGCCAGGGCATGCCGGATGGCGGCTCGGTCGCGATCCACCAGGACATCACGGCGCAGAAGAAGGCCGAGGCGAAGATCGCGCAGCTGGCGCACTACGATGCGCTGACCAGCCTCGCCAACCGGCCGCGCTTCCTCGACCTGGTGGGCGCCGCCGCCCGCGAGGCGCAGCAGGGCAGCCGGCGGTTTGCCGTGCATCTTCTCGACCTCGACCGCTTCAAGGAGGTCAACGATTCGCTCGGCCACGCGGCCGGCGACGCGCTGCTGTTCGAGATCGCGTCGCGGCTGCGCGCCGCCGTCGGCCCCGACGACGTGGTGGCGCGGCTCGGCGGCGACGAGTTCACGGTGCTGCAGTTCATCGGCATGGAAGGCGCGGACGACGCCGTCGCGCTCGCCAAGAAGCTGCTGCAGGTGATCGCCGAGCCATTCGACATCGACGGGCATCACCTCACGATCGAGACCAGCATCGGCCTATCGATCGCGCCCGATCACGGCCTGGTGGCGAACGAACTGCTCAAGCGGGCCGATCTGGCGCTCTACCGGGCCAAGTCCGAAGGGCGCAACGGCTGGCGCGCGTTCGAGCCCGACATGGAGCAGGAGGCCGACACGCGGCTGGCGCTGGCGATGAACCTGCGCAACGCGGTCGCGCGCGAGGAGTTCGAGCTGCACTATCAGCCGGTGGTCTCGATCGCCACCGAGGGCGTGGTCGGCGTCGAGGCGCTGGCGCGCTGGCGTGACGGCACGCGCGGGCTGATCGCGCCGAACCATTTCATTCCGCTCGCCGAGGACACCGGGCTGATCATCCCGCTCGGCGAATGGGCGCTGCGCCGTGCCTGCCAGGACGCGACCGCCTGGCCGTCCCATGTGCGGCTCGCCGTGAACGTGTCGCCGGTGCAGATCCGCAGCGGCGACTTCGTCGAGGTGGTGAAGCGGACGCTCGAGCAGTCGGGCTTTGCCGCCAGCCGGCTCGAGCTCGAGGTCACCGAGTCGGTGCTGCTGCAGCACAACGAGCAGAGCCTGCGGGTGCTGCATCAGCTGCGCGAGCTCGGCGTCGCGGTGGTGCTCGACGACTTCGGCACCGGCTATTCGTCGCTCAGCTATCTGCTGAGCTTCCCGTTCGACAAGATCAAGATCGACCGCAAGTTCGTGGCCGAGCTGCCGCGGAGGAACGACTGCGCCGCGATCGTCAGCGCGGTGTCGGGCCTGGCGAGGAGCCTCGACGTCGTCACCACCGCCGAGGGCGTGGAGACGGTCGAGCAGCTCATGCTGTTGCGCGCCGCCGGCTGCACGCTGGCGCAGGGCTATCTGTTCGGCCGTCCCTGCCCGAATACCGAGCTCGATTTCGACGCCGCCGAGCCGAGAAGCCGCAGCGCCGCGTCCTGAGTCGCGGCCGACTCAGCTCCGGCAAAATATCGAGGTACCGCTGCGGTCTGCGGAGGCCGGCAGCCCATACCTATCCACAGGGGCGGAACGACTCTTCACGGAATCGTGATGACAATGTCATTCCGGACCGGAACTGCTCATAAAAATCGATTATGACGGTTTCGCGACATAGTTGAGTCCGCAAAGCACATGCCCACCCAGTGAAAACAAACTTACACCTGTTGGGCAAAAGTCTAATATTCCTGCTATCACTGTAGAATTTCTTAATCCGGAAAATAGTACCGCCATCAATACTTGCAATGTACTTTGCCCATTCTTTCACTGTGCATTTATGTGGGCCGTTAAACTGGAGGTTCGCTGCTACCCCGCAACCAATTGCCTCAAAAGCAACTTTTGTCTGTCACGTTCCGGGGCGAGACTGGGCAAGTTCCACGAGAGTGCCAGAGGTGAACCATGCCCTTATCCGCGCAACTTTTCTCGATTTCGGACGACACCGGGTCCAATAGCAACGACTTCATCACCCAGGATCGTACGCTCGACCTCCACGGGATCGCGTTCGGAAGCGGCACCCTTGGGGTTTGGCTGAAAGTTCCGTCGCTCTCGCCCGACCCGGTTCTGGTCGGGACTGTCGCGATCGCGACGTCCCAGTTGTGGACCTTCACTGGTCTCGATGGCACCCCGCTGCCGGACAACAACTACCAGATCATCCTGACCAGCGGCACGAACACCCCGAACGGCGTCAACACGCTGGACACCCAAAACATCACCATCGACAACCGGGCTCCGCACGTCACGATCGGCACCGTCGAAGGCGACGACGTGCTCACTCTGCCGGACGCGCAGAACGGGCTCCAGGTCAACGGCACCGCGACCGGCGCCAACGGCCAGACCATGACGGTCGAGGTCGTGGACCCCTTCAACCACGTGCTGTTCACCAACAGCGCCGCGATCTCGGGCGGCGCCTGGAGCACGACGTTCAGCCAGACCCAGGCGGACTCGCTGTCCGGCCACGACTACACCATCCACGCCTTCGTCTCCGACCTTGCCGGCAACACCGGCTCGGCCGACCACGCGTTCACGTCGACGGTCTGCTTCATGGCCGGCACGATGATCCGGACGCCGGATGGCGAAGCCGCGGTCGAGACTCTCAAGCGCGGCGACCTCGTGCTTACCACGGACGGCCGCAGCGTTCCGGTCACCTGGCTGGGCCAGCAGACCGTGTCGCGGCTGTTCTCCGATTCCAACCGCGTCTGGCCGATCCGCATCAAGGCCGGCGCCCTCGCCGACAACGTGCCGTCGCGCGATCTGCTGATCTCGCCGGATCATGCCATCCTGGTCGACGGCGTGCTGGTGCAGGCCGGCGCGCTGGTCAACGGCACCTCGATCGTCCGTGAAGGCCAGGTGCCCGCGAACTTCACGTACTATCACGTGGAGACCGAGGATCACTCGCTGATCCTCGCGCAGAACGTGCCGGCCGAGACGTTCATCGACAACGTCGACCGCTTGGCGTTCGACAACTGGGATGAGCATCAGGCGCTGTATCCGGAAGGCAAGGCCATCGTGGAGATGTCCTATCCGCGGGCGCAGTCCGCTCGTCAGGTGCCGCAGGCGATCCGTCAACACCTGAGCGGCCGCGGTGCCGCGCAGTTCGCCACCGAGACGGTCTCGGCGGCCTGATCGCTGCGCAATAGGCTTCGAAACGGTGGCGCCAGCTCCGGCTGACGCCACCGTTTTGTTTTGCAGACTTTCCGTTTTGCGTGCTGAGCTGTCGGGGCGACATCGATGGATTCTGCCGGACGCGCGAGCGTTCAGGATTTGCTTGATCTGGGCATGCAGGCCCGCAGGCGAGCCGATCACCAGGCGGCGCTGGAGCATTTCCAGTCGGCCGCTGCGGCCTATCCGAAGAACATCTCGGCGAAGCTCGAAACCGCGCGCACGCTGCTGCGGCTGTCGCGCGCCGCCGAGGCCGAAGCCATCGTCCGGGATGTGCTTGCCGGCAATCCGCACCACGTCGGCGCGCTGTTGGCATTGGGACAGATGCTGTCCACCGGCGATCGCGGCGCCGAGGCCGAAAGCCTGCTGCAACGCGCCTGCGATCTCGCGCCGGACAACGCCAGGGCGCTGCGGGCGCTGGCGAGCCTGATTTATCACCGCGGCGACGGCTTGCGCGCCCGCGCGCTGCTCGATGCGGCCATCGCGGCGGGTCGGATTCCTGCTGCCGCGCAAATCGAGATCGCGGCCGAGCTGCGCGAGCAAGGCCATCTCGACGACGCGCGCCGCAGGCTCGAGGCTGCCATCGCCTCGGACCGCAGCAATGTCGCGGGCCT
>CAKZHN010000286.1 GCA_936924235.1 uncultured Rhodoplanes sp. | reverse complement strand
GGCCCGCGCGCCCCGGGACCCCCACTGCCCTCACAAAACTTGGGTCCCGGAAGCTCGGCGTGTGGCCGGGTTTCGCACACCCGGCAAAGGGAGCGGATCGCAACGCTCCCTGGGCGCCTCCCGGCGCTCCATCGCTCTCCTATGGGAGAGCGGAGGAAAACAGGGAGACGGGCGCAGCCGGGCGTCCGCAAACAAAGCCCCGGCTCAGCGAAGCGTTGGCTGAAAATGCTTATCCAAATAAATGCGCACGATTTTTGCAGTGGGCGCGATATGCTTCTGAAGTGATCAAGGACAAAATCATGCGTCTCGTTGCCGTCATCGTCGCGCTCGTCGCCGTCGTCTTCCCCGCGCTCGCCCAGGAAAACAAAACCGTCACCATCGCGGTCTCGGGCCCGCCGGCGCAGCTCTATTTCCTGCCGGTCGTGCTGGCCAAGCAGCTCGGATATTTCGAGCAGGCGCAGGTCCATGTCGAGCTGCAGCACTTCAACGCCGGCTCCAAGGCACTGGAATCCGTGGTCGGCGGCAGCGCCGACATCGTCGCCGGCGCTTACGAGAACACCGTGCGCATGCAGGCCAAGGGCCAGCCGATGCAGAGCATCGTGCTGTTCGGCCGCTATCCGCAGAACATCCTCGGCATCGCCAAGGCCAACGCCGCGACCTACCGGTCGCCGGCCGATCTGAAGGGCCAGAAGATCGGCATCACCGGGCCGGGCTCGGCGACGCAGACCTTCCTCAACCTGATCCTGGAGAAGGCAGGGCTGAAGCCCGACGACGTGTCGCCGGTCACGGTCGGCGCGGGCGCCGTCGCGGTCGCGGCGATGAAGCGCGGCAACGAGCTCTACGCCATCTCCAATCTCGATCTCGCCATCACCGAGCTGACCCTGTCGGGCGACATCGTCGTCGCGATCGACAGCCGCACCGCGGAAGGCACCCGCGCGGTCTATGGCGGCGAATACGCCTCGGGCAGCCTCTATGCGCCGATGGCCTTTGTGCAGCGCAATCCGAAGAACATCGGAGCCATCGCGCTGGCGATGGTGCGCACGCTCGCCTGGATGAAGAAGGCCACAGCCGACGAGATCGTCGCCAAGCTCCCGGCCGATTTCTACCAGGCCAATCCGGCGGTCTACCGCAAGGCGCTGGAGAGCAACCTGCCGAGCTTCTCGCCCGACGGCCTGATGCCGCCCGATGCGCCGGCCAACGTGCTCCGGGCCATGACCCGGTTCGATCCGGCGATTGCAAGCGCCAAGATCGACATGGGCACAACTTATGACAACCGCTTCGTCGAGGCGGCGCTGAAGGCCGTCAAATAAGGCGGGCTTTCCCACAAGACGGGTTGTGGATGACGGGGGATGTCCGGGCTGCTGCTTGCCCGGAAGGCATGATTGTCAGAATTCTTGGGTGAAAGCCGGCGGGGGCAGGCCCCGCCCGAGCGCGCATCACGCATCAGGAGTCCGGAATGTCCGCCGTGGAAAAAGAGCAGCCAGAAGCCGCCAACACCCGTTTCGCCAAGGAGCAGCTCAAGGCCTTCGTCGAGCGGATCGAGCGGCTCGAAGAGGAGAAGAAGACCATCTCCGAGGACATCCGCGACGTCTATGCGGAATCCAAGGCCAACGGCTTCGACACCAAGGCGCTGCGCGCCGTGATCCGGCTGCGCAAGCAGGAGGCGACCGAGCGCAACGAGCAGCAGATGATCCTGGAAACCTACATGCACGCGCTGGGGATGCTGGCGGCTTAAGGAACCTGCGAACTCTATCCGCGGTCGTTCCGGGGCGCGCCGAAGGCGCGAACCCGGAATCCAGACATATCGGGACTGCTTGCTTGTCCGGATTCCGGGCTCGCTCGCTACGCTCGCGCCCCGGAATGACCGCGGGAATATTCGGTGTCCTAAACGGGCAGCGGCGGTTCCGCGCGACGCTGGCCGCGATACTTCGCCTCCTCGGCGCATTTCGCGGCGTGGACGTCTCGGTTGATGACCTGGAGATTGGGCACGCCCCAATAGGACAGAAGCTGCGGCCACGGCGTGTCGCGCCGCTCCTGCCACACCTGAAACAGCGGCACGCGGTGGTCGATCTCGGCGGTCTTCCACAGCCGTCCGCCGGTCTGCGCGCAGCGGCGTGACTGCAGCTTTCGCAGCATCCGGTCGTGATCGCTCGGCGCGTTCCAGAGGCGCCACGCCGCGACGCAGGCCGAATGCCATTCGGCGCGGCGGTTGGGCCCTGCGTCCCACAGATCGCGGTGCCAGCCGAAGCGATAGACGGCCTGGCCGCAGACGCAGCAGAAGCCCGGACCGCGTGCGAATTTCTTCTCGCGATAGGGCGCAGGCGGCTGGCGGAAGCTCTCCGGCAGGCCGCGCTTGCCGGTGCGCCAGGTCCAGCCGTCGGGCGCGCCGCTTTTCGCCGCAAGGGCCCGCGCCAGCCGGTCGGCGCGGATCACGTGCGCGCGCCAGTAGCTGTCGGCCGCAAGCCGCGGCATCGGCGGCATCCAGCGCAGGTTGTTGGCATGGATGAGCACGGGCGCCGGGAAAATCTCCGGCGTGGCGCGCGTCAGTCGCGCCAGGGAACGCTGGTTGTAGAGCTCCCGCGTCTCATACATCTTCATGTCGGGGATGGTCGCAGCAAGTCGTAAAGGCTTCGTCAGTGGCACACTGTTGCCACGTCATGGCCGGGCATAGCCGTCCGAAGGACGGCGTCGCTTCGCTCGCCTGTGTCCCGGCCATCCACGTCTTGGCTACAAAGAAAGGCGTGGATGCCCGGCACAAGGCCGGGCATGACGGCTGGTAGATCAGAGATCGAGGCGTTTCCGCGCGACGTCGGCGTCGGTGGTCATCACCTTGGAGTCCAGCTCCATCGGCTTGAACTCGCAGCGCGCGAACCGCGCCTTCTCGGCGAACGGCACGGTGGCGTCGATACCGAGCTTGGTGCGCATGCCGCGGTCGCTGACGCGCACATATTCGTGGCCGCGCGCGGCCGGAATCGTGAACAGGTCCTTGGAGGCTTCCATGCGGGTCGCCAGCGCATATTCGACGTCGGCCCAGTCGCGGATGTCGATGTCGTCGTCGACCACTATCACGAGATCGAGATCCTTCAACGCGCCAAACGACGCCATGATGGCGTTGCGCTGCAGGCCGTCATGGGCCGGTCCGGTCTTCTTCACCTGCACGATGGCGTGGAAGCGATGCAATCCGCCGGCCGTCATCTCGGCGTCGGTGACGATCGGCACCGCGCCCTGCAGAACCTTCAGCAGGCTCGCCTCGAGCACGTATTTGCGCAGCACCACGGTCTCGCGGCCGTAGCCGTTGATGGCGTGATAGATCGGCTTGTTCCGGTGCGTGACGGCAGTGACCTCGAGCACCGGTCCGGGATCGGCCGGCGCCAGATAGCCGACGAACTCGCCGAACGGGCCTTCCATCACCTCCTCGTCGCACTTGAGAACGCCTTCGAGCACGATCTCGCTCTCGGCCGGCACCAGCAGGTCCTGCGACACCGCCTTCACGACCGGCAATGCGCGGCCGCACAGGCCGCCCGCGACCGCGAGCTCGTCGGCGCTTTCCGGCATCTGCGAGCCCATGGTCGCAGCCGTATAGTGCAGCGCCAGATCCGAGCCGATGCACACGACCACCGGAAGATGCTGACCTTTCTTCTGGGCGCGCTCGAAGGCGGCGCGCAGGTGCCGGCCGTAGTCGAGCTGGATCGCGACCTTGTTCGGGCCGCACAGCATCAGGCGATGGTAGGACGCGTTGTAGACCTGGGTTTCAGGATCGCGGGTGATGACGATGCCGGCGGTGACGTAGCGGCCCGCGTCGGCCTCAGTATGGTGCAGCGCCGGCAGCATCTTGCCGAGATCGATGTTTTTCCGATGCACCTGCTCCTGCGCCGGTCCGCGCTCCATCAGCACCGGCGGCTTCGGATCGCCAAGCGCACGGCCGACGAATTCGCGCACGCCGCGGAAGCCGATGCCGAAGGCGGCTTCGACATTGGCCTGGCACGACAGCAGGTTGCCGATCACCGGCATGTCGTGGCCGTTGACCTTGGAGAACAGCAGCGCCGGCCCGCCGTCGAGCTTCTTCATGATGCCGGCGATCTCGAGATACGGATCGGCCGGCGCCGAATAGGTCTGCAGGCGGCCCTGATCGGCCATGCGGCCGAGCGCCGAGCGGAATCGCGTGTCGAGGATCGAGTTGGAAAGCGTCAATGCCGTCTCCCTGGCAGGAGACGGCATCATACGACGCGGCGCGGGGCGCGATAGCTTGGTTCGCGCGCCTCAGCCATTCCTACTGGCCGCTGAACGCCTCTTTCAGGTAGCGGCCGGCTTCGGCGCGCGACTGCACGTCGGCGCGCTGGTCGGGCTTGCTCTTGGGCACCGAGAAGCCGTGATTGGCGCCGCTGTAGACCTCGTACTGGAAGTCGACCTTGGCGGCGCGCAGCTCGTCGATCACGACCGCGACCGCGGTCAGCGGATAACCGGCGTCCTCGGCGCCGTGCATGATCAGCATCTTGCCCTTGAGGCTCTTGGCCCAGCCGGGCTGATGGTTGGCGAACGAGCCGTGGAACGTCAGTGTCGCGGCGAGCGGCACGCCGGTCGAGCCGAACTCGACCGCGGTGCTGCCGCCGAAGCAGTAGCCGGCCTGCGCGATCTTCGAGGCATCGACCAGCGGGTGCTTAGCCAGCACGTCGTAGCCCGCCTGCGTGCGCGCCTTCAGCAGCGTGCGATCCTTGTTGTACATCGTGGTCTGCGCCTGCATCTCGGGCACGTCCTTGGGCAGCAAGCCCTGGCCGTAGCCGAAGATGTCGGCCGCGAAGGCGACGTAGCCGAACTTCGCGTACATCTCGACGTTGTGCTTGGTGTTCTCGGTCATGCCCTCGCGGGCGTGGATGACGAGCACGGCCGGGCGCTTGCCGGTGACGGCATCGTCATAGGCGAGATAGCCCTTCAGCTTCATATCGCCGTGGCTGTATTCGAGCCACTCGGTCTTGATTTCGGCCTGCGCGCGTCCGGCGGCCACGAGACAGAACGCCGCGAACGCAATGGCCATCGCTCGATAGACGATCATCGAAACCTCCCCAGGTGCATGGCTTTTTTGCAAGCTTTGCGCAGCCGGGAGGTCCTGTCCAGATCGGTCAATCGGTTCACCGCCGAACGAGCAATAAAAAACCGCGCCCAGGAGGCGCGGTCAAAGCGGCGGACGTCGCTGAAGGCTAGCGCAGCGCTGCAGTGCGGCGCGAAGTGCCGTTGAACGTCACCGTGGACTGGAACACGACGGCGTTGCCGGTGAAGCTCTCGGCGGTCATGCCGGCATTAGGATCGGCCGAGAACGTCATCACCACGGCGGAGGCCGGCTTCTGCATGTGCTGGGCGAGGCTCGTCACGTTGGCCTCGCCGACCCGCATCACGATCAGCGAGCTCTGCACGCTCGGGGTCAACATCACGCCGCGCAGCCAGGGATCGTCGAGCTTGTCGGCGGCCCGCGCGACGCGGTTGGCCGAGACGGCCACGGGCTTCTCGGCGACCGAGGAGCTGCCGCTGGTGGTGACGGTGGCGGGCCTGGCGGCCGCGGCGTTGCCGGCGTCCGGCGCCGCATAGGCCAGCGCGGTCTCGGCCGGCACGCGGTCGGAGGCGCCGGCGAAGGACTTGATCGCGGCCGTCAGGTCGCGGCTGCCGGTGAGCGAGGCCACCAGCGCGCGACGCGCGCTTGATACGTTGAGGGCATCCGCGGCGGGCGCCTCGGCGGCCGGCTGCGCTTCCCACAGGCCGCGCATGTTGACGATCTCATTGGGCGACAGCGACGCGAGATTGATCGGCGCTGCGGGCCGCGGCGCGGGAGCGGCCGGCTGGCTGTCGGCTGCGGCGACCTGGAACATCGGCCGCTTCGGCGGCAGCGGGACTTGCACGGTCTCGGCGGCGGCGGCGACGACGGGCTCCGGCGTTGCGGCGGCGAGCACCATGGTGCGGGCGGGCGCTGCGGCCGGCTTGGCGCTGGCGGTGCGCGGGGCAAGGTTTACGGTAGGAGGCGGCTGGTCGCCGGCTGCGGAGGCGGTGTCGTCAGCTTCCTCGGCATCCTTGTCGCGGCTGAACAGCCGCGCGAAGAGGCTCCGCTTCGCCGGCGACGCCACGGAGCGATGGCCACGCTCCACGTCGGCCAACGCCAGCTGGTAGCCCGGCAGCGGCTTGCCGTCGGGCGGCAGGTGGACGGTGCGGCCGTCCGGGAACAGCTTGACCAACTGCTCGCGGGTCATGCGCGGCCAGGCGCGCACATTGCCGACATCGACGTGGACGAAAGGCGAACCCGAGGTCGGGTAGTAGCCGACGCCGCCGCCCTGCACCTTCATGGCGGCGGCGCGCAGCACGTCGAGCGGAATGCCCGGGATAAAGAAGTCGATCGCCTTGCCGAGCGTATGCTGGCTGAACTTGGCCACGCCTTTGCTGCGGCTGCGAAGCATGGCGTTGGTCTCGGGCGAGCGGTAGCCGCAAATGATGTGGATGGGGCCCTTCGCGCCGACGTCGCGATAGATCTCCCACAGCAGGTCGATCTCCTGCGGGTCCATGGTGGTCGCCTGGTTCTTGCGCCAGTCGCGCAGGACCCAGTTGATCTTCTGCAGCGCTGCCTCGTCATACTCGCCATTCCGCTTGAAGGTAATGGTCAGGTCTTCATCGGTATGGACGTGGTGCAGCGAAATTGTGCGGGTGTCATCGGGGTTTACGGCCCCGGCCTGCTGGAAGCCCAGCGACCCGGCCAGAACCGACAGCGCAACGAGCCCGACGCGACGCGGCGAGAGCTTGGAGCGCGGCTGAAGTCCGGCTTTGGATTCGGCACAAACAGGCACTAGCGATCTCGCGTTAAGGTCGCAGAAGTGATGCTGCCGCCCCACAGCGGCAACATGGCTAACGCAGTCTTAATCGGGATCGGTTAATGCGCAGTGCAGTCCCCCCGACCCAGACAGGCATCCTAGTTTCCAAGTATGGCGAAAAATAGCCTATAGAATCCAGGAACTTCGTGGTAGCCGGCGACTGGTGGATAAACCAGCCGCCGTGTCCCGAAATGGTGAATTTCGGGAGGTTTTAGCGGAAAAGCTGCTCGAACAGGCCAAACGGTCCAGGAACATTGCCAGAACCGCCTCTGGCCACATTCCGCAGCTTGGCGCCTTCTTCGGCCGATGGCTTGAAGTTCGGGTCGGCCGGCCGCTCGATTCCCACGTCGGCCACCTGCCGTTCGCTGCCCCGCAAGATCGACATCAGCTTGCTGTCGAGGCCGTAGATGTCCTCGCGGAATTCCAGCTTGCCCGAGTCGTCCACGAAGGCGGTCTGGTAGGTGATGTGGACCGGGATCTGGTTGGCGAAGTCGATCTGGCGTTCCTCGCTGCCGAGCATGTGCCGGACGCTGTCCTCGGTGTAGTTGCCCTTGGGCGTGGCGTAGGACAGCAGGACTTCGGCGTACTTCATCGGGTTCTGCACCCGCATGCAGCCGTGGCTGTAGGCGCGCTTGTCCTGGGCGAAGTAGTTCTTCTCCGGCGTGTCGTGCTGATAGACCAGGAACTTGTTCGGGAAGTTGAAGCGGATCTGGCCGAGCGCGTTACGCTCGCCCGGCGGCTGGAAGACGCGGATGCTGCCGTCCGGATTGCGCTCGACCTTGAGGCCCTGGCGCTCGAAGATCTGCGGGTCCGACGTTTCGTAGATGGGCAGCAGCTCCTTGTAGATGATCGACTGCGGCACGTTCCAGGTCGGATTGACCGTGATGTACTTCATGGTTTCGGTGAGCAGCGGCGTCTCGTGACCCGGCTTTCCGACCACAACCTTGGTTTGCCAGACCTGCGAGCCGTTGTTCATGACCCGCAGATAGTAGTCCGGGATGTTGAGCATCACGTGGGTGCGGCCGAGATCGCGCGGCATCCAGCGCCAGCGCTCCATGGTGGCGAGCACCGCATCGAGTTGTTTGTCGCGGCTCATCGGATTCATCGCCGCGACGGTGGTGTTGCCGAGCTCGCCGTCAGGCTTCAGGCCGTTGGCCTTCTGGAATTTGGCCACCGCATTGGCGAGCGCGAGATTGTAGCTCTTGTTGTTCTCGGCCGGCAGGCCGAGCCGTTCGCGAAGCGCCGGCACGCGCGCATCGGTCATGATCATCTCGCGGCCGCTCTGGCGGTCGCGGGCGTATTTGAGGTACGGGCCGGTCGGGATACTCGCTGGCGCACTGGCCTGCGGCTCGTTGCGAAGCTCGGCGAGCTTGGCCTTCAGCGCCTTGTAGGCCGGCTGCGGCGGGTTGAAGGCTTCGAGAGTCTTCGGCAGGTCGCTGGAGGCTGCGATCTTCTTCAGCACGTCATCGGCGTCGAACGCGAGCTTGTATTCGATGTTCGGGCTGACGCGGCTGAAGTGCACGCGGCCGGTCGAGGCGTGCCGCACATAGGTCAGCAGCATCGCGGTGAACTTCAGTTCGGCCTCGGCCTGCGCGTCGGCGGGAGCGACGTCGAGGTTCGGCATCGCATAGTCGTTCGGATCGAGGCCGTCGGCGTCGATGGTGCGCAGATATTCGAGCACGTCGCTGGCGCGCTCCGACGCGGTGCCGCCCGCAATCCAGAGCGGCTTGAAGCTGCGAACCTTCTGATAGAGCGCGGCCATCGCGTCGCGATCGGGCTTGCGCGAGGCGAAGCGCTCGAACTGCTTGCTGGCGATGATCTCGCGGATCTTGTCGCCGACCTGCGTCTCGTTGGCGGCGTTCGGGGCCGGCGTCGGCGCGGGCTTCGCCGCGACCGGAGCAGGCCGGGTGGTGGCCGGACGCGTCGCGGGCTCGGGCGCAGCGACCGCGCGCGGCGCGGGCTCCTGCACCGGAGCGGCTGCGGGACGCGCGACCGGAGCCGGCGCCGGAGGCGCAGCTTCGAACTTACTGTCGATGTCGTCGGCGGTCTGCTGTTGCGGCTGCGGTTCGGGCTTCGCCGCGACGGGAGCAGCGGCCGGAGCCTTCGGCGGCTCGACCTTCGCGGCGGGAGCCGGCTGCGGCGCAGGTTTCGGTTCGGGCTTCGACTCGGCCTTGGGCGCGGGCGCCCCAGGTGCGAGCGGCGTCGGCGCGCTGGTCGAAGGCATCTCGCGGAAGCGGAGCCCGCCGTCGGCCGGCGCGATCGGCGTCGACGGCTTCGGCATGCTGCCCGGCGTGCTGTAATCGCGGGTCACCGGATTGATCCCGGAGTTGACCTGCGGCGCCGCGTCAGCGGTCGTCGCGACCGCCAGGATCAGCGCCAGCGCAGTGCCGGCCAGGATGCTCATTCGGATGCTGTGCATCGACGCAAACTCCACTGCCATGCTCGCGCACGTCGTTGATTGAGCGCCACGAACGGCGCCGCGCCGCGATGCAAGGCGGGACCTTCACAGCTAATCGGCGCTGCGTCTATGCAGTGGTGAATCGAGAGTTAATGCGCCGGCTTGAGACACGTCGCCGTGGTTTACGGCGATCGTTAATTGCGCTCAGGCCGGCTCCTTCGGCTGCTCTTCGAGGCCGAGATGCTCCAGCTTGCGATAGAGCGTCGAGCGGCCGATCCGCAGCCGCCGCGCCACCTCGGACATCTGTCCGCGGTAGTGCGCGATGGCAAAACGGATGGTCTCGTATTCGAGCTCTTCGAGCGGGCGCACATCGCCGTGGGAGTCGAGCAGCGCCAGCGTGCCGGGCATGGACGGGGCGCTCGGCGCGCCGTCATGGTGGTGATGAACCTCGACCATCGCCGGCGCCGACGGAATATGCGGCAGCTCGGCGGCCGAGGCCGGCATGAACGGCGCCTGCGCGATCTGGGCCGCGACCTGCGGGAATTCGCTCGCACTGATGGTGTCGCCCTCGGCCAGCACCACGGCGCGGAACACGGCGTTCTCGAGCTGGCGGACATTGCCCGGCCAGCGATGACGGCCGAGCAGCATCAGCGCCTCGGCGCTGACCGCGCGCACGCGCTTGCCTTCCTCGGCCGCGATCCGCGCCAGGAAGTGCCGCACCAGGTCCGGGATGTCTTCGTTGCGCTCGCGCAGCGGCGGCACCGCGATCGGGAACACGTGCAGCCTGTAGAACAGGTCCTCGCGGAAGCGGCCGTGCTTCACGTCTTCGATCAGGTTGCGGTTGGTGGCCGAGATGATGCGCACGTCGACCTTGACCGGCTTCCTGCCGCCGACCGGCTCGACCTCGCCTTCCTGGATCGCGCGCAGCAGCTTCACCTGCGCGGCCATCGGCAATTCGCCGATTTCGTCGAGGAACAGCGTGCCGCCCGAGGCTTCGAGGAACTTGCCGTTGTGCTTCTCGGTCGCGCCGGTGAACGCGCCCTTCTCGTGGCCGAACAGAATCGACTCGACGAGATTGTCCGGGATCGCGCCGCAGTTGACCGCGACGAAAGGCCGGGCCTTGCGTTCGCTCTGGCCGTGGATCGCACGCGCGATCAGCTCTTTGCCGACGCCGGACTCGCCCTCGATCAGCACGGGAATCGCGGAGGCCGCGGCCTTCTCGGCGTTACGCAGCACGTTCTGCATCTTCGGGCTGCGGGTGACGATGTCCTTGAAGGTCAGCATGCCGGCCTGGCTTCGCTTCACGCGCGCCAGCTCGTCGGCAAGCGCGCTCTTCTCCAGCGCGTTGGCGAGCGACACCTGCAGGCGCTCGGCGCCGACCGGCTTCACCACGAAATCGGCGGCGCCTGCGCGCATCGCCGATACGGCGTTGTCGATGCCGCCATGGGCGGTCTGCACGATCACCGGGACGTTGAGGCCTGCGTCGCGCATCCGCGCCAGCACGCCGAGTCCGTCGAGATCGGGCATCACGAGGTCGAGCACGACGCAGTCGAAGCGCTCGCCACCCATGAGCATCGCCGCGGCCTGCTCGCCGCTCTCGGCGATTGCCGGCTCGTGGCCGAATTTTCGCACCATGTTGTCCAGCAGGCGCCGCTGGACGGGATCGTCGTCGACGATAAGGATACGCGCGGCCATAACGATTACTCCGGACGCAACTGTGCCGTTTCGAAGCAACATGCGCCGTCTGGCCTTAAGGCAGCGTTAGTTCGATGCCTTAAAAAGAAATTAAGCCGCGACGCGGTTTCTCAAACGTTCCGTCTTCTGGGCCGTTTCGTAGCATGATCATGAGCGTGGTCGTGTTCACGGTTGTGATTAAGGTTATGGCCGTGACCGTGGCTGTGTTTATGGCCGTGATCGGTGCCGTCCGGCGCGGGCACGTACACCACATGGCCGTGCCGGACGCCGCGCTCGGCGATGACGTGGTTAGCAAAGGCCTGCACCTCCGAGCCGCGGCCCTTGAGCACGGTGACCTCGAGGCAGCTCTCGTGATCGAGGTGCACGTGCAGCGTGGCCTGCGACAGGTCGTGGTGGTCGTGGAAGCCCTGCGTCAGGCGCTTGGGCAATTCGCGGGCGTGGTGGTCGTAGACATAGACCAGCGCGGCGACGCAGTTGCGCGAGCCCGCGGCCTCGACCGCGGCCTGCTCCAGGCCTGAGCGGGCGAGATCGCGGATCGCCTCGGAGCGGTTCTGATAGCCGCGCGCCGCGATGATGCGGTCGAGATCCGCCATCAGGTCGTCGTCGAGCGTAATGGTCACGCGCTGCATCGCCGTCTCTCCAGGATACGCCCGCCATCATAGACGAGCGCACCGCAGAGGTCAGGCCGGGCGATGACAACAGCGTGACAATCCGGCGTTCAAGAGAGCAGAGAGCGGAACGTAAGTAGCGCGCCGCCATCGCAGGCAGCCCTCGGCACGAACTGACAGCCGACCTGATGGGAGCCGGTCCAGATCATCTCCAGCGCGACATAGAGCACGATGGCAAGGCCGATCCAGGTGATCCAGTGGTAGCGCGCCAGAAGCTTCGCGATATAGGCCGACAGCAGCGCCATGAAGCCGACCGCAACCGTGAGGCCGACGGCCAGCACCCAGATCTCGCCTTTTGCGGCGCCGGCCACCGCGAGCACGTTGTCGAGCGACATCGAGACGTCGGCGACGATGATTTGGATGAGCGCCGCACCGAATGTCATTTGCGGAAACGCCGATGTGTCGGGCGCGCCGCCGTGTCCGGCGAAGGCCGGTGCGGGCGCCTGCAGCGCGATTTCCCGATACATCTTCCAGCACACCCAGAGCAGCAGGATGCCGCCTGCGAGCGTCAGACCGACAATGGTGAGGAGCTGAGTCGCGATCGCGGCGAACAGAATGCGCAGCACCACCGCGCCGCCGACGCCGAGCAGGATCACCTTGGCGCGGATCGACGGGTGCACGCGCGACGCCGCCATGCCGACCACGACGGCATTGTCGCCGGCCAGCACGAAGTCGATGATGATGATCTGCGACAGCGCGACAAGCTGCTGGGTAAGGTCCACGCGATCCTCGATGGCAGGTCAATCTGACAAAAGGGGGTGAGGCGCCCCGGCGCGGACCGAGATCCGCGGCCGTCCGGCGAGCGGCCTCATCGGGGAGAATTCGTCCCGGCGACGAATTGCACCATCTGCTCGGGCTCGACCGAGGCCGTGACGCAGATGCCGATCAAGGTGAGCGCGCCCGCCGTGTCCCAATAGGTGAACTGCGGCTGCGGCATCGTTCGCAGCCGGGCGATCAGAGCGACCGCGGCGGCAAACAGGAAAATCAGTAGCGCCGCCAGCGGCGCCAAAGCTTCGCGGGCGATCGACGGCTGCAACGCCGCCGCGACCGCGAATGTCGCAACGAGTGCGCCGGTGAGCGCGATGACAGGGCCGGTCGTCGGCCGAGCCGCGGGTACGGTCGTGTTCCGGATCGGATTGATGATGCTCATGGACGTCGTCCTCCGCCCTGCGGCGGCCTGTCAGGGGCACGGCAGCCGCGAATTGTGCTATGGCGTATCTAGTCGACCATAGCTTCAATATAGATAGTTTAGTAAACATGAAACGTGCGCGAAGGCAAGCAGGTTCCAGCGTCCGGGCGGGCGCGATCGGGGGCGCCATGCAGGCTGCAAAGACCGAGCCGACCACGAAAGAAATGCGAAAACAGGCCGGGTCCTGGCTGAAGGAACTGAGGGGCCGAGCCGGATTGTCGCAGATCGAGCTCGCCGGGATCCTGGGGCTTAAATACTACACGTTCATCTCCCAGGTGGAGAACGGCTTCGGCCGGGTGCCGACCGAGAGCATGGAGGCCTGGGCGAGGGCGCTCGACGCCAATCCATCTGCTTTCGCTCGAGAGCTTCTGTCCTACTACGAGCCGGAACTGCACCGGCTCCTCTTCGAGGTGAAGTCATGAGCACGGTGGTGAACTTTCCGCGGCGGAGCGAGCGGCTGCCGGAGGGCTGGCGGAGCGACGAACTGGCCGAGATCGTTTCGGCCTGCTCCGGCTCGGTGTCGGTCGGCGACGCCAGCGGCTGGGAGACCGGCACGACCGAGAGCGGCGATCCGCAGGTCTATCTGATCGGCCCGTCGCCGGACTACGACTGCGTCCTGTGCATCTCGCGGGTCGGGGGCCATTACGTGATCGAGGACGGTCACGGCCGGCTGCTGCTCGAGCACGACAGCCCCACGCTGCTGGCCGAGCAGGCGCTCGATGCGCTTCGCCGCCGCAAGGTCGCGCTGCTCGCGCAGGTCGCGGTGGCCTGGCACGCCTTCCGCGAGGCCTTCGAGGAAAAAGCCGACGCGCTCATGGCCGAGCCGATGGAGATGCTGGTGCACCTGGCGCCGCAGCTTGCCGCGCTGGCCTGACGAGTTTCACGGTTTTTCGAATGTGACGCACGCGCCGTGAATGGTCCGGCGCGTGCACAGCCCCCGTTGCCGGATGCGTTGGCAGGCTTATGTTCTGGGGCAGCGCATTTTCATCCCCCCCGAACCCACCAGGATTCCATGACCCCGACAGCTGTATCCGCGCCCGCCAAGCGCGCCGCCGCAAAGAAAGCCCCCAAGACGCTCGGCGCCCTGCCGGAATGGAATCTCGCGGATCTTTATCCTTCGATGGATGCACCCACCGTGAAGGCGGACCTCGACAAGGGCGAGACGCAGTGCATCGAATTCGAGAAGGACTACAAGAGCCGCCTCGAGGCCATGGCGACAGGCCCGGAGGCCGGCAAGGCGCTGGCCGAGGCGGTCCGCCGCTATGAGGCCATTGAGGATGTGCTTGGCCGGCTGATTTCCTACGCCGGCCTGCTCTACAGCGGCAATTCGACCGACCCCACCATCGCCAAGTTCTACGGCGACATGCAGGAGCGCATCACCGCGGCCTCGCTGCATCTGTTGTTCTTCCAGCTCGAGCTCAATCGCCTGGAGGATTCGGTGCTGGAGGCCGCGATGGCCGATCAGGCGCTCGGGCACTACCGGCCCTGGATCGAGGACATCCGCAAGGACAAGCCCTATCAGCTCGACGATCGGATCGAGCAGCTGTTCCACGAGAAGTCGGTGACCGGCTATTCGGCGTTCAACCGGCTGTTCGACGAGACCATGGTGGCCCTGCGCTTCAAGGTCGGCGGCAAGCTGCTCACCCAGGAGCAGACGCTCAACCTGATGCAGGACCCGGCGCCGGCGAAGCGCAAGGCCGCGGCCGAGGCGCTGGCCAAGACCTTCAAGGAGAACCTCCGGCTCTTCACGTTGATCACCAACACGCTCGCCAAGGACAAGGAGATTTCCGACCGCTGGCGCGGCTTCAACGACGTCGCGGCGTCACGGCATCTCGCCAACCGCATCGAGCCCGAGGTAGTCGACGCGCTGGTGGCCTCGGTGCGCGAGGCCTATCCGCGGCTGTCGCATCGCTATTACGCGCTGAAGGCGAAATGGTTCGGCAAGAAGAAGCTGCCGCACTGGGACCGCAACGCGCCGCTGCCGCAGGTGGCGATGCGCAGCATCCGCTGGCCGGACGCGCAGAACATGGTGCTGTCCGCCTATGGCCAGTTCTCCCCGAGAATGGCCTCGATCGCCGAGCGCTTCTTCAAGGACCGCTGGATCGACGCGCCGGCGCGGCCCGGCAAGTCGCCCGGCGCCTTCGCGCATCCGACGGTGCCGTCGGCGCATCCGTATGTGCTGCTGAACTACCAGGGCAAGCCGCGCGACGTGATGACGCTCGCCCATGAACTGGGCCACGGCGTGCATCAGGTGCTGGCCGCGCCGAACGGCCCGCTGATGGCGCCGACGCCGCTGACGCTCGCCGAGACCGCGAGCGTGTTCGGCGAAATGCTGACCTTCAAGAAGCTCCTCGCCGAGACCACCGACAAGAAGCAGCGCAAGGCGATGCTGGCCGGCAAGGTCGAGGACATGATCAACACGGTGGTGCGGCAGATCGCGTTCTACACCTTCGAGCGCAACGTCCACACCGAGCGGCGCAACGGCGAGCTCACTTCCGAGCAGCTCTGCAAGATCTGGATGGACGTGCAGACCGAGAGCCTCGGTCCCGCGATCGAACTCAAGCCGGGCTACGAGACATTCTGGAGCTACATCCCGCACTTCATCCATTCGCCGTTCTACGTCTACGCCTATGCTTTCGGCGATTGCCTGGTGAACTCGCTCTACGCGGTCTACGAGAAGGCGAGCGACGGCTTCGCCGAGCGCTATCTGCAGATGCTCGCCGCCGGCGGCACCAAGCATCATTCGGAGCTGCTGGCGCCGTTCGGCCTCGACGCCCGCGACCCGAAGTTCTGGCAGGGCGGGCTCGGCGTGATCGAGCGGATGATCGGCGAGCTCGAAGCGCTGGACGCGAAGAAGTAGGGGCCAAGCCTCAACGAGCGCGGCGGCTCACGAGCACGGGCCGCCGCAGGTCGTCAGGATATACTCGATGCACTGCATCTTGAGGGTCCGCTCCGGCTCCTTGTCGAAGCTATAGCGGAACGTCTTGAGAAACTTCGTCGTCTCTTCCTCGCGCTTTCCGACGTGACCGGTGCGGTGGGAGGTCCGGCGCGACGAGGTCTCGATCAACGTGAGCTTGCGCTCCGACGTGTCGTTGATCGTGAAGCGCATGGTCTGCTTGAAGCCGTCATTGCTGCCGGGATTGTCGAACGTCAGGCCATCCTCCGTTTCAAGCTTTGATCCCGCGCTGCCGAGGTCCTGAAGCTTCACCCGGGGCTCCTTCGAGGACGTCACGATCATGGTGTTGCGGTCGAAGATGACGCGCTCGTTGCCGAGCTTGCCCATGCAGCCCCAGGCCCAGATGCCGGCGGAAGCGGGCTGCGCCATGACGGCAATCAACAGTACGGTGCATCCAGCGATCCGGGTGATCATGACGATCCGTCTCCAGGCATCAGTGTGATTTCTGCGTCGCGAGCGCCGTCTGCAGCGCCATGAGTCCGCTGGCGATCTCACGGTTCGCATGCGATTTGCGCAGCTCGCCGATGATCCTGAGAAGCCGCGAACGCTCCTGCGGACTGACGATTCCGATCCATTCCGGCGAAGTCTCGCGCAAGGCGGAGACCAGCGCCAGCTCGCTGCCGGGCCTGACGCCCGGCGTCATCAGGGTGAGAGCGGCCGTGATGACATCGATGCCGCGCTCGCGCATCCGGGCGATGCCTCGGAGCCGCACCGGCGTGCGTTGCTCCGGCTGCAGCGCTTTGACGAACTCGCCGGCAGTCACCCGCGACCTGGACTGAAAGTGAATGGAGAACACCCAGGCAGCGACATTGGCGGCTTCGCTGTTCAATCCGGCTTGCGATGGCAGGTCCGGCATGACGATCTCGGTTGCGGTGTCGACCGCGTCGGCCCAGTCGCTGAGCCACGCCATGTCACCGGCCTGCGGGGGCGGCAGCGCATTGAAGGCATTGAAGTCGAAAATCTGCAGCAGATAGCCGGCCGCCGGCTCCGCACCATAGTCCGGGCGAACGCCCGACCTGGCGGCGCCGTTCACGTAGGCCTTGAGGCCTTGTGCGGCCTTCAACGCGAGGGCGGCTGACTGCGGGCCGTCGGCGTGCGCGGCAGGAATGACCATGATGAAAAGTCCAGGTACGACAACAAGCAAGCGCATCCGCGTCTCGTGCGGCGATCGATCAGGAGGCAATCGTTGGCTTGTTGGTCGTGCCCGGCACGGGTGCGGTTCAAAATAGCGGCGCCGGTTGTGCGTTACCGCACAGCCGGCGCCGGACGATGTGAGACGATGTAAAAGGGCGAACGCTATTTGACGTTCTTCTTCGCCCAGTCGTCGATCACCTTGGCGACCTCCAGGTTGTTCTTCTCGATCATCACCATGTGCCCGTTGCCGTGGACGCCTTTCGAGTCGAGCGGCATCCATTCCGCCTTGGCGCCGGCCTGGTTGAGATACTTCACGGTGCAATGGTCGTAGAGCCGGTGGTACGAGGCCTCGCCGGCGATCACCACGATCGGGATGCCCTTGAGGTTCGGCAGCTGCCGCGCCGGCGCCTTCTGCATCGTGCAGATCGTGAGATCCGGCCCGTCGGCCTTCTCCTCGGGCACCGTTGCCAGTTCGTCGGGGCTGTTGGTTGGCGGGTCGTAGGTCAGCTTGATATCGGTCAGGCCCCAGGGGCGCGTCTTGCCGGTGCCGATAATCACCGCCTCGAACGGCGGGCCGGCCGGCTCGATCGCGATGATGCCCTTCACGAGCTTCGGCCGCGCGTCGGCGATCAGCCAGCCGAACGAGCCGGACTGCGAGTGCGTGAGGATGACCGCGGGGCCGATCTTGTCGAGCAGCGCCGCCGTGGCATCCTGGTTGCGCTGCTGGGTCAGCTCGGGCGAGAGCACGGTCTCGACCTGCGTCGCATAGAACGCATCGAAGTACGGATCGCCCTTCTTGCCCTTGTTCGGGCCGCTGCCGGGCCACTGCGTGTGCTTCTCGCGGCCCGGCCAGGTGCCGTCGGTTTCAATCGCGGTGAACTGGAACTGCTCGTTCTGCGCGGTGAACATCCGCGTCGCGCCATCGCCCGGATGCGGCGCCGAGCGGCCGCGCATCGGCTGGTCGATCATGTAGACGACGTAGCCCTGCTCGACGAAATACTCGGCCCAGCCCTTGCGGCCGTCCGGCGTTCCCATCCAGTTGGTCGCGGTCTGCGCCGCGCCATGGATCAGCACCAGCGGGTAGGGACGGCGCTGCGTCTTCGGCGCCAGCACCTCGACATAGATCTGGCCCTGCATGATGTTCTTGCCGGGCTCGCCGACATATTGGCCGCCGACATAGAAGTAGCCGCGCTTGGCGACTGCCGACTGATCGACCGCCGGCACCGGCAGCTTCACTTCGGCTTGAGCCGTGGCGGCAACAATTCCCGACAGCAGCGCGCCCGACAGCAATGCGCCGCCGAGCATTCGCAGACGAATGCGGTCCATGAACGTCCTCCCAGACATATTCATTGAGCGGCGCGATTTCGCCGCGATCATTTTTATTTGTTTTCAGCGTGGCGCTGCCCATCTTGTCTTGTCAATCGGTGGGCAAGGCTTATCGATAGAGTTGAAAGGTTTGGGAATGGCCGACAGCGAACGAAACCGTCTCTCAGCCCGCGCGGCGCGCTACGCCCGGGTCGGCGCCAATGTCGGAGGGGTCGCGGCGCGGATCGCCGGCGCCCGCATCTTCGGTCTCGATCTCGACCGCGCCAAGAATGCCGCCGAGCTCGCCGCGGCGCTCGGCGGTCTCAAGGGTCCGATCATGAAGGTGGCGCAGCTTCTCGCCACCATCCCGGACGCGCTGCCGCCCGAATACATCAACGAGCTGACCAAGCTGCAGAGCCAGGCGCCGCCGATGGGCTGGGCCTTCGTCAAGCGCCGGATGCAGGCCGAGCTCGGCGCCGACTGGCAGAAGAAGTTCAAGAGCTTCGAGCATCATCCGGCCGCCGCGGCTTCGCTCGGCCAAGTGCATCGCGCCCACGCGCTCGACGGCGCGGAGCTGGCCTGCAAGCTGCAATATGCCGACATGCAGTCGGCCGTGGAGGCCGATCTCAAGCAGCTGCGGCTGCTGTTCACCCTGCACCGGCGCTTCGAGCCCGCGATCGACACCCGGGAGATCATCAAGGAGATCGACGCGCGGATGCGCGAGGAGCTCGACTATCACCGCGAGGCGAAGCACATCGCGCTCTATCAGAACATGCTCGCCGATGAGGATCTGATCCGCGTGCCGGACGTCGAGCCGGAATTATCGACCAAGCGGCTTCTCACCATGCAATGGCTCGACGGCAGCCGGATGCTCGAGCACAAAGATGATCCGCTGGCGCTGCGCAATCGGCTCGCCACGGCCATGTTCACCGCGTGGTGGCTGCCGTTCAGCCGCTTCGGCGTGATCCACGGCGATCCGCATCTCGGCAACTACTCGGTGTTCAAGGAGAAGGGCAAGCCCGCGGGCATCAATCTGCTCGACTACGGCTGCATCCGCATCTTCCCGCCGAAGTTCGTCGGCGGCGTGGTCGATCTCTACAACGGGCTGCGCAACAACGACGACGCGCGCATCGTGCATGCCTACGAGACCTGGGGGTTCCGCAAGCTCTCCCGTGAGCTGATCGACATCCTCAACATCTGGGCGCGCTTCATCTACGGCCCGCTGATGGAAGACCGCGTACGCAGCATCGCCGACGGCGTGAAGCCCGGCGAATACGGCCGGCGCCAGGCGTTCGAGGTGCAGCGGGCGCTGCGGCAAAAAGGCCCGGTGATGGTGCCGCAGGAGTTCGTGTTCATGGACCGTGCCGCGATCGGGCTTGGCGCGGTGTTCCTGCATTTGCGCGCGGAACTCAATTTCCATCGGTTGTTCGAGGCGGCGATCGAAAAATTCTCGGTCGCGGCGGTCGCTGAGCGGCAGCGCGCAGCGCTTGCGAAAGCCGGCCTCGAAACGGCGGGATAGCGCCGCTGCCTTCTCCCTTGATGTTGGACATCGGACTCCGGCCGGGCTATGGGGGCGCGGGGCGCCGCACTTGGAGGCTGGTTGATGCTGGTTCGGCTGGGCTTTTGTCTGCTGATCGGGGCTGCCGTTCTGGCGCCTCGTGTCGCGCGCGCGGCCGACTGCGCCGACGAAGTCAGCAAGCTGATGTCCAAGGACACCGAGAAGCTGACCACGCGCTTTCAGCGCATCTCCAAGCAGATCGAGCAGAGCAAAAGCGGCAGCGCCAAGCTGATCCAGGAGCAATGCCGGATCGCCCGCCAGCTCAAGCCGCGGCTGGAGGATCAGCTTGCCGCGCTCAAGCAGTCCGGCTGCCTCAAGGACCCGCAGATGGGCAGCATGATCGCCGACATCGTCCGCGGCCATGAGGACGATCTGGCCGCCGCCAGCCGCAGCACCGCCCAGACGGAATGCCGGTGAACAGCAGGCCTTTCCAGGCGGGATGACCCGTCCCACGGCATTGCCCGACCCCCGCGATTCCGCTAAATCCTGAATTCCTCGGTTGAGCCGTTTTCGGCCGCGAAGGCGGCCGGGGAATGCGCTCCGTTCTCAATTCCCCGTCTGGGACCGGCATTGGAATTCAAAAGGATCGCGTAATGGCGCATGACACTGTGGAATATTCGGTCGCAGACGGGAACGACTATCCCGCGCACGAGCAGACCTACCGGAACTTCATCACCCTGGTGAAGTGGGGCACGGGCACGGTCATCGTCATCGTCGCTCTGATGGCCTACTTCCTGGTCTGAGCACCGCACAGGCCACATGATGGCCTGACCGATCGGCCGCGGGAGGCAGCATGAAAATCGCGATTGGCGCTGAATCCGACTCTTCCGAACCGCGCGTCGCGGCAACCCCCGAAACCGTCAAGAAGCTGGTTGGCCTCGGCGCGCAGGTGGCCGTCGAGCCCGGCGCCGGCGTGAAGTCCGGCATTCTCGACGCCGACTACACCGCAGCCGGCGCCTCGGTGGCCAAGGGCGCGGTGTCGGGCGCCGATGTGGTGCTGACGGTGCGGCGGCCCAATCCTGCGGAGCTTGCGGGGGTCAATCCCGGCGCGCTGGTGATCTCCATCATGGATCCTTACGGCAACGAGCCCGCGCTCAAGGCGCTGGCCGATGCCAAGGTCACGGCCTTCGCCATGGAACTGATGCCGCGCATCACCCGCGCGCAGTCCATGGACGTGCTGTCGAGCCAGGCCAACCTCGCGGGCTATCGCGCCGTCATCGACGCCTCGTCCGAATACGGCCGCGCCTTCCCGATGATGATGACGGCGGCCGGGACCGTGCCCGCCGCGCGCGTGTTCATCATGGGCGTCGGCGTCGCGGGCCTGCAGGCGATCGCGACCGCGCGCCGGCTCGGCGCCGTGGTGACCGCGACCGACGTGCGGCCGGCGACCAAGGAGCAGGTCGAAAGCCTTGGCGCCAAGTTCCTCGCCGTCGAGGACGAGGAGTTCAAGAACGCCCAGACGGCGGGCGGCTACGCCAAGGAAATGTCGAAGGAGTACCAGGCCAAGCAGGCCGCGCTGGTTGCCGAGCACATCAAGAAGCAGGACGTGGTCATCACCACGGCGCTGATCCCGGGGCGGCCCGCGCCGAAGCTGGTCTCCGCCGAGATGGTCAGTTCGATGCGGCCCGGCTCGGTGCTGGTCGATCTCGCGGTCGAGCGCGGCGGCAATGTCGAAGGCGCGCAGGCCGGCAAGGTCGCGGACGTCAACGGCGTCAAGATCGTCGGCTACACCAACGTGGCGGGCCGGCTCGCGGCCTCGGCGTCGGGCCTCTACGCCAAGAACCTTCTGACCTTCCTCGAAATCCTGATCGACAAGAAAGAGAAGAAGCTCGCGGTCAACTGGGACGACGAGATCGTCAAGGCCACCGTGCTGACCCGCGATGGCGCGATCGTGCATCCGAACTTCAAGCCCAAAGCAGCTTAGCGACCGCGGCATAGGGCAGGGCGGCCCGATGCGCGCAGCCAAGGAGAGCCCT
>CAKZHN010000285.1 GCA_936924235.1 uncultured Rhodoplanes sp. | reverse complement strand
CTCGCGCCGGATTTGCTGCCGTTCGGATCGGCGCCGGGCGCGCCGATGATCAGGTCATCGATCCCGTCGCCGTTGATGTCGCCCGCCGAGGCGACCGAGAAGCCGCTGTCGTCGAACGCAGCGACGCCGCTGATCTTGAAGCCGTTGGTGCCGTTGAGAGTCGAAAGATCGATGTTGGATGGAAACGACATGAAACTCCCCCGGCGGCCCGTTCACCAGGCTCGCGTCAAGTCGCCTTTGGCCGCCCCCGCGGACGCCACGGTCAACGTGGCATGGTACCAGGGTATACAGTGAAGCACGGCGGCTGTGCAGCCATGACGTGCACACGCCATCGGGGAAATTACACAGCGAAGTCGCGGGCTTAAGCTGTCTTGGGATGGCGGCCGGGTTCCATTTTTCGGAACCCGGGACACGCGGATGTCCTCGACGCGGGTGTCCTCAACCGAACTCGAGAATCCGCGTCCGTAAGCGTGCGTCCCCTGCAGCAGGATCGAGAAGTCGGCGGTGTGGTCCTTGCCCGGTGTCGACCTGGAGCACCAGGCTTGAGAAAACCGGCGACACTCAGCCGCCGGGGCTGGCCTTCGCGACCGCGCCGCCGGATAGCGACGATCAATGACAATCAATAATGTGAAAGCCGCTACAACGGCTGGCCCTGCGCCGGCCCCTTGCACGCGCCCTCCGGAGCCGCCGGCTCTTCGCTGCCGCCTTGGTCGGGGCCGTCGGCGCCGAGCTGCAGGGCCTGCAGCGTGTCGGCATCGACGATCATCGAGACGCTCTGCCCGTCGGGCTTCTTGGCCAGCACCACGAACATGCGCGGCACCACCTCGACGTCCTTGAAGCCGACCTCCTCGACTCTCTTCTTCAGTTCCTCGGTGGTTTTCGCGGGTTGCGGGTTGGCGCTGACCGAAGGCGGTTGCGGGGCCGCCGCGTTCGGCGGCTCGCCGCGCGCAGATGCGAATTGCGCGGCAAAAAGCATCACGGCGGTGGCTGCGAGATATCGCATCGGCTGTCCTTTCATGTCTGCTCAAACCAGAACGGGTGGCAGCAGGCCATCGTTCCCTGCTCTTCCCGGTGAAATCTTGAGCGGCGGCGGGCGTTTGACCGATCGAAGCTGCGCGCCGCGGCGAAACCGGCTTGAATGTCCCCCACCCGACGGAGGCGCCGGCTTTGGCATTCGGCTCGGGCGCCCGCCCCTTTTGTGAGCTACACCACTCACGAGATGTGTCTTCCGAGCGAAAGATTTGTTCGGTAGGTTACGGGGTCGGCGGGACTACCTGTTCGGACTTTTCTTGGAGAGGCAACGTGGCGACTGGCACTGTGAAGTGGTTCAACCCAACCAAGGGCTTTGGTTTCATTCAGCCGCAAGGCGGCGGCCCTGACGTGTTCGTGCATATCTCGGCGGTTCAGCGCGCGGGATTGCAGGGACTGAATGAAGGACAGAGTGTCGACTATGAGCTCGTGACCGGCCGGAACGGCAAGGTCTCGGCAGAAAACCTGAAGACGAAGTAATAGCTTCGTCTTCGACTGAACTTAAGCCCCGCTCGCGCGGGGCTTTTGTTTTATGGTGGCTCAGGTGAGTTTGAAGTCCGCCGCGGTGAGCGTGTGGTCGCCCTGCAGCAGGATCGAGAAGTCGGCCGTAGTGGTGCTGCCGGTGTTGGCCTCGATCAGCGTATCGCCGCCCGCGGTAAGGGTCGCGCGCACTTGGCCCGCCGCGGTAAAGCGGCCCGCGCCGATGAACGTGAATGTGTCATGGCCGCCACCATCGATCGCGTCGATTGCCGACAAGTCGATCTTGTCGCCTGCGCTGAAGTCCGTGATGGTGTCGCGGTGCCCGGCGTCGGCGCCGCTGTCGCTTGTCGCAAGATACCTGAACACGTCGTCGCCGCCGCCGCCGGTCAGCGTGTCCTTGCCGAGACCGCCGGTCAGCGTGTCGTTGCCGCCGCCTCCGACGATCCTGTTGGCGAGGCCGTTGCCGGTGAGGATCAAGCCGCTGTCGGCGCCGGCGCGCAGGTTCTCGATGTCCGAGCCGAGCGTGTAGTCGATCCTGGTGATGACGGTGTCGACGCCTGACGTGTCCGTGATCACATCGCCGATGTTGTCGACCATGTAGGTGTCGTTGCCGGCGCCGCCCTGCATGTGGTCGGCGCCCCGGCCGCCGTTGATGCGGTCGTTGCCGTCGCCGCCAATGATGAGGTTGTCGAGCGTATTGCCGGTCAGCGCCAGGCCGGCATTGGAATCGGCGATCAGTATCTCGACATTCGCCGTCAGCGCATAGGACACGGTGGTGTGCACCGTATCGGTGCCCTCGCCCGCGAGCTCCGTCACCACGTCACTGGGATTATCGACATAGTACGTGTCGTTGCCGGTGCCGCCGATCATCATGTCGACGCCGGCGCCGCCGTCGAGCACGTCATTGCCGTCGCCGCCGTGCAGCGTGTCGTTGCCGTCGCCGCCGTCCAGGATGTCGTCGCCGCCGTTGCCGTAGAGCTGGTCGTCGCCGCCGAGGCCAATGAGCACGTCGTGGAACGCGCCGCCGGCGAGCGTCTGCGACACGTCGGTGCCGACCCGCACCACCGGCGCATCCGGCTGCCGCCCGAATACGATGTAGCTCGCGCCGGGCGAGCCGTCGTTCGGGTGCGGCGCACCCACGATCAGATCACCGATGCCGTCGCCGTTCACGTCGCCGGCCGCGGCGACCGAGTGGCCGCTGTAGTCGACCGTGGCGACGCCGCTCAGCTTGAAGCCGTTGGTGCCGTCGAGGCTCGACAGATCGATGTTGGAGGCGAAGCCTCCGGCGTGGCCGAACACCACATAGGTCACGCCCGAGCCGGGGCCGTGGCCGTTGGCGTTCTGGGCGCCGATGATCAGGTCGTCGAAGCCGTCGCCGTTGACGTCGCCGGCCGAGGCGACGGAGATGCCGCTCTGGTCGCCCGCCGCCACGCCGCTGATCTCGAATCCGTTGCTGCCATTGAGGTTACTCACACTCAGAGAGCTGCCGAATCCTCCGGCTTTGCCGAACACCACATAGCTCGCGCCCGCCTGGCCGCCGGCGTCGGGAGCGCCGACGATCAGATCGTCGATGCCGTCGCCATTGATATCGCCGGCCGACGCGACGGAGTTGCCAAGGCGATCGCCATTCCCGTCGACGATCGCGAACCCGTTTGAACCGTTGAGACTCGGCAGGTCGATGCTGGATGAAAAGCCACCGGCCTTGCCGAAGACCACATAACTGGCGCCGGCACGGGGCGCGCCGATGATCATGTCGTCAAAGCCATCGCCGTTGATGTCGCCTGCCGAGGCGACTGAAGTGCCAGCGAAATCAAGGAAGTTCGAGCCGGTCAGCCTGAATCCATCGCTGCCATCGAGGCTCGACAGATCGATGTTGGACGAAAAACCTCCGGCGCTGCCAAACACCACGTAGCTCACGCCTGAAGCAGTGGCATCGCCGGTGGCAAACGGCGCGCCGACAATGACGTCATCGAAACCGTCGCCGTTGACGTCGCCCGCTGAAGCGACCGAGTAACCGGCACCGGACGCCCCTGGCGTGCCGCTGAGCTTGAAGCCGTTCGTGCCGTCGAGACCCGACAGGTTGATGCTGGCGCCAAAACCTCCGGTCTTGCCGAACACCACATAGCTCGCGCCCGTTTCGACGCCGACGAAGGGAGCGCCGACAATCAGATCGCCGATACCGTCGCCATTGACATCGCCCGCTGACGCGACCGACCAGCCGCTGTTATCGTTTGTAGCTACGCCATTGATCTTGAAGCCGTGGGTGCCATTCAGGGTCGACAGATTCAAAACAGGTGGAAACGCCATGAAACCCTCCGCGTCCTGTTCACCAGGCTCGCTTCAAGCGTCGTCAGCCGCCCCCGCGGACGCCACAGCAACGTGGCTCGGAGCTCAGCATATACAGTGAAGCTGGAAGCTGTGCAGCCACAGCGTGCACGCGCGGCTGAAAAATGGAACGCAGCGTTAGTTTTGGAACCGATCGTGTCAGATGACACAATTGCGCAACACGAGCGGCAGTCGGGGACCAAAAAGAATACGTCGAATGACAACAACAAGAACGAAGGTCGGAGGCTCGATCGCTTCGTCGCGGCGCATGAGTTTCGCACGCGGCGTGCTACGGCCGTCGCTGCCGAAGTTTTTACAATCGCCCTACGTATTATCCCCAATGACGCGAAGCGCGCCGCGCGCGTAGTTTCACCGCGCGCTTTCCGGCTGGATCCCGGGGGCGATGCCGAGGGCGCCGGTCCCGGCCGGGAGACCGGCCGGGACCGCTTCGCATCAGTCGCGGCTCACTGCCGCTCGGCCTGGCTCGCGAGCTCCTTGAGATCGGCCTCGCTGCGCAGCGTCATCACCGCAACCTTCCGCGCCCGGAAATACGGCAGCACCACCTGCGTCGGCGCACCGTCACGCTCGAGCAGCGACACGTAGCGCGGCTCGGCGCCGCGGGTCGGCAGGTCGAACGCGGTCCACGCCCGCGTCTCCGGATCGTAACGCATCACGCGATCGCCGCCCCAGATGTTGGTCCACGGCCGGTGCTGCTTGTCGACATGCACGTGATACGGCTGCTGCCGGTTCGGCAGCGGCACGTAGGTGACCTCGTTGGTCCTGGTGTTGATGCGCGCGAGGTTCGCGCCCCAGGAGTTGCCGACCCAGAGCACGTCGGCGGCCTTGTCGGTGCCCATCCGGCGCGGTCCCTGCGCCCAGGGCAGCGGACTGTTGAAGTCCGGCTGGTTGTAGGTCTCGAAGAACTTCCTGGCTTCGGGCGTGACGCGATCGAGCTCGGCCTTCACCGGCTCGAGCTTCACCTCCTCGGACTTGCCGGTCGCGGCGATGCCCTTGCCGACGATGTCGAGCACCATCTCGGCCCACCAGCCGTTGCCGTCGCGATCGGCGGCGGCGCCGTAAGTCACGCCGGTGCCGTTCGGCGTCTTGTAGGTGATCGACTTGAACTCGGTGAACTGGCCGGTGTCCGGATCGAAGCGCAGCGCGCCGTCCGGTGACGACGACCAGATCTTGCCCTTGCCGTCGTAGTCGACCGTGGTAGCGCCGCCGGTCGGCGACATGCCGGGCGGCGGGATGAACACGTCGAGCTGCTCGGTCTTGGGATCCATGCGGCCGATGCCGCCACGGCCCGGATTGACGTTGAACCACAGGATGCCGTTCGGATCGCGGGTCATGCCGTGGGTCTGCGCCATCAGGCCCTGCGGGCCCGGCACCGCGAACAGCTTCACCGCGCCCGTCTTCGCGGAGATGCGGCCGATGGTGATCTGCTTGTTCGGGATGTTGCAGGTGAACCAGAGGTCGCCCTGGAAATCCATCCAGGCGTCGTGCACGCCCCAGCCCGGAATGAGCACCGACGGCGTGCCGAGCGACCAGTCGCTGCCGTCGTTTTGCACGAAGTTCGCCGGCAGCCCCGCATCGGCGTCGAGCGGAACCTCGTACTCTTTATATACGGCGCGCGCGGCCTCGCCGGTGGCGCGCGGCTCGAGCTTGACGTGGGTGCCGTTCTCGCCGGGCCCCCTCGCCTTCGCCAGGTAAGCGGCGAGTTCCTTCTGATGATAGTCGAGGATGCCGGACGGCGGACGGCTCGCGCCCACATAGGCGCCGTAGACGTTGACGTTCTTCATCAGCTCGACGATGGCGTTCCAGCCGGCCTCGTCGAAGCGATGCTGCAGCACGTAGCTCGCGGTGTGGCAGGCCGTGCAGTTGTTGCGCACGATCGCCTTCATGCGCTTGTCCTGCTCGTTGTCCTCCGGCAGCGCCGCGAGCATCTGGTTGCCGGGAAGCTGCTTCCACACGTCCTCGGTCGGCTTGAGCGTGAAGTCGCGCTTCTTCGTTGCGCCGAGATCGATCTCGCCCTTGTCGGCTGCGAACGACAGCGCCTGCGCCCAGACCCGATACTTGCCGGTGGCGAGCGGCGGAAAGTAGTAGCGGCCCGCTTCGTCGGTCAGCACCGTGGTGGTGATGGTGCCGCCTTGCGGTTTGGCCGAGACCATGACGCCACCCAGCGCCGCACCGTCGGACGATTTGACGATGCCGCTGAGGATGGTGTCGGCGGCGGATACCGGCCCGCCGAGCAACGCGAGGACGAGAGAACTGACAGCAAGGGACAGTCGCATGCTTCGCATGAATCCCTCCTATGGCGCGGGCGCCGGGACGGTCTTGAGATAGGCGACGATGGCGTCGATCTGCTGCGGCTGGAAATGGTGCTTGAAGCCCGGCATGCGCGGCGTGCCGTTGCTGATGACCTCGCGCATCACATCGTCCTGGCCGCCGAGCGACTGGCGCGACAGCGCCGGGCCGTAAAGCGGGCTGTTGTATTGAGGCTTGGTGTGACAGACGCGGCACGACTGATTGAACAGCCGCATGCCGGTGAGCTCTTTGTCGTTGAGCGAGACTTGCGTGGCGGCCGGCTGCGCGGACGCGAGCAACGGCCACAGACAGAACGCGGCCAGAACGGCCGATGCCAAGCGTTTCATCCCCAGGCCTCCCCAATTCGATCGCTATTGGTGGTCGGCTTATTTGAGCGGCATTCGTTGAAGCAGCCGCCGATTTGGCGGGCAGCCTATCAAACTTCCGGAACGGCCGACATGCCCGGCGCCGCCCCCTGCCATGCAGCGGTGCGTTTACAGCCTTTTATTTCACGGCCTATTCTTGTTCATGCACACCACATCCTTCCGACTGCTCGAAACCACCATCGCCGATGTCCATGCCGCCTATCAGGCCGGCACGCTCACGTGCCGGGCGCTGGTGCAGGCCTACCTCGACCGCATCGCCGCCTATGACCAGCAGGGACCGGCCATCAACGCGCTGATCTCGCTCAATCCCACCGCGCTGGAAGAAGCCGACCGGCTCGACGCCGCATTCAAGAAAGGCGGCTTCGTCGGCCCGCTGCACGGCATCCCGGTGATCATGAAGGACCAGGGCGACGTCAAGGGCATGCCGACCACGCTCGGCTCGGTGCTGTATAAGGACTACATGCCGCGCGAGGACGCCTTCGCGGTGAAGAAGCTCCGCGACGCCGGTGTCATCTTCCTCGGCAAGGCCACGCTCGGCGAATTGGGCGGCGGCGACACCCACGGCTCGCTGTTCGGCTCGACCCGCAATGTCTACGACCTCGAGCGCACCGCGGGCGGCTCGTCCGGCGGCTCCGGCGCCGCGGTGTCGGCGAACTTCTGCACCGTCGCGGTGGGACAGGAAGGCTTCGCCTCGATCCGCAGGCCTTCGATCTGGAACGGCGTCGCCGGCATGCGGCCCACGATGGGTCTCGTCAGTCGTGGCGGCGTCTATGGCGGCTGGCCGACCATCAACGGCTCGCTCGGGCCGATGGCACGCAGCGTCACCGACCTGGCCAAGCTCCTCGACAGCATGGTCGGCTACGATCCGAACGATCCCGTGACCGCGTATGGCGTCGGCCACGAGGCGGACTATTCGGGCGCGCTCGACAAGGTAGCGTTGAACGGCGCGCGCATCGGCATCCTGCGCGAGCCGATGGGCTATCACAGCGAGCCGGACAGCAAGGACTTCAAGGAAGTCACCGAGGTGTTCGACCGCGCGGTCGCCGATCTGGCCAAAGCCGGCGCCACCATTGTCGATCCGATCGTCATTCCCGACCTCAAGGCGCTGCTCGCGACGCGCGCCCGCAGCGTCGCCGACGACGACACCATGCACGAGCTGTACTTCAAGGGCGGCGATACGCCCTACGGCACGCGCAAGACGGCGCTCGCCTCGCCGCTGTTCGAGAAGGTGGTGAACAGCGGCCACCGACGCTGGAAGAACGCCGATTCACCCGAGAAGCACCACGCCTCCATGACGGGGCGCGAGACGCTGATGATCAATCTGCTCAAGGTCATGGCGGACCACAAGCTCGACGCCATCGTGCACAAGGCGGTCGAGCACACGCCGACCTTGATCAAGGACGGCGTCAACCCGCCGTTCGTCGACCAGAAGGGCGCGCCGCACATCAACACCTTCCTGATGTTCGTGCCCTCGATCGTGGTGCCGGCGGGATTCACCCGCAGCGACCGGCCGGCCGGGATCACCTTCCTCGGCAGGCCCTATGACGACGCCCGGATGATCGCGCTCGCCTATGCGTACGAGCAGGCAACGAAGCACCGGAAGCCACCGGCGGCGTTGCCCTGAGCGGAATCCGGATATGATGATGCGCCGCTTGCGAACGGCTGCCGCGCTTGCTGCGCTGGCGCTCACGATGTTCGCCGCGCCTGGCCGCGCGGAGGACTATCCGAACCGCACGGTTCGCATCGTCGTCCCCTACTCGGCCGGAGGCACGCCGGACATCCTGCTTCGGGTCGTGACACAGGCGCTGTCCGAGAAATGGGGCCAGCCGGTCGTGCTCGAGAACCGGCCCGGCGGCAACACCATCATCGGCACCACCGCGGTGACGCGAAGCACGCCCGACGGCTACACGCTGCTGCTGGCGTCGGACGGCACCTACCTGCTCAATCCGCTGTTCTATCCGTCACTGCCTTATTCGCTGAAAGAGCTGACGCCGGTCATGCTGCTGGCGACGGCGCCGCATATGTTCGCGCTGACCAAGTCCGCACCGGCCACGAACGTCAAGGAATTCGTCGACTGGGCGAAGTCGAAGCCCGGCACCGTCATGTACGGCTCGACCGGACCGGGCAGCCATCAGCGCCTTTCGATGGAGAACTTCGCGCACCTCACCGGCATCGAGCTCGTGCACGTGCCCTACAAGGGCGCGCCGGAAGCGACCACCGCAGTGCTCACCGGCGAGGTGACGGCGTCGTTCAACAGCGTCGCGACCATCCTGCCCTATGTGAGCGCCGGCAGCATGCGCACGCTCGGCGTCGCCTCGCTGACGCGCTCGCCTCTTGCGCCCGAAATCCCCACCATCGCGGAGCAAGGCGTGCCCGGCTTCACGTCGCAGGGCTCGTTCGGACTGTTTGGCCCTGCGAACCTGCCGGATGCGATCCGCGACAAGATCGTGCGCGACATCGCGGAAGTCCTCGATCGCCCGGACATCAAGAAGGTTCTGGAACGACGCGGCTTCGTGATCTTTGGCGGCGGACCGCGGGAGTTCGAGGGCTTCATCACCAGCCAGTCCGAGCGCTGGGCCCGCGTCATCAAGGAAGCCAATATCAAGGGCGAGTGA
The DNA here is from genome assembly GCA_936924235.1 of uncultured Rhodoplanes sp. GTDB lineage: Bacteria > Pseudomonadota > Alphaproteobacteria > Rhizobiales > Xanthobacteraceae > Z2-YC6860. The sequence continues at coordinate 12,879 of CAKZHN010000285.1, read as the reverse complement.
ATGACGAACGACGATCCGTCCAACCGCTACGCGGGTGAGACCCCCATCAAACTGCCGGAGAACCGCCGCGACGCGGAATACTATTCGGACGCTTTCGTCGAATTCCTGGCCAGGCTCGATACCGACTACGTGTTCCTGCTGCCAGGCTCGAGCTTTCGCGGCCTGCATGACTCACTGGTCAACTTCGGCCGCAACCACAAGCCCAAGCTGATCATGGGCATCCACGAGCAGGCCGTGATCGCCATGGCGCACGGCTACGCCAAGGCGACCGGCAAGCTCGGCGTCTGCATGATCCACAATCTCGTCGGCCTGATGAACGGCTCGATGGCGGTCTACAACGCCTTCGCCGATCAGGTGCCGTTGATGGTGATCGGCGGCAGCGGGCCTCTTGATCCTGCTGAACGCCGATGGGTCGACTGGCTGCACTGTGCCAATCAGCAAAGCGAGATCGTGAAGTCCTACGTGAAATGGTCGGACGATCCGGTCACCGGACAGGCGACGCTCGACGCGCTGGCGCGCGGCGCCAAGATCGCGATGACGAAGCCGGCCGGCCCGGTCTACATCACCGCCGACTGCGGCGTGCAGGAGCAGAAGATCGCCGGCGCGCTTCATATGCCGGACCAGAGACTCTGGCAGGTCGGCGCGCCGATCGCGGCCAATCCGCAGGCGCTGGCGAAAGCTGCGGAGCTGCTGCTGAACGCCAGGCTGCCGCTCATCGTCGGCGGACGGCTCGGCCTCAATTCGGCCAGCACCGCCGCGCTCGTCGATCTCGTGGAGCTGACCGGCGCCGCGTATCTGGACGATCTCGCGATGGTCGCGTTCCCGACCGGCCATCCGCAGAATCTCAGCGGCGAACGCAAGCTGGTGAACGAAGCCGACGTCGTTCTGGCCATCGATTGCCGCGACCTCTCAAGCCTGTTGAACGCCTACACCAACGAGCGCGCCGAGGTGGCATTGAGCCGTGACAAAGCCGGCCGGACAGTGATCGATCTGTCGCTGAACGAGATGGCGCCGACCTCGTGGTCCTATCTCGCGAGCTCGCAAGCGCCAATCGACGTGCAGCTCTGCGCCGATCCGTTGTTCGGCACCAGGCAGCTTGCCGATGCGGTGCGGCAGCATTTGCAGTCAGATCAAAGGCTGCAGGCGCAGGTCAAGACGCGCAAGGCCGCCATCGCTGAGCGCCACGGCGCTCTGCGGGCACGCCAGCGCGAGGCCGCGAAGAAAGACTGGGACAACAAACCGATCACCCCTGCCCGGTTGGTGTCCGAGATCCACGACGCCGTCAAGCACAAGAAGGCGCTGCTCGCAGTCCGCAACCAGGCGAGCTTTCCCGAAGGCATCTGGCAGTTCGGAGGCGCAGGCGACTATCTCGGCCACAACGGCGGCGGCGGCGTTGGCTACGGCCCGGGCGCGGCGGTCGGCGCAGCGATCGCGGCGCGCGACGCTGGGCGGTTCTGCGTCGCGATCTTCGGCGACGGCGACTATGCGATGTATGCGAGCGCGATCTGGACCGCGGTCCACTACCGCGCGCCGCTGCTTTGCGTAATCAACAACAACAACACCTGGGGCAACGACGAACGGCACCAGATCGAGGTCGCCAAGGACCGCAATCGCCCGCGCGAAAACGCCTGGATCGGGCAACGCATGGTCGATCCGGCGGTCGATCATGCCATGAACGCCCGAAGCTACGGCGCCTGGGCGGCAGGCCCGGTGACCGAGCCCGGCGACCTTGCCAAGGTGCTCGCCGAGGCGGTGAAACAGGTCGAGAACGGCCGGGTGGTGGTGGTCGACGTTCACACCAGACTTTGATTATATTCGCCGAGCCGTGTGGCGGGCTGCCGGGTGCCGTTCTGGCGATGGATCAGAGCGGGTTTTCACCCCGGAATATTGAGGGACTGCAGTGTCTGACGGCCTTTCGCAGCAAGCACGCACGATGATCGCCGCGGCGGTGGCGGTCGTGTCGCTCCTGGCGATCACCGTCGTGGCGATGTACCAGGATTCGCTGCATATGGCAGTTTATCTCATCGTCATGGCCATCCTGTCTCCGGCCGCTCTATTTTCCATCTTCTATCTTTTTCTGAAAATGCGCCAATCATTCGGGGAGCGATGAAACGCTTGCGACCATACGGCGAGTTGCTCCGTGTCAGCGCTGACGGATCCCCCGGAAGAATGGCCATGAGGCTCGTTCGGATTTCCGTTGCCGCCATGTCGGTCGCGCTGATCGCGACGACACACGCCTGGGCGAAATCCGATTGCGTGCTGATGCAGCAGCTCGCCCAGCAACACTCCAACGACATGGCCCGCCGCGACAGCATGGACCACTCGGGCTTTTCCGATCGGGCGGCGAAAGGCGCTCGCGCCGAGAACGTCGCCGCCGGCAACAAGACCAAGGCCGCAACGATGGCGCAGTGGCGCGCTTCGCCCGGCCACGCCGCGAACATGCGGCTGCCCGGCTGCAAGGCCGTCGCGCACGCCGTGTCGCGGTCCGGCCAGCACTATTGGACGATGGAGATCGGGCAATCGCCGGCCGAGCTTGCCGCCGGCAGCCGGATGCGAAGCACGCGGGGCACGCGGATCATGACCTTTCCGCTCATGGTGTGGTGACGGCCGTTGCGGTCGCCGGTCTTAAGTTGAACATTCCGACAGTTTGTTTCTCGCGAAAGCGCAGCATCGGTCTGGTAAGGAACGTTGCACCTCTGCCTTTTGTTGGCCCATCGGGCTGGGACAACAGAGGTGGAACATGACGAAACTTCGGACTTTGCTTATCGGAACTGCAACCGGTGCAGCCGTTCTGGCGTTCGCCGCAACGTCGGCATCGGCAGCGATCATCTGCTCCGGCGACGTCTGCTGGCACGCCAAGGAGCGATACACCTATCCGCCTGAGGCGCGCGTGACGATCCACGAGGACAGCTGGAAGTGGGGACCGAGCGACCACTACTCGTGGCGTGAGCACGCCGGCCGCGGTTACTGGCGTGGCGACGCCTGGACGGACTTCTAGTCCGATCGCTGAGGCCGCCGCACAAGGCGGCCTCAGCGCTCCTATCGCCTGCAGATCAGCTCAATTTGAAATCCGCCGCGGTGAGCGCATGGTCGCCTTTGAGCAGGATCGCGAAATCCGCCGACAGCGTGCCGCCGGTGTTGGCCTGGATCAGCGTATCGCCGCCCGCGGTAATGCTGAAACGTACCTGCCCGGCCGCGGTGAACTTGCCGCTGCCGATGAAGGTGAAGCTGTCGTGGTTGCCGCCATCGATCGCATCGATCGCTGACAAGTCGATCCGGTCACCCGCGCTGAAGTCGTTGATAGTATCGCGGTGCGCACCGTCCGGACCGCTGTCGCCGATGTCGAGGTACTTAAACACGTCGTCGCCACCGCCGCCGCTCAGCACGTCCTTGCCAAGCCCGCCAGTGATGACGTCATTACCGGCGCCACCGATGATCCGGTTGCCGAGATCGTTGCCGGTGAGGATCAGTCCGTTGCCAGAGCCGGCCTTCAGCCGCTCGATATCGTCACCAAGCGTGTAGTCAACCATGGTGATGACGGTGTCGAAGCCTGAGGTGTCGGCAATCGCGTCGCCGCTGTTGTCGACCACGTAGGTGTCGTTGCCGTCGCCGCCCGACATCTGGTCGGCGCCCTTGCCACCATTCAGCCGATCGTTGCCGTCGCCGCCGTGGAGGATGTTGTCGAGATCGTTGCCGATGAGCGACAGGCCGGCGTTGCTGTCGGCGATCAGGATCTCGACGTTCGGCGTGAGCGCGTAGGACACCGTGGTATGCACCGTGTCGGTGCCCTCGCCGGGATGCTCCGCCACGATGTCGTGCTGGCTGTCCACAAAATAGGTATCGTCGCCGGTGCCGCCGACCATCACGTCATCGCCCGTGCCGCCGTTGAGCACGTCGTTACCGTCGCCGCCGATCAGGTTGTCGTCGCCGCCGTTGCCGTTCAGCACGTCGTTGCCGCCCAGCCCGAGCAGTGTGTCGCCAAAGGCGCCACCGGAGATCGTCTGCGACGCATCGCTGCCGACGCGCGTCACCGCGGTGTCCGGCGCCTGGCCGAATATCACGTAGCTCGCGCCTGAGCGGTTGGATGTCGGATGCGGGGCGCCGACGATCAGGTCGGCAAAGCCGTCGCCGTTGAGGTCGCCCGCCGCGGCGACCGAAAAGCCGCTTTTATCGAGCGTCACCGCGCCGCTGATCTTGAAGCCATTCGTGCCATTGAGGCTCGACAGATCGATGTTGGAGGCAAATCCGCCAGCCTTGCCGAACACCACATAGCTGGCGCCCGAACTGGCGGCATGAGGATCGGCATAGGCGGCGCCCACGATCACATCGTCGAAGCCATCGCCGTTGACGTCGCCCGCCGAGGCGACCGACCAGCCGCTTTGGTCGTTGGCCGTCGTGCCGCTGATCTTGAACCCGTTCGTGCCATTGAGGCTCGACAGGTCGATGTTGGAGGCAAAACCGCCGGCCTTGCCGAACACCACGTAGCTCGCGCCCGAATAATTGCCATTCGCACCAGGCGCGCCGATGATCAGATCGGCAAGGCCGTCGCCATTGACGTCGCCCGCCGAGGCGACGGAGATCCTGAAGGCGCCGAAGTCGGTCGGGCTGCCAGTCGCCGCGCCACTGATCTCGAACCCGTTCGTGCCATCGAGGCTCGACAGATCGATGTTCGAAGCGAAGCCGGAGGCGTTGCCGAACACCACGTAGCTCACGCCGGTGCCGGAGGCGCCGATGATCAGGTCGTTCAGACCGTCGCCGTTGACGTCGCCCGCCGAAGCGACCGAAAAGCCGCTATTGGACCCCCCCGGGCCGCTGATCGTGAAGCCATTCGTGCCGTTGAGGCTCGATGGGTCGATATTGGCAGCGAAACCGGAGGCCTCGCCGAACACCACGTAGCTCGCGTTCGCGCCGTAGGCACCGACGATCACATCGTCAAAACCGTCGCCATTGAGATCGCCCGCCGAGGCCACCGACGAGCCGGTGTGGTCGTTGGCGGCGACGCCGTTGAGCTTGAAGCCGTTGGTGCCATCGAGGTTCGAAAGATCGATGTTGGAACCAAAGCCGGAGGCACCGCCGAACAGCACGTAGCTTTCGCCTGAGTGGCTGCCATGAGGGTTGGCGTACGGATCACCGATGATCAGGTCGGCAAAGCCGTCGCCGTTGACGTCGCCTGCCGAGGCGACTGAGTAGCCGCTTTTGTCGTCCCGCGCCGCGCCGCTGATCCTGAAGCCGTTGCTGCCGTCCAGGCTCGACAGGTTGATGTTGGACGAAAAGCCTCCAGCCTCGCCGAACACCACATAGCCCGCGCCTGAATCGAGGCCATTCGCGTCAGCATATGGCGCACCGACGATCACGTCGTCGAAGCCGTCACCGTTGACGTCGCCCGCCGAGGCCACCGACCAGCCGGTGTGGTCGCCGAACCCCACACCGCTGATCTTGAAGCCTGTGGTGCCATTCAGGTTCGACAGATCGATGTTGGACGGATATTGCGCCATTCCCCATTCCCCGCTCGCGATCGGTCCAGCCTGCGCCGGAATCCGGTGTGCCCGGTCCCGTTCCTACGGCTTGGGCGCAGGCGGACAACTGGAGAAAATCGGGTGGATCGGGTTTCGGCCGGTCGGACAGATATGCGGGAACCGCGGATGGCTGATTGCTCGCAAGGCTGCCGATGCTCGGCAGCGGGCGGAATCCGATGATTGTTAAGGACGTAATGGCCCATTAGTGTCGGAAGACCTCCTAACGACGCAGCCCGGTCCGCCCCATGCACCCGCGTACGCTTTTCGACAAAGTCTGGTCGTCGCACGTGATCGCCGAGCTCCCGGGCGGCGTGTCGCTGCTCGCGATCGACCGCCATCTGCTGCATGACCTCGAAGGCGGCGCGAGCCTCCGACGGATCCGCGACCGTGGCCTCGAGGTTCACAATCCGGAGCTGACCTTCAGCGTGCCCGACCACGCCGTCGCGACCGCGCCGGACCGGCGCGCCGACTCGACGCCGAACAGCAGCCGTCTGCTGCGCGAGATGAAGGAAGGCTCCGAAGCCTCCGGCATCACCTATTTCGATCTCGGCACCGAGGGCCAGGGCATCGTCCATGTGATCGGCCCGGAGCTCGGTTTGAGCCAGCCCGGCATGACGATCGTCTGCGGCGACAGCCACACCTGCACGCATGGCGGACTTGGCGCTCTGGCCTTCGGCATCGGCGCGACCGAGGTCATGCACGTGCTCGCGACGCAGACGCTGCGGCAGACCAAACCCACGACGATGCGGATCAGGCTCGACGGCAAGCTTGGCTCCGGTGTTGCCGCCAAGGACGCCATCCTGGCCACCATCGGCCAGATCGGCACCGGCGCCGGCCGCGGCCACGCGGTCGAGTTTGCCGGCTCGGCGATCCGGGCGATGAGCGTCGATCAACGGCTCACGGTCTGCAATCTGTCGATCGAGCTCGGAGCCAAGATCGGCATGATCGCGCCCGACGACACGGCGTATTCCTATCTGGCCGGCCGGTCTTATGCGCCCGATGGCGAGATGTTCGACCACGCCTGCGCTCACTGGCGCACGCTGCCGAGCGACGACGACGCGCGCTTCGACGTGGAACATGTGATCGATGCGACCAAGATCGCGCCGCAGATCACCTGGGGCACGAGCCCGCAGGACGTGATCGCGGTCGATCAACGCATCCCGGACCCGTCTCGCGAGGCCAATCCGCAGCGCCGCCAGGCGATGGAGGCCGCGCTGGCCTATATGGGCCTCAAACCCGGCGAAGCCATCGAAGGCACGCCAGTCGACTGGGTGTTCGTCGGCTCCTGCACCAACGGCCGGCTTTCGGATATTCGCGAAGCCGCGCGCGTCGTCGCCGGCCGCAAGGTCGCGCCCAATGTGCGCGCCTGGGTCGTTCCGGGTTCGGAGACCACGCAGCGGGAGGCGGAGCGCGAAGGCCTCGACAAGATTTTCCTGAGCGCGGGCTTCGAGTGGCGCAAGCCGGGCTGCTCGATGTGCGCCGGCATCAACGGCGACACCGTCGCGCCGGGCCAGCGCTCCGTGTCGACGACCAACCGAAACTTTGTCGGCCGTCAGGGCCCCAACGCCCGCACCCATCTCGCCAGCCCAGCGATGGCGGCCGCGGCGGCGGTTGCCGGCCGCATCGCCGACGCGCGCAAGCTCGGGTGACCCATGCAGAAGTTCACGCGCGTCACCGGCACGGCCGCTCCCTTCGTCAAGGCCAACATCGACACCGACGTCATCATTCCGGCCAAGCGGCTGGTCGGCCATCAACGAAGCGAGCTCGGCGCATTTGCCTTCGAGGCCCTTCGCTACCGGACCGACCGGTCGGACAATCCGGATTTCGTGCTCAACCAGCCCCGCTACCGAGGCGCGCAGATCCTGGTCACCGGCGAGAACTTCGGCTGCGGTTCCTCGCGCGAATCCGCAGTCTGGGCGCTGGCGGGTTTCGGCTTTCGCTGCGTGATCGCTCCGAGCTTCGGCGACATCTTCACCAATAATGCCTTTCAGAACGGCATATTGCTGATCTGGCTGCCGAAGGACCAGGTCGAACGCCTGGCGGCGGAGCTGGAAGGCAGCACCACGCCGGCCATGACGGTCGATCTGCAGAGCAAGACCATCATGGCGCCGTCGGGCGCCGTGACCGCGTTCGAAATCGATGCCGAGCGGCGCGAGGCGCTGCTGGAAGGCCGCGACGAGATCGCCACGACGCTGCTGCGTGACGCGGACATTCGCGCGTTCCAGGATCGCGACCGCTCGGCGCGGCCGTGGATCCATCAGACAAAGCCACGCGACACGCGGGCAGTCTGAGTTTGCCGCCGCATTGCCGGCCGCAGACCGCCCTGCCCTGAGCCCCTGGAACCGCGCCGTGACGACCCGGCCAAGCCGGGTGCGACGATAACGGCAGTTGTACGGACAAAACGGCATTGACGGGAAATTCGTCCGGACAAATAATCGGGCGATGAGCACCGATCTCGCGGCCAACTACCAGGGCGTCTACGAAAATCGCATCGGCTTCGGCAAGCGCCCGGCGATGCTTCTGGTCGACTTCGTGCAGGCCTATTTCGAGAAGAGCTGCGACCTCTATGCGGGCGTCGAGGACGCCCTTGCCTCCGCCATACGCGTGCGCGACGCGGCGCGCGCCGCGGGCGTTCCGGTCATCTACACCAACGTGGTCTACCAGAAGCACGCGCTGAACGGCGGGCGCTTCTTCCAGAAGGCCAAGCCGCTGCGGCATTTCCTGGAAGGCAGTCCGCTCGGCGCCTGGCCGGCCGGCCTCGACGTCGGCGACGACGAGCTCGTGGTCTCCAAGCAGTATCCGAGCGCGTTCTTCGGCACGTCGCTTGCCTCGACGTTGACCACCTGGGGCATCGACACCCTGATCATCACCGGGCTGACCACCAGCGGATGCGTCCGCGCAAGCTGCCTCGATGCGTGCTGCCACGGCTTCATTCCGATCGTGGTGCGTGAAGGCTGCGGCGACCGGCATCAGGCGCCGCACGAGGCCAACCTGTTCGACATGAACGCCAAATACGCCGACGTGGTGAGCGAGCAGGAAACGCTCGCCTATATCGCGGCTCAAAAAGGAAGAAACGACCGCGACTGACCTGGGCCACCGCTGACTTGGGACGTGCCGTCAAAGCGATTGGATCAAAGGGGACATCATGACATTGAACAGACGCACCGCTCTGGCGGCCCTGGCCGCGCTGGCGCTTGTTTCGACGCAGGCCAACGCGACCGACTGGCCGACCAAGCCGGTCACGATCTACGTGACGACCGGCGCGGGCGGCAACACCGACCTGATGGCGCGGATGGCCGCAGAGTTTCTGTCGGCGAAGTTCGGCAAGACCTTCGTGGTCGAGAACCGGCCGAGCGCCGGCGGCGCGGCGGCGAGCGGCCCGGTCGTCAGCGCCGCGCCGGACGGCTACACGATGCTGTTCACGCCGGATTCGGCGATCCTGCTGACCCCGCTCGTGCAGAAGATGAGCTTCGATCCGGACAAGGGCCTCACGCCGGTGACCAATGTCGGCACCGGTTCACAGGTGATCGCCGTCAAGCGTAGCCTGCCGGTCAACAATCTGGCCGAGTTTCTGGCCTACGCGAAAGCCAATCCGCGCAAGCTCAATTTTGCGGCCGCCGGCACCAACAACATCAGCCATCTGGCGCCATTGTTGCTTTTCGCACGCGCCGGTGTCGAGCTGGTCATGGTGCCGTCGCGCGGCGAGCCGCAGGCCATCTCCGATCTGATAGCCGGCAACGTGGATTTCTACTTCGGCAATGCCTCGGTGCTGCTGTCGCAGCGGGACCATCCGGCGATCAAATTGCTGGCAGTTGGCACCGCGGAGCGCCTGCCGAATGCGCCGGACCTGCCGACTGCGTCCGAAACCGTACCGGGTTTTGTGTTCGCGTCATGGAACGGCTTCCTGGTGCCGAACGGCACGCCTGCCGACATCATCGAGAAGCTCCGCAACGCCGTGACCGAAATGGTCAAGGCGCCGGAGATGGCGGCGAAACTCACAGGTCTCGGCATCCTTCCCGGCGGACAGACCGCCGAGCAGGTCGCGGCCGTGTTCCAGAACGATCGCAAGAATTTCGCGGAAGCCGTGAAGGTCGCGGGCATTCCGGCGCCCTGAGCGGTCTCGCCTGGAGTCGCAACAGGAGTTTCACAAGATGCGCTATCCGTTCGTCCCGATGCCTCAACGCAAGCCGCTTCGCTGGCCGAACGGCAAGCGCATGGCGCTGATGCTGACCACCAATCTGGAATACTGGGACGCGGTCAAGGACACCAACAAGCCCTACTACCCCGGCGGACCCGGCATTGTCGGCGGCGACCTGCCCGGCAACGTCTACGACAATCCGAACTTCACCTGGCGCGAATACGGCCAGCGCGTCGGCGTCTGGCGCATGTTCGACATCTTCGACGAGTTCAAGGTGCCCTCGACCTGCACCATGAACGCCAAGATGGGCATCGAGCGCCGCGCCGTGATCGACGCCGCGCTGCAGCGCGGCTGGGAAATCGTCGCGCACAACTATGTGCAGACCGAGCTCCTCACCGACTACATGTTCGACGAGGCCAAGGAGCGCGAGATCATCCGGCAGACGCTCAAGGTCTACCAGGATGTCTGCGGCAAGCCCGCAAAAGGCTGGCTGTCGTCATCGCTGCGCTCGACGCTGAACACCATCGACATTATCGCCGAGGAGGGGTTGATCTTCATGACCGACCTGCTGAACGACGATCAGCCCTATCTGGTCGAAACCCGCTCCGGCAAGCCGATGGTGTCGATTCCCTACACGTCGGAGGTCAACGACTTCACGGTGTTCATGCGGCAGGGCCAGGATGTCGACGGCGCGTTCAATGTGTTCAAGGAGCAGTTCGACTGGCTCTATCGCGAGAGCGAGAAGAGCGGCCGCTTCATGAACATCGGCCTGCATCCGCACGTCATCGGCCAGCCGTTCCGCATCCGCGCGCTGCGCGACTTCGTGGCCTATGCCAAGCAGTTCGACGATGTGTGGTTCGCCACCCGCGAGGAGATCGCGGAGTGGTACCTGCAGAACCACAAGAGCCACATCGGGTGAGCGGCAGCACTCAGGGCATATAAGCGCCGCCGTTCACCCAGAGCGTCTGACCGGTCATGTAGGCGCTGCCGGGCCCGAGCAGGAACATCACCGGCCCGACGATATCCTCGGGCGTGGCAATCCGCCCCATCGGGTTGATGGCGGCGTAGGTTGCGACGTCGATGGTCGAGGCGCCCTCCTCCTTCGACCGTCCGGTGCCGCCGCGGAGAAACGCGGTATCGACCGGACCGGGCGCCACCGCATTGGCGCGCACGCGCGGCGCATGCTCGAGCGCGAAGGTCTTGGTCAATGCGATCATGCCGGCCTTGGCGGCTGCGTAGGGACCGAACTGCGGTCTGATATAGGCGCCGAGCCCCGATGCGAGATTGACGAGGCTCGCGGCCTCGCCCTTTTCGAGGAGCTTCATCGCAGCTTTGCAGACCAGGAACGTGGTGCGGAGGTTTCCCTTGGTCGTGCTGTCGAACTCGTCCGCCGGCGTTTCCGACAGCGGGCGTCTTGCGATCATGAAGCCTGCCGCATTGACGAAGCCGTCTAGCGCCCCCCAGTGCTTGCGGACGGCTTCGAACGCCTGCACGACCGAAGCTTCGTCGGAACCGTCGATGCCGATGGCAAGCGTCCCGGGCGGTGGCGGATGGCGCTTGAGCGCCGCCTCGAGGTCCATCACCGCCACGTCGTAGCCCGCAGCGGGCCCTGCGGCCGCGAGGCTGCGGCCGATGCCGCCACAGCCCCCGAGAATGCACAGCCGCCGCTTGCTCATGAACCGGTCACGGTCCCGGCCATTGCGGCTACGGGCAGCCGTCGGCCGGCCAGGAGTCGAACAGGTTCCATTTGAGATCCTTGATCTCGATGACGAAGCCCGGGAGCTGGGCGTCGCGATCGGCGTTGAAGCAGGTGTTCTCGCCGGTCACGCCGGTGAAGCGGATGCCCTGCAGCGCGTCGCGGATCGCGGTGCGCTCCTGCGCAAGCTTGGCCGGATCGCCGGTGACGCCGGCCTTCTCCATCGCCTGCTTCAGCAGATAGACGATGTCGTAGGCCTGCGCGTCGGTGTGGTGCGGGATCTTCTTGGAGGTCAGGCCGCGCTTGGCATTCTCCTCGGCGTACTTCTTGGTGAAGGCGCGCGTCGCATCGTTGCGGTCCCACCAGAAGCCCGCGACGATGATCATGCCGTCGGCGTCACGGCCGAACAAGTCGATCGAGTTCGGATCGGCGAAGATCTGCGAGCCGATGACGCGCCCGGTGAAGCCCTGGCGACGCAATTCCTTGATGACCTTGCCGGCGCTGTCCGGCGTACCGGCAACGGCCATCACGTCCGGCTTGCGCTCCAGCGCCTGCGTGACCTGCGGCGAGACATCGAAGCTCTTGAGCTGGATGCCGATCGGGTCGCCGAAGGCGACGTTGTTGGCCTTGAAGATCGCCGGATAGAACTGGGTCCCGGAGATGTTGGAGACGCGCTCATCCGAGACGTAGATAATCTCGGCCTTGTTGGCGGCAATGCCCTTCTTGCCCAGCGTCTTGATCAGCCGCGTGAACTGCTTGCCTTCATCGCTGACCAGCCGCCAAGCATAGGTGTAACCCTTGTTCAGGCCGGGCGTCGACGCCGACGTCGGCAGCTCGACGATCCCGAGACGCTCGCCGATCGGGAACGTCACGGCCGCTTCGCCCGATGAGAATGGCCCGATGATGGCGAGCACCTTGTCGTCCTGCGCGAACTTCTGGGTTGCGGTCGCGGCCTGCTTCGGATCGGTGCCGGTGTCGAACTTGATCAGCTTGAGCGGCTTGCCGCCGATGCCGCCCTTGGCGTTGATCTCGGCCACCGCGATGTCGACGGAGGTCTCGGTCGCCTCGCCGACCGTCTTGAGCACGCCCGATTTGATCATGCTCAGGCCGACCACGATCTCCTGGGCGGCGGCGGGCGCAGCAGCAGATAGCACGAGCGACGCCGCGGCCATCATCAGCAAATGGGACTTCTTCATCATGTCCGTTCTCCGTTTTGCAAAGTTCCGTTCAATGCGTGCGTCCCAGATAGGCCTCGGCCAGCCGCTCATCGTTGCGCAGAACGTCAGCTCCGCCCTGCAGCACCACGGTGCCGAGCTCCATCACCAGGCCGCGCGACGCGACCTCGAGCGCCATGTGCGTGTTCTGCTCGACCAGCAGGATCGCGAGGCCTTCGCGGCGCAGATCGGCGATCAACTGGAACAGCCGTTCGACGAGAAGCGGCGACAGCCCGAGCGAAGGCTCGTCGAGCATCATCAGCTTCGGCCGGGCGAGCATGGCGCGGCCGATCGCCAGCATCTGCTGCTCGCCAC
>CAKZHN010000284.1 GCA_936924235.1 uncultured Rhodoplanes sp. | reverse complement strand
CCGAGGCCGGCTGCGACATCATCGCGCCATCCGACATGATGGACGGCCGGGTCGGCGCGATCCGCGCAGGCCTCGATGCCGCGGGCTACACCGACGTGCAGATCATGGCCTATACGGCGAAATACGCCTCGGCGTTCTATGGCCCGTTCCGCGACGCGGTCGGTTCGTCGGCAACGCTGACCGGCGACAAGCGCACCTACCAGATGGACCCGTCGAACACCGACGAGGCGCTGCGCGAGGCCGAGCTCGATATCGCCGAGGGCGCCGACATGATCATGGTCAAGCCCGGCCTGCCCTATCTCGACATCCTGAAGCGCGTGAAGGACGCCTTCGGCATGCCGACCTTCGCCTACCAAGTGTCCGGCGAATACGCGATGGTGATGGCGGCGGCGCAGAACGGCTGGATCGACGGCGAGAAGGCCATGGTCGAGACGCTGACCTCGTTCAAGCGCGCCGGCGCCGACGGCGTGCTCACGTACTTCGCCCCGCGCGTCGCCGAAAAACTCCTGAAAGCCTGAACTGCATGCTGTGGTGCCGTTTCGAGAAAGACGGACGCGCCTCCTATGGCGTCGTCGAAGGCGAGACCGTCATTGCGGTCGAAGGTGAGCCATGGGCCGCGCATCGCCGCACCGAGCGGAAGCTGCCGCTTGCGAGCGTGAAGCTGCTCGTGCCGGTGATGCCGCCGACGTTCTACGCCATCGGCTCGAACTACAAGAACCACGTCATCGAGCGCTCCAAGGTCAAAGGCTTCAAGGAGCCGAAGTTCTACGACCGTCCCCGCGTCGGCTATCGCGCCAACAGCGCACTGGTGGCGAGCGGCGAGGACATCGTGAAGCCTGCGGACTCCGGCCCGCGCTTCGAATACGAGGGCGAGCTGGTCGCGGTGATCGGCAAGCGCTGCCGCAATGTCTCGCCGCAGCAGGCCACGGCCTGTATCTTCGGCTGGACCATCGGCAACGACGTCACCGAGCGTGACTGGCAGAAGAACGACCCCACAAACCTGCGCGGCAAGAACGCCGACACCTTCAAGCCGATGGGTCCTTTCATCGCGACTGGCATCGAGCCCCGCGACATGATCACCACGGTGCGGCTCAACGGCGAGCAGGTGCACAAGTTTCCGACCGGCGACATGCTGTTCAATGCCGGCGAAGTCATCAGCGATATATCTAAGACCAATACGCTGTCGCCGGGCGACGTGGTCTGGCTCGGAACCGATGAACTACCCAAGGCCATCAAGGTGGGCGACACCATCGAGGTCGAGATCAGCGGGATCGGCGTGCTGCGCAACCGCGTGGTTGCCGGGCAGTAGAGTTCGGGAGGATTGTATGCGTGCTTGGAGGCTTGCGGCGCTGCTGCTGGCAATCTTCGCTAGCTTGAGATTCGTCGCCGCGGCCGCGCCCGCGCACGCCGAGGACAAGTATCCGTCGCGGCCGATCCGCATGGTGCTGCCGTTCGCGGCGGGCTCGGTGTCCGACGTGACGCTGCGCATCATGGCCGACAAGCTCGGCCCGCGGCTCGGCACCAGCATCATCGTCGACAACCAGCCGCGCGCCGGCGGCGTGACCGCGGCGGCTTCCGTGCTGTCCGGGCCGCGCGACGGCTACTCGCTGATGGTGTTTTCGAGCTCGACCGCGATCAGCGTTTCGTTCCTGAAAAGCCTGTCCTACGACCCGGTCAACGACTTCGTCCCGGTCAGCGGGCTCAGCACCTTTGCCAACATCCTCGCGATCAATGCCAATTCGAAATACCGCACGCTGGCCGATGTGCTGGTCGCCGCCCGCGACACGCCCGGCATGCTGAGCATCGGCACCACCACGGTGGGCTCGACCAATCATCTTGCCGCGACCCTGCTGCTGTCGATGTCGGGACTGAACTTCCTGATCGTGCCGTTCCGCACGCCGGGCGATCTCACGACCGCGGTACTGCGCAACGACGTCGACATCATCGTGCAGTCCTACGGCGCGCTGAAATCGGCGATCGAGGCCAAGCAGATCCGGGCGATCGGCTCGACCACCCCGACTCGGGCGGCCTATGCCCCGGACGTGCCGACCGTGGACGAGTCCGGAGTCAAAGGATTCGACGTGGTGACCTGGAACGGCATATTCGCGCCCGCCGGAACCCCGCCCGAGGTGGTGGAGACGCTGAACCGCGAAATCCAGGCCGTGCTGGCCGACCCCGACCTCAAGAAACGCTATGCGGAGCTTGGGCTCGAGCCGCTTCCAACCGGCCCCGGCCCGCTCGGCGGACTGCTCAAAAACGAGGTCAAGAAATGGGCCCGGGTGATCGAAGAGGCCCATATCGAGAAGCAGTAGCCCCTACCGTTCAGCCTGACACCGGAAGGGCTGCCGCAAGTCCCTAAAATCGGCTATAACGGCGCCTGCCCACCCTGAGTTGTTGTGTGTTGGCGGGAGGTGGACATGGATTTGGAAGGCAACCTGATCCTCGACCGCAAGCCGGCGCGACGCTGGGTTTCGGCCCTGGCTGTCATGATCCCGGTGGTCGCCTGCGTTGCGGGCGTCACTTGGTTTGTCCGCGCCTTCATCTCGCCGCCGACCATCGCAATCCCCGGCCCGCTGGTGCTGGCGAGCACGCCGCCCGCGCCGTTGCCGCCTTCGCCGGCCCGCGCCGCGCCCGTGGCCGCAAAGTCTGAGTCGGTGTGGCCGGCCGTCGCCTTGCCGTCCAGCACGTTCGATCCGCCGGCCGCATCGAACGCCGCGTCCTACTCGCAGCCTGCGTCTGGGACGTTCGGCCCCGCGTCGCAGGCCGCCAGCGCGTTCCCCCCGCCGCCGCAACCGACCCGGGTCGCGACGACGTCCTTTGCCGATCCGGCGCGTGACAGCCCGCAGCCTGCAGCGACGCCCGCCGTCGAGGCGCCGGCGATGCCGATCGTCGGCCGCATTCCGCTGCCGCGGCCCCGTCCGCCCGTGACCGCGGTCGCGGCCGCCGCGCATGCCGTGGCGCCTGCGCCGCGCACCCGCCCGGCCGAGGAAGAAGCGCCTGCGGCAGCGACTCCCGCGGCAGGCCCACCCGCGCTCAACGCCGAGCCGATCTACGGTCGCCACTCGATCGACTGAGCACTATTCCATCGCATTGCCGGGGTCGACCCGCAGCGGCGCGAAGCCTTCCGCCTCGAAGGCTGCGAAAATCTCGTCGGCGTGAGCGGCGTCCCGCGTCTCGACCGTGACGTCGAGCCGCGCGCCCTTGGCCGGCACGTCGAGAAACATCCGGCGGTGATCGACCTCCAGGATATTCGCGCCGAGCTTGCCGAGCATGGTCGCGATCTGGCCCAGCAGCCCCGGCCGGTCGGCGATGGTGAGGCGGAACGAGACGATACGGCTCTCTCGCTCGAGCTCGCGGATCATGATCGAGGCGAGAATCCGCGGATCGATGTTGCCGCCGCACAGCACGAGCCCGACGCGCTTGCCCTTGAAGCGGCCGGGCTCGGCCAGCATCGCGGCAAGCCCTGCCGCGCCCGCGCCTTCCGCCATGGTCTTCTGCAGCGTCAGATAGGCATTTACGGCGCGCTCGATGTGCTCCTCGTCGACCAGCAGGATGTCGCTCACCAGCGCGCGGATGATCGGCTGCGTCAGCGCGCCGACGTTCTTCACCGCGATGCCCT
>CAKZHN010000283.1 GCA_936924235.1 uncultured Rhodoplanes sp. | reverse complement strand
GGCGTCGCGGCCCTTTTCGAGAATGGCCTTGGTGCCGTCCCAGGAGCCGCGCTTGCGCGCGCCTTCGAGGCCCCAGTCATGGAGGCCGTAGAGGTTCTTGAAGATGCGGTCCTTGTCGTCGAGCATCTTTAGGCCTTCACCGATTTCAGCGTGGTCGGACCGCCGATCGGCGCGGCGAGCTGCCGGTCGATCTGCGGGCCGGGCTTGGGCTTCCGTCCTGCCGCGAACTCATCGAGCACCTTGTTGAAGCTCTCGGCGGTGAGGTCCTCGTAGGTGTCGTCCCAAATGAGCACCATCGGCGCGTTCACGCAGGCGCCGAGGCACTCGACCTCTTCCCAGGAGAAGTCGCCATCCGCCGACACGTGCATCGGATCGTGATGGATGCGCTTCTTGCAGACGTCGAAGATCGCCTCCGCGCCGCGCAGCATGCAGGGCGTGGTGCCGCAGACCTGGACGTGGGCCTTCTTCCCGCAGGGCTCGAGCAAAAACATCGTGTAGAAGGTCGCGACTTCGAGCGCGCGGATGTGCGCGAGGCCGAGCATGTCGGCGACGTGGCGGATCGCGGCCTCCGGCAGCCAGCCACCGTTCTGTTCCTGCGCGCGCCACAGCAGCGGAATGATCGCCGACTGCTGGCGGCCCGCCGGATACTTGGCGATCTGCTTCTTCGCCCATTCGGCGTTCTCAGCCGTGAAGGCGAAGTCCTTCGGCTGTTGCTCGGGCGGTGCGACGCGACGGACGGCCATTAGCGATCAACCTCTCCGAACACGATATCGAGCGAGCCGAGGATGGCCGACACGTCAGCCAGCATGTGGCCCTTGCAGAGGAAATCCATCGCCTGCAGATGCGCGAAGCCCGGCGCGCGGATCTTGCACTTGTAGGGCTTGTTGGTGCCGTCGGCGACGAGATAGACACCGAACTCGCCCTTGGGCGCCTCGACCGCGGCATAGACCTCGCCGGCCGGCACGTGGAAGCCTTCGGTGTAGAGCTTGAAGTGATGGATCAGCGCTTCCATCGACTTCTTCATCTCGCCGCGGCGCGGCGGCACGATCTTGTTGTCCACGCAGGTCACCGGCCCCTGCCCTTCGGGCTCGCGGAGCTTTTGGATGCACTGCTTCATGATGCGGATCGATTGCCGCATCTCTTCCATGCGGATGCAGTAGCGGTCGTAGCAGTCGCCGTTCTTGCCGATCGGAATGTCGAAATCCATCTCGGCGTAGCACTCGTAAGGCTGCGACTTGCGCAGGTCCCAGGCCGCGCCCGAGCCGCGCACCATCACGCCGGAGAAGCCCCAGGCCCAGGCGTCCTTCAGGCTCACCACGCCGATATCGACGTTGCGCTGCTTGAAGATGCGGTTGCCGGTGAGCAGGTCTTCCAGGTCGTCGCAGATCTTGAGGAACGGATCGCAGAACGCGTCGATGTCGTCGATCAGCTTCTGCGGCAGGTCCTGGTGTACGCCGCCGATGCGGAAGAACGCGGCATGCATGCGCGAGCCGGAGGCGCGCTCGTAGAACACCATCAGCTTCTCGCGCTCCTCGAAGCCCCACAGCGGCGGGGTGAGCGCGCCGACGTCCATCGCCTGCGTGGTGACGTTGAGGATGTGCGAGAGAAGCCGCCCGATCTCGCAAAACAGCACGCGGATGAGCTGCGCGCGGCGCGGCACCTGCAGCCGCAGGAGCTTCTCCGCCGCGAGGCAGAAGGCATGCTCCTGGTTCATCGGGGCGACGTAGTCGAGCCGGTCGAAATACGGGATCGCCTGCAGGTAGGTCTTGGCCTCGATCAGCTTCTCGGTGCCGCGATGGAGCAGGCCGATGTGCGGATCGACGCGCTCGACGATCTCGCCGTCGAGCTCCAGCACCAGCCGCAGCACGCCGTGCGCGGCCGGATGCTGCGGACCGAAATTGATCGTGAAGTTACGAACTGCGGAGGAGTCGGTCATTTGGCTTCTCCTCACTTCGCCTTTTCATCGCCGGGCAGCGGGATATAGCCCGCGCCCTCCCAAGGCGAGAGGAAATCGAAGTTGCGGAATTCCTGCGCCAGCCGGACCTTGTCGTAGACCACGCGCTTCTGCTCGTCGTCCCAGCGCACCTCGACGAAACCAGTCATCGGGAAATCCTTGCGCAGCGGATGGCCCTCGAAACCGTAGTCGGTGAGCAGCCGCCGCATGTCGGGATGCCCGGTGACCAGCACACCGTAGAGGTCATAAACCTCGCGCTCGAACCAGTCGGCGCCCGGGAACACCTCGATGATCGAGGGCACCCGCGTCTCCTCGCCGGCCTCGATCTTCACCCGGATGCGGGCGTTCAGCTTGGGCGACAGCAGATGATAGACCACGTCGAAGCGGCGCTCGCGCGCCGGCCAGTCGACCGCCGTGATGTCGATAAAGCTGTAAAACTGGCAGCGCTCGTCGTCGCGCAGGAACGTCATCACGCGGATGATGTCGCGGGCGCTCGCGGTCAGCGTCAGCTCGCCGTGTTGGACCCAGTGGCCCGCGATCGAGCCCGCGAGCGCGCTCGCGATCGTCTCTCCCAGCCGTTCCAGCGTCTCGTCCATCGTCTCAGTCCACAATAAACAGCCGCGCACCCTTGTCGGTGTGCGAGCGGTGCGCCCCGTCTTCGTCGGCCACCTGGTAGCTCATGCCGGGCTTCAGCGTGAACGAGCGGCCGTCGTCCAGATCGGTGACCAGCTCGCCGTCGACGCAGAAGATGATGTGGCCCTTGCGGCACCAATGATCGGCCACATAGCCCGGCGAGTAGTCGACAAGCCGCACCCGGATGTCGCCGAACTGCTGCGTCCGCCAGGTCGCCTCGCCCACGTCACCTTTGTGGGTGGTGGGCGAAACGCTCAGCCAGTCGGTCGTGCCGAACGGAATGTTGTCGATGCGCATGATCTATCGCTCGATCGTTCCGGTGCGGCGGATCTTCTTCTGCAGCAGCAGGACGCCGTAGAGCAGCGCCTCTGCCGTGGGCGGGCAGCCCGGCACGTAGATGTCGACCGGCACGATGCGGTCGCAGCCGCGCACCACCGAGTAGGAATAGTGGTAATAGCCGCCGCCGTTGGCGCAGGAGCCCATCGAGATCACGTAGCGCGGCTCGGGCATCTGGTCGTA
>CAKZHN010000282.1 GCA_936924235.1 uncultured Rhodoplanes sp. | reverse complement strand
AAGAGGGCGTGGCGCGGAATCGACAGCGGGCATTGGCCCTGCTTGGCGAGGCAGTGCGTACATTGAACGAGGATTTGGCCGAAATTGGTGATGACGAAGGTGGGGAAGCACCTCTCGAAAGAGAGCCGACAAATCAGCTTGAGAGACCTCGGCGTGTGTTCATCGTTCACGGTCACGAGGATGGTCCTCGCGAGGCAGTGGCACGGTTTCTACAGAAAATTGGTTTCGAACCAATAATTCTGAACGAACAAGCCAATAGGAATCGCACTGTCATCGAAAAAATCGAGGCTCACAGCGATGTGGGCTTTGCGGTCGTCCTTCTGACTCCCGACGATGTGGGTGCAAAGAAGGGTGGACCAGTTCAGCCGCGTGTCCGTCAGAACGTCTTGCTCGAACTTGGATATTTCATCGGCCGCCTCGGACGCAGTAACGTTTGTGCGTTTAAGCGTGCCGACGTCGAGATACCGAGCGACTTTGCTGGAGTCCTTTGGACTGCGTTCGATGAGGCAGGCGCGTGGAAAACAGAGCTGGCCCGCGAACTAAAAGCCGCCGATTACGCGATTGATTGGAATAAGGTGATGGATTAGCCGTACAAAAAAACGTTCAGACAATTTTCGTTTTGCGGCTAGTGCCGAAAATGCCCGGAAAATGGCGCTCCCGAAGAGATTCGAACTCCTGATCCCCAGATTCGTAGTTTGAACAACACTGTTGATAGACCTTGCAGACTCGACTCCCAAATTTGACACTGTCGTCACTTTACATATGGTGCACACCGTCCGCGCTCACCGAGGGCGTCTTCCGGTGACGGCCAGTTGGCGGAGCGGGGATGGCGGCGCCTGCAGGCGGGCTTCGTAAGCCCGTCCCAGGAGGCGCGGTCACCGTCCGCCCCCGATGAGGGGGCCGCCTTGAGTGGCTGGGACTCGTCGGATGAACGGCGGCGCGAACGCCGCCTGGATCACGTGAGTGGCTTGAGCCCTTCGGTCCGGCGAAGAAGTACGGTGATCGCGTAACAAATCGCCGCGGTGGAGCGCCGGAAGGCGCGCCTGCCGCGCAAGCGGCCGGCGGGGCGCCTTCGAAAGAGGGTGCCCCATTGTTCTGCGCCGTTTCCGGCGCTCCGCCTCCCTCGGGAGGCAAAGGAAGAACCCGGGCGAAAGCCCGGAAAGAGGACAACACGGGCTGACGATCCGCAGGCATCTGCCGCGCGGAGCCGGCAGCGCGCGCCCATTCAACCGCAACCGAGCCATCACGACATGACAGCGTTCAAGCCGAAATCCTTCAGGACCAGGATCGAAACCGAAATCCGTAACAGGCATGGACTCACCGACGAGCAGCACAATGCCATGCTCGCGGAGTTCAACCGCCGGCTCTTGCAGTTCAGGAAGAGCTGGCTTCGCTGTCGCGACAAGCGTTGCCGGCGCCGCCAGGAATGTCTCGGGCCGCCCTTCGTCTGCAACAACGGCGCGGAGCCGCGATTGAAGAACCGGCAATATCGAAGGCTCAGGTGCGATCTGTTTCGAAAGCCGCCGCAGGTTTGAGGCTTCGCGCGGAGAGCGGCACCATGATCAATGGACTGTCACCGAACGTGGAGCAGGAGCCTGCGGACGACCGCCTGCCGGTCTCTGTGAAAATGCTGGACGAAAGGGTCGAGAAGCAACCCATCGACAACCGTCTCGCCTCCTACGTCCCCTATCCCAAGCAGGCCGCATTCCACGCCGCCGGCGCCACATCCCGCGAGCGGCTGCTGATGGCCGGCAACCAGCTCGGCAAGACGCTCGCCGGCGGCTTCGAGGTCGCCATGCACATGACCGGGCGCTATCCGGCGTGGTGGCGCGGCAAGCGCTTTGACGGTCCTGTGACCGGCTGGGTCTGCGGGCGCACCGGCGAGGATCTGCGCGGCGGCATGCAGCGCATTCTGCTCGGCCGTCCGGGCCAGATCGGCTCGGGCGCCATCCCCAAGGAGAGCATCGTCGAGCTGATCGCGGCGCGCGGCACAGCGGGCCTCTACGACGTGATCCGCGTGGCGCACGTGAGCGGCGGCGTGTCGGCCGCGATCACCAAGAGCTACAAGGCCGGCCGCGAGGCGTTCCAGGGCGAGACGCTCGACTTCGTGTCGTTCGACGAGGAGCCGCCGGCCGACATCTACACGGAGGGGCTCACCCGCACCAACGTGAGCGGCGGGCCGGTGTGGCTCACCTTCACGCCGCTGCTCGGCATGTCCGAGGTGGTGCGGCGCTTTCTGCTGGAGCTGTCGCCGGACCGCAGCGTCACGCAGATGACGATCGACGACGTCACGCATTACAGCGAGGACGCAAAGGCGAAGATCATCGCGAGCTATCCGCCGCACGAACGCGAGGCGCGCTTGAAGGGCGTGCCGGTGCTGGGCTCGGGCCGCATCTTTCCGGTGCCGGAAGAGGACATCGCCTGCGCCGAGCGTGATTTTCCCAATCACTGGCCTGGGCACTGGCCGCGGATCGGCGGCATGGACTTCGGCTACGATCATCCGTTCGCCGCGGTCGAGCTGGTGTGGGATCGCGACACCGACACTGTTTATGTGACGCGCAGCTATCGCCACCGCGAAGGCTCGCCGGTGATCCATGC
>CAKZHN010000281.1 GCA_936924235.1 uncultured Rhodoplanes sp. | reverse complement strand
AGCTGCGGCGGGAGCGATCCTGATGGTCGGCCGGTACGTGGGCGCCCCGGTGCGGCGGGTGGAGGACCGCCGGCTGGTGACCGGCAACGGCCGCTATACCGACGACATCAGCCTGCCAAACCAGGCCCATGCCTACATTCTGCGCAGCAGCGTCGCCCATGGCCGGATCAAGTCGATCAACACCGACGCCGCCCGGAAGATGAAGGGTGTGCTGGCGATCTACACCGGCGAGGACCTGAAGCCCTACGGCACCATCCAGTCGGCGCTGCCGTTCAAGAGCCGCGACGGCTCCGACATGAAGAAGCCCGGCCGCCCCATGCTGCCGACCGACAAGGTGCGCTTCGTCGGCGACCCCATCGCGTGCGTGGTGGCCGAGACCGTGCTGCAGGCCAAGGACGCGGCGGAAGCGATTGAGCTCGATATCGAGCCGCTACCCGTGGTGGTCGATTTCACCAAGGCTGACGCCAAAGGCGCGCCGGCGGTCTTCGACGACATCCCGGACAACGTGTCGCTCGACTACCACTACGGCGACACCGAGAAGGTGAGCGCCGCCTTCGCGGGCGCCGCGCACAAGGTGAAGCTGAAGATGCTGAACTCGCGGCTGGTCGTGAATTCGATGGAGCCGCGCTCGGCGATCGGCGAATACGACAAGGCCAAGGACAGCTACACGCTGCATTCGGTCAGCCAGGGCGTGATGGGCATGAAGGCCGGCGTCACGGCCGCGATGAAGACCACACCGGACAAGGTGCACATCCGCACCGGCAATGTCGGCGGCTCGTTCGGGATGAAGGCGCCGGTCTATCCGGAGTATGTCTGCATCATGCACGCCGCGAAGATGCTCGGCCGTCCGGTGAAGTGGACCGACGAGCGCTCCGGCAGCTTCATGTCGGACAGCCACGGCCGCGATCACGAGCAGACCGCCGAGCTCGCGCTCGACGCCGAGGGGCATTTCCTCGCGCTGCGCATCAACGGCTACGGCAATCTCGGCGGCTTCCAGAGCCAGATGGGACCGCAGGCGCCGACGCTGAACACGGTGCGCAATTCGATCAGCCTCTATCAGACGCCGCTGATGGAGGTGAACACCAAGTGCGTGTTCACCAACACCACGCAGCTTGCCCCCTATCGCGGCGCCGGCCGCCCCGAGGGCAACTACTACATGGAACGGCTGATCGATTACGCCGCTGCCGAGTGCGGCTTCGACCGCATCGACCTGCGCCGCAAGAACCAGATCCGCAAGAGCCAGATCCCATGGAAGTCCGCGGCCGGCACCACCTATGACAGCGGCGACTTCCCGGCGATCCTGAAGAAGGCGCTCGAAGCCTCCGATTGGAAGGGCTTCAACAAGCGCCGGCGCGAGAGCAAGAAGCGCGGCAAGCTGCGCGGCATCGGCGTCGGCTGCTTCCTCGAGGTGACGGCGCCGGCCAACAAGGAGATGGGCGGCATCGCCTTCGACGCCGACGGCGGCGTGACGATCCGCACCGGCACGCTCGACTACGGCCAGGGCCACGCCACGCCGTTCGCCCAGGTGCTCAGCGACCAGCTCGGCGTGCCGTTTGACAAGGTCCGCATCCTGCAGGGCGACAGCGACGAGCTGCTCGCCGGCGGCGGCACCGGCGGCTCGCGCTCGATGATGAATTCCGGCCAGGCCATCGTCGAGGCCGCCGCGAAGGTCGTCGAGCAGGGCAAGCACATCGCCTCGCACGCGCTCGAAGCCTCGTCGGGCGACATCGAGTTCAAGAACGGCAAGTTCGTCGTCGCCGGCACCGATCGCGAGATCGGCATCATGGAGCTCGCTCAGAAGGTGCGCACCGGCATGGCGCTGCCGCCGGACGAGCCCCAGTCGCTCGACGTCAAGCACGTCAGCGAGGGCTCACCCGCCGCCTATCCCAACGGCTGCCATGTCTGCGAGGTCGAGATCGATCCGGACACCGGCGTCACCGAGATCGTGAAGTATCTCGCGGTCAACGACTTCGGCACCATCATCAATCCACTGCTGGTCGACGGCCAGACTCACGGCGGCGTGGTGCAGGGCATCGGCCAGTGCCTGCTGGAAGAAGTGGTTTATGACGATCAGGGCCAGCTGCTGACCGGCTCGTTCATGGATTACGCCATGCCGCGCGCCCACAACACGCCGAGCTTCGACGTCATCAGTCATCCGGTGCCGGCGACCACCAACCCACTCGGTGTGAAGGGCTGCGGCGAGGCGGGTTGTGCCGGCTCGCTGACCTCGATCATGAACGCGGTGGTCGATGCGCTGTCGGAGTACGGCATCAAGCATATCGACATGCCGGCGAGCCCGAGCCGGGTGTGGCAGGCGATCCAGGACGCGAAGGCGAAGCAGTAGCCGCGGACCCCACCGGCGTCATGGCCGGGCTTGTCCCGGCCATCCACGGCTTGACTACAAAGTAAGACGTGGATGCCCGGGACAAGCCCGGGCATGACCGCGGAGATTGCGGCGGAAACAACAAACACAATGACGGAAGCCACCGACCTTACCTTCGCGAGACCAAGGGCCGACGACACGCGGCTGGTGCTGGGCGTCAGCGCCGCGCACTTCGTCAGCCATTTCTACATGCTGGTGCTGCCGCCGCTGTTCGGCTTCGTGCGCGCCGCCTATGACGTGAACTACACCGAGGTCGGCCTGGCGCTGACCGTCTTCATGGCGGTGTCGGCGATCCTGCAGACGCCGGCAGGCTTCCTGGTCGACCGCTACAGCGCGCGTCTCCTGCTCGCCGGCGGCATCCTGCTCGGCGCGGTGTCGCTCATCATCGCCGCCATGGTGGACTCGTACTGGGCGCTGGTCGGGGCCTTCGGGCTCCTTGGCCTCGCCAACACGGTCTATCACCCGGCCGACTATGCGCTGCTGTCGCGCCATGTCGCGCCCGAGCGCATGAGCCGGGCCTATTCGATCCACACTTTCTCGGGGTTGCTGGGCGGCGCGATCGCGCCGGCCTCGATGCTGGCGCTGCACGGCACATTCGGCTGGCGCGGCGCCTTCATCGGCGCCGCCGTGCTGGGCTGCGTGGCGGCCGCGGTGTTCCTGATCCTGAGCGACGGCGCGCCGGAACGTTCGGCCAAGCCGCAGCCCGGCGCCGCCGCGCCTGACACGAGCTGGCGGCTGCTGCTCTCGACGCCGATCCTGATCAACTTCGTGTTCTTCGCGCTGATGGCATTCTGCAGCTTCGGCTTCATGAACTTCTCGGTGGTGGCGCTCGGCGCGCTCTACGGCACCAAGGCCGGCGTCGCCAACATGGCGCTGACCGGCTACCTGTTCCTCTCAGCGCTCGGCGTGCTGGCGGGCGGCGTGGTCTCGACGCGGTTTCCCCATCACGGCATCACGGCGGCCGTCGGCATGGCGGTGACCGGCCTGTCGGCGCTGATCATCGGCATGATCGATCTCGGCGCACCCGCGCTGATTTTGGTGGCCTCGGTCGGCGGCTTCTTCTTCGGCGCCATGCTGCCGGCGCGCGACATGATCCTGCGCGCCGCCACGCCTGCAGGCGCATTTGGCAAGGTGTTCGGCTTCGTCACCAATGGCTTCAACATCGGCGGCATCGTCACGCCGCTGGTGTATGGGGCCCTGCTCGATCACGGCGCGCCGCGCCTGGTGTTCTTCGTCATCGCGCTCGGCGCCGTGGCTGCGATCCTGATGATCGGCGGCGCGACGCGCGGCGGCGCGGCTCCGAAACCCGCTAAGCCTGCATCTGCCACGCGATGAGCGTTTCGTCGCCTGCCTTCAGCGCCTCTCGGACGGCGATCAAGCCGCTGACGGCGCTGCTGCTGCTCTGGCTCGCCGGCGTGGCGCTACGGCTGACGATCCTGGCGGTGCCGCCGGTCATTCCACTCATTCACGACGACCTGCATTTGTCGGAAACGCAGGTCGGCATCCTGTCCGGCATCCCGATGGTGCTGTTCGCCGGTGCTGCGATCGCGGGCTCGCTGATGGTGGCGCGGCTCGGCGCCGTGCATGCGCTGCTCACCGGGCTCGCGCTGTGCGCGGCGGGCTCGGTGATGCGCGGCGTTGGGCCGAGCCTCGCGATGCTTTATTTCGGCACCGTGGTGACGTCCTTCGGCGTCGCCGTGATGCAGCCGTCGCTGCCGCCGCTGGTTCGCGCCTGGGTGCCGCGGCGCATCGGGTTTGCCACCGCGGTCTATACCAACGGACTGATCGTGGGAGAGATTTTCCCGGCCGCGCTGACCATTCCGCTGGTGCTGCCGATGCTGCACCGAAGCTGGCAGTGGAGCTTCGTGTTCTGGGCGGTGCCGGTGGTGCTGATCGCTGTCGCGATCTTTGTGCTGGCGCCGAGATCGGAGGCCGGCGTCGCGGCAGCGCCGCGGCGCTGGATGCCGGATTTCCGAAACGGGCTCATCTGGCGCATCGGCATCCTGCTCGGCAGCGTCAACGCCACCTATTTCGCCCTCAACGGCTTCCTGCCCGACTACCTGACCCACACCGGCCAGGCCGAGCTCATCAATGGTGCACTGACCGCCAACAACATGGGCCAGCTGCCGGCGTCGTTCCTGCTGCTGGTCTCGGCCGAACGACTGGTCCGCACCTCCTGGTCCTACGTGGTCTGCGCGCTGATGTGCGTTGCGGGCCTGCTCATGGTCACGATGATGAGCGGCGGCTGGGTGATCGCGGGTGCCGCGGTGCTGGGCTGCTTTGCCGCGGGCGTGCTGGTGCTGATCCTGGCGCTGCCGCCATTGATCAGCGAGCCCGACGAGGTGCACCTCGTCTCGGCCGGCATGTTCACGGTCAGCTATTCGGTCGCCGTCATCGTGCCGATCATCAGCGGGCTCCTCTGGGACCTGACCGGCTGGCTGCTCGCGCCGTTCATTCCCATGGGGATCTGCATGGCGGTCGTGATCGGCCTTGCGCCGACCATCGTGCTGCGCGAAAAAAGCGCGGGAGCTTGAGGGGAATGGGTGACGAATACGGCACGGTGAAGGTCGCGGCGGTGCAGGCCGCGTCGGTTTTCCTCGACCGCGAGGCGTCGGTCGAGAAGGCCTGCCGGCTGATCCGCGAGGCAGGCCAAAACGGCGCCCGCATCATCGGGTTCCCCGAAGGGTTCATCCCGGCGCATCCGGTCTGGTACCACCATCACGCCGCGACCGGCGCGGTCGCCAACAAGCTCGCGGTCGAGCTGTTCAAGAACTCGGTCGAAATCCCCGGCCCTCAGACCGAGGCGCTTGGCCGCGCCGCGCGCGACGCCAACGCCTATGTGGTGATGGGCGTCTGCGAGAAGCTCCCCAACACCACGGGGACGATGTTCAACACGCAGGTGTACTTCGGTCCCGACGGCAGCATCATCCGCAAGCACCAGAAGATCATGCCCACCGTCGGCGAGCGGCTGGTGCACATGGGCGGCTATGGCGACACGTTCGGTGCGTTCCAGTCCGAGTTCGGGCCGATGTCAGGACTGATCTGCGGCGAGAACTCCAACCCGCTTGCGGTGTTCGCGCTGATTGCCGAGGGCACGCGCATCCACGTGATGAGCTGGCCCAATCATTTCCCGACCAGCGGCGATCCGCTGCGCAACCGGGTCGCAATCGACTCGCAGGCCTTTGCCCAGATGAGCAAGGCCTTCGTGATCTCGGCCTGCGGCACGGTCGACGACCACATGATCGAGATGCTCAAGCCGAGCCCCGAGGCGGAAAAATTCCTGCGCAGTCCGGACTGCTGCGGCGGCACGCTGATCGTCGATCCGCTGTCGCGCATCATCGCGGGGCCGATGGGCGCCGAGGAAGGCATCCTCTATGCGGAGTGCAATCTCGACCTGGGCATCCAGATGAAGCTGCGTCACGACTTCGCCGGCCATTACAACCGGCCGGACATTTTCCAGGTCCACGTCAATCGCGCGGCTCCGCAGCTCTACCGGGTGCACAACGACCCGGCCGCGCTCGAGGCCCCGCAGAACTCCGAACTACCCTCCCCGCCGCTGCGTATCACCGCACCCGAAGACTGATCCCACGGTCATCCATCATGGACGTTTTTGAAGCCGTCGACTCGCGCATCGCCTGCCGTCACTTTCTCGACAAGCCGGTCGATCTGAAAATCGTCAAGGAGATGATCGTGAAGGCGCAGCGCGCCGCCTCCGGCGGCAACCTGCAGAGCTGGAACGTCTACGCGCTGACCGGCAAGCCGCTCGCCGAGTTCAAGGCGATCGTGCAAAAGCGCATCGCCCATGAAGACCCGCGCCACACCAAGTCGGAGTATCCGATCTATCCCGAGCCGATGTTCGGCGCCTACAAGGAGCGCCGCGAGGAGCACGGCGTGCAACTCTACGGCTCGCTCGGCATCGGCCGCGACGACGCCGCAGGACGGCTCGGCCAGTACAAGAAGAACTTCGAGTTCTTCGGCGCGCCGGTGGCGCTGTTCATCACCATCGACCGCAAGCTCGGTCCCGGCCAGTGGGCCGACCTCGGCGGTTACGTCAATTCACTGGCGGTGCTGGCGCGCGCCTACGGCCTCGACACCTGCCCGCAGGAGTGCTGGGCCAGGCTCTATGACACCGTCGGGGATTTTCTGAAATTGCCGGCAAACGAGATGCTGTTCTGCGGCTTTGCCATCGGCTATGGCGACAGGAAGCACAAGGCCAACGACTTCCGCTCGCCGCGCGCCGAACTGCACGAATTCTGCAAGTTCTACGGCTTCGACTGATACCGGCCAAACGCCCCCGGCAACGAAAAGTTCCTTTGTCCAGCAGCCCTCACGGAAAATGTGATCGGCAACGCCAATCACCCCATGCGCGTTGTCCCTTCACAAACAACAACACGCGAAACACGACGTGAGGTGACCTATGCCGCTCTTGTTTTGGATGCCGATGATCATGCTGTGCGGGCTGTGGGATATCGCACAGGAGAATGCCAGCGAGATCATGCAGGCGGGCGCGCCGCAGGATTGAAAATGAAAAACCCCGGCCTCGCGGCCGGGGTTTTCGCTTTCACGGTGCGGCGCGGCGCTATTCGCAGAATTTGCACGGCGGGAAGTCGCGGCTGTAGAGCGGCTGCTTGAGGAACGCCGCCTTGTCGTAGGTCCAGAACTGGCTGACGTTCGGATAGGTCTTGATGACCGTATTCCAGAGCTCCTCCTTGTCGTAGCCGAACATCTTCTTCTTCTCGACCTTCTTGATGTAGATGTTGTTGATCGCGGTCTGCCGGTCATCGAGCGACACCGGCCCGCGCACCGCGTCGAGCTTGATGCCCGTCATCGTCTTGATGAATTCAAGCGCTCCGGGATACTTGCCGTCCGTCTTCTTCAGCACCTCGTCGATCCATTGCGCCGTGGTGTAGTTCGCCTCCGAATAGTAGGACGGCACCTTGCCGTACTTCTCGCGGTACTTCCGGACGAAGTCGGCGTTCTTCGGCGTGTCGAGCGCGGCGCTGTACATGAAGGACGACACGTCGCCGATCACGGTGTCGTCCATCGACGGCAGGATGAACTCGTCGTAGTTGGTGCCGCCGCCGAGGATCGGCTTCTTGTAGCCGGCCGCGCGGAGCTGCTTGGGGAACTGCAGCGACATCGGCCCGACCATCAACGAGAAGATCGCGTCGATGTCGGATTTGATCAGCGGCAGATAAGGCCCGAAGTCCTTGGTGCCGATCGGCGGCCAGATCTTCTGCACGATCCTGCCGCCACAATCCTCGAACGCCTTCTGGAAGCCGCCCGAGGTCTCGTGGCCGAACGCGTAGTCCGCCGCGATGATGGCAATGCGCTTGTAGCCCTGCTCGCAGGCCCACTGCCCGAGCGGATGCGCCGGCTGCGACGGCACGAAGGTCGGCCGCACCATATAGGGATATTTCTCGAAGTCGCGCTGGCCGAGATCGTCGGCGGTGGCGATCGAGCCGAGATAAAGCATCTTTTCGCGGGTCGCGACCGGCGCGAGCGCGTAGCCGGTGGTGGCGAGCACGCCGCCGACCAGCATGTTGACCTTGTCGGAGAGAATGAGCTTGTTGGCCTTGGTGACGCCGGTGTCGGGCTTGCCCTGGTCGTCCTCGACGATCAGCGTCACCTTGGCGCCGCCGAGCATCCCCTGGTGCTCGTCGAGATACATCTGCAGGCCGTTCTGCATGTCGGTGCCGAGTTGCGCATAGATGCCGGTCTTCGGCGCGATGAAGCCGATGCGCAGTTCCTCCGCGGCGTATGCCGGTGTGCAACAGGCGGCGCCTGCCAACAGCAGCAGTGCAGACTGCAGCGCTCTCGTGCGAGTCATATCGTCTCCTCCCAATGGATTTGCCGTCAGTCTTCTGGCGAGACCGTACGGTGTCCGTGGCAGGCTAGCATTCCGAATTTCGTCGACAAAGGCGGCATGCCGGCGCGGACAACGCGGGCGTCTGCCCAAGTACGACCGTGCCCACGGCGCCCACGAAAATCCTGACGGGGCAACCGTGGCGCTATTCAACCACATCATGAGCGGTGGCGAGCAGCGATGGCGAAAACGACAGGCCGAGCGATTTGGCGGTCTTCAGGTTGATGACCAGCTCATACTTCGTCGGCGCTTGGACCGGCAGATCGGCCGGCTTGGCGCCGCGAAGAATGCGGTCGACGTAGCCCGCGGCGCCCCGCCATTGGTCGAACTGGTCGAAACCATACGAAATCAGCCCGCCGCCGGTCGCAAAATAATTGAACGGATAGATCGCCGGCAAACCGAGCCGCGCCGTCAGTTCAACGAGCAAAACGCGATTGTCGATGTTGACCGGATGGGGCAGAACGACAAGACCGCCGTTCGGGGCCTTGGCGAAATCGAGGATGCCGCTCTTGGTTTCGTCGCCGTTTCGCGCGCTGATCGCCGACGCTTGGATTCCAAGCGGCGTCGCCGCCGCCTCAGCTGCATGCAAGAACTCATAATGCGCTGCCGTATCCGGATGCACGAGCACCGCTGCCCGGGCGACTGCCGGCGCGACCTCCTTCAGCAAACCCAGCCACTTGCCGCCC
>CAKZHN010000280.1 GCA_936924235.1 uncultured Rhodoplanes sp. | reverse complement strand
GTCTGCACGAGATTGGGCGCGATCGCATCTTTCAGCAGCGCCGTCATGGCGCCGTTGGCGTTCAGCTCCTTGGCGCGAACCGGCTTGCGGTCCCGGGTGTAGGCGACAATGACGTCGCCGAGCCGCCGCTTGAGATCTTCCAGGTCGGTGGCGAGACAGAAGATCGCCATGACTTCGGAGGCCACCGTGATGTCGAAGCCAGCCTCGCGCGGATAGCCGTTGGCGACGCCGCCGAGCGAGCAGACGATCTCGCGCAGCGCGCGGTCGTTCATGTCCATGACGCGCCGCCAGGTGACGCGGCGCGAGTCGATGCCGAGTGCGTTGCCCCAGTAGATGTGGTTGTCGATCAGCGCCGACAGCAGGTTGTGCGCCGAGGTGATGGCGTGGAAGTCGCCGGTGAAGTGGAGGTTGATGTCCTCCATCGGGATCACCTGGGCGTAGCCGCCGCCGGCGGCGCCGCCCTTGACGCCGAAGCACGGACCCAGCGACGGCTCGCGCAGCGCGCACATCGCCTTCTTGCCGATGTGGTTCAGCGCATCGGTGAGGCCGACCGTGGTGGTGGTCTTGCCCTCGCCGGCCGGCGTCGGGCTGATCGCCGTGACCAGGATCAGCTTGCCGTTCTTCTTGTCCTTGAGCGTCTTGATGTAGTCCATCGAGACCTTGGCCTTGTAGTGGCCGTAGGGCTCGAGGTTCTCGGCGGCGATGCCGAGCTTCTCCTTCGCCACGTCGAGGATGCGGCGCGGCTTGGAGGCCTGGGCGATTTCGATGTCGGACTTCGGAGACTGATGCTGCGAGGCGGGCATGGGGCTGTTTCCAGGGCTGGTGATTATTCGTTCGTCATTCCGACCGAGCGCGAACGAGCGCCGAGGAATGACGCGGAGTGTGTGGCAGCGACAACGTCAAGTAAACCGCGCCTTCACGGCGAGGTTGACCGACTTTGCCCACTCGCCGGCTTCGACCTTCTTGCCGTCAGTGGGCTGCACGCGGGTGACCTTGAAGCGCCCATCGGCGCAGACCACGGTGAAGCTGTCCGCTTCCACCACGGCGATCTCGCCCACCTTGCCGGCGATGCCCTTGGGATCTTTCGCGGGCAGAGGCTTGGCGTCGAAAATCTTGAGCTGCTTGCCGTCGAGCGTGGTCCAGGCGGCCGGCGCCGGATTGCAGCCGCGGATGAGCCGATCGATCTGCTCCCAGGGCTTGCCCCAGTCGATCCTGGCGTTATCGGCGCCGCAGCGGCCTTCGTAGGTCGCTTTCGCCTCGTCCTGCTTGATGCGCGGCGCCTTGCCGGCTTTGACGAGATCGACCGACTCCAGCATCGCCTCGACGCCCATCGGGAACAGCCGGTCGAAGTAGACCGTGCCGAGCGTGTCGGTGTCGCTGATCGGCGTCTTCTTCTGGATCAGCACGTCGCCGGTATCGAGGCCGTTGTCCGGCCAGAAGATCGAGAGCCCGGTCTCCTTCTCGCCCTTGATGATCGGCCAGTTGATGGCGCTGGCGCCACGATAGGCCGGCAGCAGCGACGGGTGATACTGGATCGAGCCGTGGGTCGGAATGTTGAGGAATTCCTCGGGCACGAACAGCGTGACGAAGGCCATCACCTGAAGGTCGGGCTTCAGCGATTTGAACTGCTCCCACACCTCGGGTTTCTTGTAGGAGTCCGGCTGGAACACCGGGAGGTTGGCGGCGAGCGCCGCCTCCTTAAGCGGATCGGCCTTGGCGCCGGGCTTCTCGGGCGCGACATAGACGCCGACGATGTTCTCACCGCGCTTGATCAGCGCCTCCAGCACGGCCTTGCCGAAGGCCTGCTGGCCGTGAACGACGATACGCATGGAGCTCCCCGTACTCTACGTTTTCTACGCTCTGTCATGCCCCGCGAATGCGGGGCATCCAGCTGTTCGTCCTGCGCTGGATCGCCCGCCTGCGCGGGCGATGACAGCTCAGTGAAATCGCCTTACGCGGCCTTGGCCGGCTTCTCGGGCGCCGTGATCGCGCCGGAGGTCTTGATCTCCGCGAGCTCTTTCGCCGAATAGCCGAGCACCTTGGTGAGGATCTCCTCGGTGTGCTCGCCCAGCAGTGGCGAACGCTTCACCTCGGTGATCGAGTCCGAGAACTTCACCGGATTGCCCACGGTGAGATACTTGCCGCGGCCCGGATGATCGACCTCGACCACCGTGCCGGTCTCGCGCAGCGACTGCTCCTCGGCGATCTCCTTCATCGACAGGATCGGACCGACCGGGATGTCGACGGCGTTGCACTTCTCCATGACCTCGAACTTGGTCATGGTCATGGTCCACTGCTCGATGACCTCGAAGATGTACTTCAGCCGCGGCAGCCGCGCCGGCGGCGTGGCGTAATCCGGGTCGGTCTTCCACTCCGGCTTGCCGATCAGGTCGCAGATCGCGCCCCACACCGGCGCCTGGGTGATGAAGTAGATGTAGGCATCGGGATCGGTCTCCCAGCCCATGCACTTGAGAATCCAGCCGGGCTGGCCGCCGCCGGAGTCGTTGCCGGCGCGCGGCGTCGCCTTGCCGAAGGCAATCCCCTCGCCGTACTGGGTGTATTCGGTGAGCGGACCATGCGCGAGCCGCTGCTGGTCGCGCAGCTTGACACGCGCGAGGTTGAGCACGCCGTCCTGCATCGACGCCAGCACCTTCTGGCCGCGGCCGGTGCGGTTGCGCTGGTAGAGCGCGCAGACGATGCCCCAGGCAAGATGCAGACCTGTGCCGCTGTCGCCGATCTGCGCGCCGGTGACGAGCGGCGGGCCTTCACGGAAGCCGGTGGTCGAGGCCGAGCCGCCCGCGCACTGCGCGATGTTCTCGTAGACCTTGCAGTCCTCGTACGGGCCCGGGCCGAAGCCCTTCACCGAGGCGACGATCATCCGCGGGTTGGTCTTGTGGATGTAGTCCCAGGTGAGCCCCATGCGGTCGAGCGCGCCGGGCGCGAAGTTCTCGACCAGCACGTCGCAGTGCTTGATCAGACGCTCCAGGATTTCCTTGCCCTTGGGATGCTTGCTGTCGATGGTGATCGAGCGCTTGTTGCCGTTCAGCATCGTGAAATAGAGGCTGTCCTGGCCCTTCACGTCACGCAGCTGCCCGCGTGTAACGTCACCGACGCCGGGACGTTCGACCTTGATGCAGTCGGCGCCCATGTAGGCCAGAAGCTGCGTGCAGGTCGGACCCGACTGCACGTGGGTAAAGTCGAGGATCTTGACGCCGTCGAGCGCCTTGCCGGCCTGGCCGTAGGGCTTGCTCGAAGGCGTCGGCATCCCGTTCGAAACCGCCTTTGCGCTGGAAGCCTTGGCCTTCGCGGCCGGCTTCTTCGCGAGCTTCACGACCTTCTTCGACGCCGCCTTAGACTTGGCCTTAGATTTGGCTTTCGCCTTGGCCGCGGGCTTGGCTTTCGCCTTCTTACGAGTTGCCATTGCTAGTTCCCCTGTCCTTATTTCTTCTTCAGCGCGCTTTGCGGGTTGAGATTGCCGATGCGGCCGCTCTCGCTGCCGGCCTTCGGATCGATCACGGCGTTGATCAGCGTGGGCTTGCCCGAGTCCATCGCCTCGTTGACGGCGCGGCGCAGCTCGTCCGGCGAGGTGGCGTTGACGCCGGTGCCGCCGAAGGCCTCGATCATCTTGTCGTAGCGCGAGCCCTTGACGAACACGGTCGTCGCCGGATCGGCGCTGGCGTTGTTGACGTCGGTGCCGCGGTAGATGCCGTCATTGTTGAAGATGACGATGCAGACCGGCAGCTTGTAGCGGCAGATCGTCTCGACCTCCATGCCGGAGAAGCCGAACGCACTGTCGCCCTCGACGCAGAGCACCGGCTTGCCGGTCTCGACCGCAGCGGCGATGGCGTAGCCCATGCCGATGCCCATGATGCCCCAGGTGCCGACGTCGATGCGCTTGCGCGGCTTGTAGACGTCGATGATACCGCGGGCGAGGTCGAGCGTGTTGGCGCCTTCGTTGACGAGAATGGCATCCGGCCGCGCCTTGACGACGTCGCGCAGCACGCCGAGCGCGCCGTGGTAATCCATCGGCACGTTGTTGTTCATCAGCCGCGGCGCCATCTTGGCGACGTTCTCGTCGCGCTTCGACGTCACGGTCTTGACCCAGTCGGCCGGCGGCGCGGGCCAGTTGCCCATGACGCCGAGCATCGCGCCGACGCAGGAGCCGATGTCGCCCACCACGGGCGCGACGATCTCGACGTTGGAGTCCATCTCCTTGGGCTCGATGTCGACCTGGATGAACTTCTTCGGCGCATCGCCCCAGGTCTTGCCCTTGCCGTGCGAGAGCAGCCAGTT
>CAKZHN010000279.1 GCA_936924235.1 uncultured Rhodoplanes sp. | reverse complement strand
TAATGCGACGATCTTGCCGGGGTTCATGATGTTCAGCGGGTCGAAGGCCTGCTTGAGCGATCGCATCGCGGCGAGCGCCGGCGCGCCGTGCTCCTCGAGCAGATACTTCATCTTGCCCTGGCCGACGCCGTGCTCGCCGGTGCAGGTGCCGTCCATCGCCAGCGCCCGCTCGACCAGCCGGTGGCTGAAAGCCTCAGCATTGGCGACCTCGGCGGGGCTCTCGCGATCCACCAGGAGGGTCAGGTGGAAGTTGCCGTCGCCGATGTGTCCGACGATCGGCGCGATCAGCTTGCTCGCCTCGATGTCGCGCTGGGTCTCGGTGACGCATTCGGCGAGCCGCGACAGCGGCACGCAGACGTCGGTCGCGACCAGGCTGGCGCCGGGCCGCAGCGTGACGGTCGCAAACGCCGCGTTGTGGCGCGCCTCCCAGAGCCTGGTCCGCTCTTCCGGTCGCGTCGTCCATTCGAACGGCCCGCCGCCCAGCTCCTTGGCGATCTCGCCGAAGCGCTCGGACTGTTCGGCGACACCGGCTTCGGTGCCGTGAAACTCCAGGAACAGCATCGGCACTTCGCGCAGGCTGAGCTTGGAATAGAGATTCACCGCCCGCACCTGCATGGGGTCGAGCAGCTCGATGCGCGCGATCGGAATGCCCGACTGGATCGTCATGATCGCGGCGTTGCAGCAGGCTTCGACCGACGGAAACGGACAGATGCCGCCTGAAATCGCTTCGGGGATGCCGGCGAGCTTCAAGGTCAACTCGGTGATGACGCCGAGCGTGCCTTCGGAGCCGACGAACAGCCGGGTCAGGTCGTAGCCGGCCGACGATTTCTTCGCGCGCCGCGCCGTGGTCATCAGCTCGCCGGTCGCAGTCACGACCTTCAGCGACAGAACGTTGTCCTTCATGGTGCCGTAGCGCACCGCGTTGGTGCCCGAGCAGCGGGTCGCAGCCATCCCGCCCAGCGAGGCGTCGGCGCCCGGATCGATCGGGAAGAACACGCCCTGGTCGCGCAGGTATTCGTTGAGCGCCTTCCGGGTGATGCCGGGCTGGATCACGCAGTCGAGGTCCTCGGCGTGCACCGCCAGCACCTTGTTCATGTCGCGCACGTCGATCGACACGCCGCCGAACGGTGCGTTGACGTGGCCCTCGAGCGACGTGCCGGTGCCGAACGGGATCACCGGCACCCGGTGCGCGGCACAGATGCGCACGATGTCCTGGATCTCTTCCGTCGATTGCGGAAACACCACCGCGTCGGGCGGCTGGTTCTTGATCCAGGTGACGGTGTTGCCGTGCTGCTCGCGCACCGCCATCGAGGTCACGACGCGGTTGCCGAATTTCGCCGTCAACTCGCGGATGGCTGCATCGATGGACTTGGGGTCGCGCCGCGCGGGCGCAGAGGTTTCTACCGGCATGGAGCCAAGGTAGCAGAACAAAGACGGCGGCGGCAAAGCCGCCGCCGCCGCAACGAGGGAGGAACCGTCAGGCCGCCTTGTGGTCGGGCTGGGCCGCACTCATACCGGCTTGTGCCTGCGGCGACTTCCGCCAGGGGATCAGCATCGAGACGCGCTGCCGGTAGTTGCGATACTCGTCACCGAACATCTCGATCAGGTCGTGCTCTTCGAGCGCAATGCCGACGAAGATGTAGGCCGTGGTCACCGCGGCGAACAGCAGGTGGCCGGCCGTCATCACCGGCGCGATCCAGAACGCGATGATGAAGCCGAGATAGA
>CAKZHN010000278.1 GCA_936924235.1 uncultured Rhodoplanes sp. | reverse complement strand
GTAGCCATCGGGCGCGGAGCGCGCGACGCGGCCGGTGCCGATGCTGCCGCCCGCGCCGGTGACGTTCTCGA
Source organism: uncultured Rhodoplanes sp. (assembly GCA_936924235.1). Lineage (GTDB taxonomy): Bacteria > Pseudomonadota > Alphaproteobacteria > Rhizobiales > Xanthobacteraceae > Z2-YC6860. The sequence continues at coordinate 11,071 of CAKZHN010000278.1, read as the reverse complement.
TGATCACCGACTGGCCGAGCGCGGTCTTCAACCGGTCGGTGATGACGCGCGCCAGCGTGTCGGACGGACCGCCGGCCGGGTAGGGCACGATCAAGGTGATGGCGCGCGTCGGGTAGGATTCTGCCTTCGCGCCGCAAACAACAACCGCAGTTTGGAATAAGACCAAACCCGCAATGCGGACCATCGTCCGGCGCGCGATCCGCATGGTGGCATCCTCCCGTGGATCATCTCCGGCTCTAAACGGCCGGTGGCATCTTTCGGATGATCCTATTTGGTATAAGATCGCTTCGACAACGGGGCGATAACCCGAGATTTCAGGGAGGCATTGCGATGGGCCTGAAGCAGGTTCTGTTCTCTACGGTTGCGGCGTTCGGGATTGCGGTGGTGTCGGCAAGCGCGCCGGTTGTGGCGCAGCCGAAGCCGACAGCGCCGGCGGCCCCGGTCGCACTCGATGCCGACGACATCGGCGGCATTGTCTCGGGCGCCAAGGGGCCGGAAGCCGGCGTCTGGGTGATCGCCGAGACCACCGATCTTCCCACGCGCTTCACGCGCGCCGTCGTCACCGACGACAAGGGCCGCTACGTCATCCCCGATCTGCCGACCGCCAACTATGAGGTGTGGGTGCGCGGTTATGGCCTCGTCGATTCGCCGAGAATGCGCGCCAAGCCCGGCCAGACCCTGAACCTCACCGCGGTTCAGGCTCCGTCGGCGGCCGTCGCCGCGCATTACTACCCGGCGATCTACTGGTACGCGATGATCAAGCTTCCGCCGGAGAAGGACTTCGGCGGCTCGACCGACATCCCGAAGAACATCACGCGGGCCGGCTGGATCAAGCAGCTGAACAACACCGATTGCATCGGTTGCCATCAGATCGGCCAGGAGGCCACCCGCACCATCCCGGCGCAGTTCGGCAAGTTCGACAGCGGCGCCGACGCGTGGCAGCGCCGCATCCAGTCCGGTCAGGCCGGCGAGATGATGACCAACCGCCTCGCTGGACAGTTCGGCGGCGTGCCGTACAAGTATTTCGGCGACTGGACCGACCGCGTCGCCAAGGGCGAGTTGCCGAAGAACAAGCCGCCGCGTCCGGCCGGCGTCGAGCGCAATCTCGTGGTCACGACCTGGGACTGGTCGGCGCCCGACAAGTACATGCATGACACGGTGTCGACGGACCGCCGCAATCCGACCGTCAACGCCAACGGCCTGCTGTGGGGCTCGCCGGAATATTCCACCGACAACGCGCCGATCCTCGATCCCAAGACCAACACGGTGTCGTTCTTCAAGATGCCGGTGGCCGATCCGAGCATGCCGCTGTCGCTTGGCCCGGGCCATGCCGGCGCGGTGAAGCCCGCGGCGCCGTCGGCCTATTGGGGCGACAAGGCGCTTTGGGACACCAAGGCCAACAACCACAACGCCATGATCGGCAAGGACGGCCGGGTGTGGCTCGCAGCCACCGTTCGCGGCCAGGACAATCCGGACTGGTGCAAGAAGGGCTCCGACAATCAGTACGCCAAGGTCTTCCCGATCGAGAAGAGCCAGCGCCAGGCGGCTGTCGTCGACCTGAAGACGAAAGAATACAAGTTCATCGACACCTGCTTCAGCACGCACCATCCGCAGTTCGGCTACGACGCCGACAACACGCTGTGGATGTCGGGCACCGGGCAGGTGGCCGGCTGGATCGACACCAAGGTGTTCGACGAGACCGGCGACGCCCAGAAGGCGATCGGCTGGTTCCCGTTCGTGTTCGACACCAACGGAAACGGCAAGCTCGACGAGTTCAGCGACAAGCCGGAAGAGGGCAAGGATCTGCGTTACAACCCGGGCTCCGGGCCTTACGCGGTGATGCCGAACCCGGTCGATGGCTCGGTCTGGTATACGTCGGGCACCTTCGCCGGACGGCCAGGCTTCCTTCGCTTCGATCCGAAGACCAAGCTCAGCGAGTTCTACGAGCTGCCGAAGGAGGCCATCGGCGTGCGCGGCGGCGACATCGGCAAGGACGGCGTGGTGTACGGCTCGGGCTCGGGCGGCCACCTGATCGCCTTCGACCGACGCAAGTGCAAAGCCCCGCTGAACGGCCCGAACGCCACCGGCAACCACTGCCCGGAGGGCTTCACGCTCACCAAGTATCCGGGCCCGGGCTTCGACGATCTGCCCGGCACCAGCGCCGAGGCGAGCTACTACACGTTTGTTGACCAGCACAACGCCGTCGGTCTCGGCGACGACGTGCCGATCTCGACCGCGAACCTGCAGGACGGCTTCGCCGCTCTCGTGAACGGCAAGATGGTTCTGCTGAAGGTGCCGTACCCGATGGGCTACTACGCCAAGGGTCTCGACGCCCGCATCGACGATGCGAATGCCGGCTGGAAGGGCAGGGGTCTGTGGAGCGCCAGCGGCGACCGCACGCCTTGGCTCAACGAGCGCGGCAAGGGCGCCTATCCGATGGTGGTGCACATCCAGGTGCGGCCTGATCCGCTGGCGCATTGAGCGCCACGCGCACGAAACGCATGAGAAGAAGAAAAACACGTTGCGACTGAACGACTACGTCGGGGCCTGAACAGGCCCCGGCGCGCATTCCGACTGGGCTAGGCGACGACAGGAGGAAATCATGACATTGCGTGCAGTTCTTTTCGCGAGCGTGGCAGCGCTCGGCATCGCGGCACTCGCCGCACCATCGACGGCCCTCGCACAGCAGGCGGCGGCGGTCGCGATCGACAATGACGACATCGGCGGCGTGGTCACCGGTCCGAAGGGGCCGGAGGCCGGCGTCTGGGTGATTGCGGAGACGCGCGACCTTCCGGTCCGCTTCATCCGCAGTGTGGTGACCGACGACCAGGGCCGCTACGTCATCCCGGATCTGCCGAAGGCCAACTACGACATCTGGGTGCGCGGCTACGGCCTCGTCGATTCACCCAAGGTCAAGAGCGAGCCCGGCAAGCAGCTCAACCTGACCGCGGTGGCGGCGTCGAGTGACGCAGAGGCCGCGAAATACTATCCGGCGATCTACTGGTACTCGATGATGAAGATCCCTGAGGCCGAGTTCTTCGGCAGCAAGGATTCGCCTCCGGGCATGAAGATCACCGATTACCTCAACGGCATGAAGAATAACGGCTGCGTCGGCTGTCATCAGCTCGGCCAGCTCGCGACGCGGACCATTCCGGCGTTCCATAAGGACGCGACCAAGACCCACGAGGAAGCCTGGGTCCGCCGCACCCAGTCCGGACAGGCCGGCGAGAACATGATCACCATCGCGGCCGGTCAGCTCGGCGGTGTGCCGTACAAATATCTCGCCGACTGGACCGAGCGCGTCGAGAAGGGCGAGCTGCCGTTCGCCAAGCCGCAGCGACCGCAGGGCGTCGAGCGCAACATCGTGGTGACGCTGCGCGATTGGCACAATCCGAAGCAGTACCTGCACGACCTAATCTCGAGCGACCGGCGTTATCCGACCGTCAACGCCAACGGCCCGCTCTATGGGCAGTGCGAGCATGCCTGCAACGACATGCCGATCCTCGACCCGGTGAAGAACGTGGCGTCGAACTTCGTGCTGCCGACCACGGCCGACATGCCGCTTGCGCTCGGCCCCGGCAACGCGGGCTCGGTGCACATCCTCGGGCCTTCGGCCTATTGGGGCACCGAAGACATCTGGGACAGCAAGGCCAACAACCACAACTCGATGATCGATCGCAAAGGCCGCGTCTGGCTCGCCGCGACCGGTCACGTTCCGGACAATCCGGCGTTCTGCAAGAAGGGCTCGACGCATCCGTCGGCCGTCGAGTTCCCGCTCAACAGCACCAACCGCCGGGTGACGATGTACGATCCGAAGACCGGCAAGTACACCGCCTACCAGACCTGTTTCGGCTCGCATCATCTGCAGTTTGGCTATGACGCGAACGAGACGATCTGGGCCTCGACCGGCGGCGGCGGTGGCAATGTCGGCTGGATCAACACCAAGATGCTGGACGAGACCGGCGACATCGAGAAGTCGCAGGGCTGGACGGCGCTGGTGCTCGACACCAACGGCAACGGCGTGCGCGACGAATACACCGAGCCGGGCAAGCCGCAGGAAGCCGGCAAGGACATGCGCATCGGCCCGACCTTCTATGCGGTGATGCCGAGCCCGACCGACGGCTCGGTGTGGGGCACGATCCGCGGCAATCCGGGCGCCGTCGTTCGCGTCGACCCGGGCAAGAACCCGCACAAGGCGCTGTCGGAGATGTACAACGTGCCGCTGCCGGGCTTCGGGCCGCGTGGCGGTGACATCGACAAGCAGGGCCGCGTCTGGGTGTCGCTCGCGAGCGGCCACATGGGCGTGTTCGACCGCCGTCTGTGCAAGGGCCCGCTCAACGGTCCGAACGCGACCGGCAACCACTGCCCCGAGGGCTGGAAGTTCTACCAGTACCCCGGCCCGGGCTTCAAAGGCATCGGCGAGAACTCGGCGGAGTCGAGCTACTACTCGTGGGTCGACCAGCACAACACCTTCGGGCTCGGCGAGGACATCCCGATGTCCACGGCGAACCTGGAGGACGGCCTCGTCGCGCTGAAGGACGGCAAGATGATCTCGATCCGCGTGCCGTATCCGCTTGGCTTCTACGCCAAGGGCTTCGACGGTCGCATCGACGATCCGAACGCCGGCTGGAAGGGCCGCGGGCTCTGGGCCGCCAACGGCGATCGCACACCCTGGATGATGGAAGGCGGCAAGGGCACCAAGCCGCTCGCGGCGCACTTCCAGCTCCGGCCCGACCCGCTGGCGCATTGAGCGCGCCGGCGTTTGGTTCGGTGAAAGCAACACGCGCGGTCACCCTCCCCCTCGAGGGGAGGGTGAAGACCGTCTTCGTGGCGGCGATGCTTCGACTTCAAACGTCGTGAACTGACGACGGGAGACTCGAATGGGCCTGGTCCCTGACTTCATCCTCGATTGGATCGACGTCAACACCTTCTGGACGATCCTGATGATGGTGCATGGCCTGATGGCGGTGGCGCTGCTCGGCGCCATCACGCATCAGGCGATGTCGGTGCTGGCGCCGGTGCGGCAAGCGGCCGGCGGCGGCTTCGTCACGCGGTTTCGCGCCGTGCAGGGCGCGGGCTACGCCGCCGCGATCTGCGTGCTGTGGATCGTGACCTTCATCTTCGGCGCCTGGATCTACACCAAATACCGGATGTACGTCCGCATCCCGATCGAGGCGCAGGGCTACTGGAAGACGCTCGGCGTGTTCGATCTCAAGGAGCACGTCGCAGTGCTCGGGCTCTTCCTGCTGCCGATCTACTGGTACCTCTGGAAGAACGTCCGGACTGCCGAATACGACAGCCCGCGGCGCTGGCTGACCGTGCTGATGGCCGCGATGGCCTGGTACCTGTTCCTGGTCGGCCACTTCCTCAACAACGTGAGGGGCTTTGGCTCATGACGACCACGACAGACATGCGTCCGACCAGCCAGGCCGGCTCGCTGGCGTCGTCCGCGGCGTTCCGGACCTTCGCCGTGGTGTTCGCGATCACGTCGCCGGTGATCTACGTGATGTGCGAGATGCAGAACTGGCCGCTGTTCACCTATCAGCCGGCGACCAACCGGGTCGACTGGTTCTTCGTGCCGGCGGTGCGCGACCAGGGCCCGGCGATGTACTGGTACGGCTGGATCGCGAACGCGGCGATTGCGTCGGGGGTGCTCAGCGTCCTGGCCATGATGCTGCCGGAGCGGGTCGTCAACCGGATTCCGATGTCGCTGGTCTGGATCGTGCCGCTGGCGGCGCTTCCGGTCCTGGTCTACGCGCTGCGGTTCTTCTGGCGCTGGTAACGAATTCGTGCGGCGCGCTGCCGCCCTGACCCCGATTGGTCGGACGGGTGGCTTCCGCTAGAATGGCGCCGAGAAATTCAGCCCGGTTCGGGAGGCTCGCATGACTGTGCTGATGCGGATGATGGCGCTGACGGCCGCTGCTGCGCTGGCGCTCGGCGCGCAGGCCTTTGCCGGCGGCGACGACTACGACGCCGCCAACGACACCGAGGGCGCGGGGCCAGCCTATTTCGGCTTCGTGCGCGACCAGCGCGGCGCGCCGGTGTCGGACGCGCAGGTGTTCCTCAAGCCCAAGCAGGGCGAGCCGGTGGCGCTGAAGACCAACGTGCTCGGGCTCTATCGCAGCCACGTCAACAAGGACACGTTGCCGGACGACGTCACGATCAGCTGTGAGAAGGACGGCTACAAGCAGGACCGGGTGTTCCGCAGGACGCCGCCCGGCGCCAAGGACATGTTCATCGAGACCGATTGCACGCTGCGGCGGCTGTAAGGCGCGATGTTTCTGCCGCTCGTGTCCCGGGCGCGGTGCAGCATGAGCGCGAAGCGCGAAATGATGCGCTGCAGACCCGGGACCGTCACGAAGGCGGTGTCTGGAACGGTCCCGGATCAGCGTCGCACCGCTACGCTTCGCTCCGCGCTGCGCCGCATCCGGGACACCGCCTTCACGATCGCTCTTTACGCCGCGCTGTCCGTATTTCCCGCGTCGGCCCAATCGCCCGACACCATCCTCGTCAACGGCAAGATCGTCATCGATGACGGCGCGCCCGCGCAGGCGCTTGCCGTGCGCGACGGAAAGATCGCGGCGATCGGCAGCACCACGGACATCCGTGCCGCCGCCGGACCCTCCACCCGCGTCATCGATCTCGGTGGCCGCACCGTCATTCCCGGCCTGATCGATTCCCACATCCACGCCATCCGCGCCGGCCTGACCTGGCAGACCGAGGTGCACTGGATCGGCATCCGCACGCTGGCCGGGGCGCTCGACCGGCTGCGCGCCGCGGCAAAGACCGCGCCGAAAGGCTCGTGGCTCATCGTCGCCGGCGGCTGGACGGCGCGGCAGTTCCAGGAGGACCGCCGTCCGACCCAGGCCGAGATCGCGGCCGCCGCGCCCGAGCATCATGTCTATGTGCAGGAGCTCTACAGCCGGGTGCTGCTCGATCCGGCTGGTTTTGCCGCGCTGAACGTGCAGCCGGAGCTCGCCTCCCGTGTCGCCACCGAGCGCGACAAGGACGGCGCGCCGACCGGCTGGCTCACCGGCGACAATCGCGCCATCAGCGATCTGTTCGACCTGCTGCCGCGTCCGGACTTCGCCCAGAAGGTCGAAGGCACCAGGGCGTTCTTCCGCGCGCTCAACGCCATGGGGCTCACCGGCGTGATCGATCCCGGCGGCTACAACCTTCCGATCCCCGACTATCAGCCGTTGTTTCAAATCTGGCGCGAGGGCAACCTGCCGCTGCGCGTGCGCTACAGCCTGAGCGCGCCGCGGCGCGATCACGAGCTCGAGGACTTCAAGGATCTCACGCAAGTGCTGCCGATGGGCTTCGGCGACGACTGGCTGCGCTTCAACGGCATCGGCGAGAACGTCACCTGGGGCCTCTACAACAACGACAAGCCGACCGACGCCCAGAAAGACCAGCTCGCCGAGGTGCTGCGCTGGGCGGTCGGCCGCGGCATGACCGCGACCTTCCACTGGCACAACGACAAGGCCGTGCACCATCTGCTCGACGTGCTGGAGAGCGTCAATGCGCAGACGCCGGTCGCGAAGCTCCGCTGGTCGATCGCGCATCTCAACGACGCCAGCGTCGAGAATCTTGCGCGCATGAAGCAGATGGGCGTCGGCTGGCTGATGCAGAACGCCTTCTACTTCCGCGGCGAGGCCTTCCTCGGGCAGCGCGGCAGCGAGCCCCTTCGCTTCGTGCCGCCGATCGTCACCGCTATGAAGATGGGCATCCCGATCGGCGGCGGCACCGATGCGCACCGCGTGATGGGGCCCAATCCGTTCGTCTGCCTGCAGTGGATGCTCGATGGCAAGACGCTCGGCGGCGCCGTGATGCGCGGGCCGCAGGAGATTCCGTCGCGCCTCGATGCGCTGCGCATCTACACGCAAGGCAGCGCCTGGTTCGTGTTCGACGAAGACAAGCGCGGCTCGCTCGCCGCGGGCAAGCTCGCCGATCTCGTTGTGCTGGACCGCGATTATCTCACCGTGCCGGTCGATGAGATCGGCGGCACCGTTTCGCTGCTCACGATGGTCGGCGGACGCGTGGTCTATGCCGGCGGACCCTTTGCATCCGACGAGGACAGGCCGCCGTTTCGCTGACGTCGGACGGTGCCCGAGAACCTCCGAAATGGGGCTTCGATGCGTGGATATGTCGCAGGAATAAGAACCGCGAACGGGCTCGAAAAACGCATCGGTCAAGTCACAAGACTGCGATAAAAGTCGAAAATATGCATGTGTGGTCAGACATTTATGAATGTCGTCGGGAAAACCCTTACATTAAATTTCGGTAAGGGGGTGCGACATAGTATCCAGGGGCTGGACATTCGTGCACTACTCCCCGAACGGGCGACTACCGAAGAATGGGAAACTGGGGAAATGAAGACCTTTACAGCCCTCGTCGCGCTGACGCTCGCCACCGCGGTGGCCGGCACGGCCAGCGCCGCCAGCAAGAAGCACGTCCACCATCACGTCACGCACGTCGCCCATGCCAGCGGCACGGCGTCCACGACCGATTGGCCGGGCAACCCGTACATGGATCTCAAGGAGAGCCAGGTGCAGCGGTTCTGGCACGACGCGTTCGATCCGTACGACGCGACCGCGAAGTAATCACACACCAACGATAAAGCGTGCTCCGAGCGATCCCCTCGGGGCAAAGGGCATCGGTGTGATCCACCTCGGGTGGAGGATGCGCGGCAGTCGCGCATCCGGCCCCATCAACGCATGTCTACCCAGGCAATACTGCCCCGCTTCGGCGGGGCTTTTCTTTTTTGGGACGATCGGGGCGGAGGTCCGGCATTTGTGCGAACCGGGCGGGGCGCCGATGCAGCAAACCGGCGGCGGACGGGCGGTTTGCGGACATTCCTGGAATTAGCAGTCGTATCGGCCGGCCTTTGGGGCTAAAGAGGCCCCATGGCTGAAGACATCCCCTTCGACAAGGAATTCACGCTCGTCCCCGGCAAGGTGGACGAGCCGATGCCCGGCGTGCGGCGTGTCCTGTGCAACAATCCGAGCGCGTTCACCTTCAAGGGCACGATGAGCTACATCATCGGCCGCGGCAAGGTCGCGATCGTCGATCCGGGCCCGGACAATCCCGAGCACAGCAAGGCGCTGCTCGACGCGGTGCGCGGCGAGACGGTGACGCACATCTTCGTCACCCACACCCATCGCGACCATTCGCCGGGCGTGCCCGCGATCAAGGCGGCCACCGGCGCGTTGGTGCTGGCCGAGGGCCCGCATCGCGCGTCGCGGGCGCTGCACATCGGCGACGGGCCGCGGCTCGACGCCTCCAACGACACCGACTTCAGGCCGGACCGTGCGCTCGCCGACGGCGAGGTGGTGACGGGCGACGGCTGGACCATCGAGGCCATCACCACGCCGGGCCATACCGCCAACCACATGGCCTACGCCTTCAAGGAGGCCAACGTGGTGCTGTCCGGCGATCACGTCATGGCGTGGTCGACGCCGGTGGTGTCGCCGCCCGACGGCTCGATGGGCGACTACATGGCCTCGCTGCAGAAGCTCTCCAAACGCGGCGAGCCGATCTACTTCCCAGGTCACGGCCCCGCGGTGCGCAGCGCGCCGCGCTTCGTCGCCGCCTATATCCTGCACAGGAAGGCGCGCGAGGCCTCGATCCTCAACCAGCTCGCCAAGGGTGAGACCGACATCCCCTCGGTGGTCGGCGCGATCTACGCCAATCTCGATCCGCGGCTGGTGAAGGCCGCCGGCATGTCGGTGCTGGCGCACTTGGAGGACTTGGTGGCGCGCGGCGAGGCCGCGACCAATGGTCCGCCGTCGATCGAGGGGCGGTACCGGCTGGCGTGAAGGCATTCACTGCCGCGATTTGAGAGGGCGCGGTAACAAGCCGTGCGCTTGTTATCAGAAGCCCTAACGTTTCCCCGCCTGGGCCGGTGACGGCTTCGGCTGCTGTTGCTTCTGCTGCTGGCGCTGCTCGCGCTTCTCCTCGGTGTCGGCGCGGGCCTCGATGTCCTCCAGCAGCGAGCGGATGCGCGAGGCATTGCCGCCGAAGTCATGGCGGCCGTAGCGCGAGGCCGAGCGTACGTCGATGCGCGAGCCGTCATCGTCGGGCCGGATCCGGATCGCGACGTCGTCGCGGAAGCCCATGATCGCCGTGCGCGCCACCGCCTCGATCACGCCGTCGCGGCGGTTGGGCTGCGGCGGGCGGTCGACCACCACGCGCCATTTGCGCCGCTGGATGATCGCCATGGTGGCGTCATAGGCGGCCTTGGGCGCCGCGCTGACGCTGAGCGGCTCGATGTCGGGATAGGCCTTGCGCTGCAGTTCGGCGGCATAGAGCCCGGCATATTCCACGGTGCCGCGCGGCCGCAGCCGCGCCAGCACGTCGAAGCGCGGCGGATCGATCGGGTCGGTGGTGATGTCGTTGATCATCGGCAGCTTGTAGGCCTGGTAGCCGAGATAGGCCGGGTAGGCGAGCAGCGCCAGGCCGATGCCGATCGCCGCGAAGGCATGGCCGACGCCGTCGATGCCATCCTTCCACACCACGATGAAGGCGCCGAAGGCCAGCACGATGCCGAGCACCGCGACCACCAGCGCGCCGCCGAAGGTGGCGAGCGCCGGGATCGGCTCGAGGATACCGGAGCGCACGATCAGGATCGACAGGATGGTCGCGACGAGCGAGAAGAACGCGCAGCGGCGGGCCCAGATGGCCAGTCGCGAGGTCGGCTCGTCGGCGATGCGTCGGCGCGCCATGGTCTATCCGCAGATCCGTTTCAGTGCGGCCCAGTCCGCGGCCGGGAGCAGGGGCTCGATCGTTCCAGGCGATGCGTTCGCCGCGGCATTGATCGCAACGACGCGGTCCTTGGTCTTCGGATGGTCGAGCAGGATCTTCGACTCCGGCTCAGACCCGCCGGCGATCCGCTCCAGGATCGCGGCCAGCGCCCGCGGGTCGCCATGGGCGCGCGTCATCAGGCCGACGCCGTAAAGATCGGCGGCGTTTTCCACATCGCGCGAATAGGCCGACTGCACCACTGTCCTTGCCGCAATCACCACCAAGCCGCCTCCGGTGAAATCGCCCAGCAGCATGCCGAACAGGAACG
>CAKZHN010000277.1 GCA_936924235.1 uncultured Rhodoplanes sp. | reverse complement strand
GTGCAGCCTCGTCGTCGTCTGCCTCGTCGACGGCCGGATGGACCTCGTCGCCCGCGCCCGACGTGCCGAAGCCACAGTCAGTGCCGGCGATCACGCGCTCGCGCCCGACCACGTCGGCGAAGCGAACGATCCGCTGTGCCACCAGCTCCGGATGCTCGACAAGATGCACGCAGTGCGACACTACGCCGGGAATCAGCAGCCGGTCGTCCGGCAGCTTCACATCCTGCCAGATCTGCCATTCGTGCTCGTGGCGCGGATTGGCCGCTTCAATGACGAAAGCCCCGGCGTTCACCTGGAGCATCAGGTCGACGAAGTGCTTGAGCTCAAAGTCGTGCACTCGCGGTGCGATGTTTGTGCTGTAGCAGGTGTGGAAGCGGATCTGCTCCGGCGGGATGCCGCGGAGCGCGTGGTTCAGCGCCTGCACCCGCACCGCGATGAACTTGCGGCAGTCCTCGATCGTGGCTTCCGTCGCACGATTGTAGTGCGTCGCCATGCGCGGATCGTCGATCTGCAGCACGAAGCCGGCGTCGACGATGGCGAGATACTCGACCCGCATCGCATCCGATAGCGCCGCAAGATACTCCTCGTCGGATTTATAGTGCTGGTTCTCGTAATAGAGCTCCAGGTTCGAAGGCGAGATCGCGGTGACGAAGACGTCCCGATAGTCCTGGCCCTGCAGGGCCGATTTCAAGTTATTGAGATCGGTCGCGAGCTCCTCGTGGCCGACATACTTGATCGGCCCGGCGCAGACCAGCGCGTTCGGCCGCGCTGTGCGCTTGGCGACCAGCGCGCCGGAGCGTGCAGCGTGCATCACCTTGAGGTCGTCATAGGCCGAGGCGAACTCGATCTGGTCGCGCGTCGTCGTGCGGAAGCGCACCGGACTGTCGATCTCGGCAAGCCCTTCCAACCGGGCTCGCGCATAGGCCATCCAGTTAAACTTTGAGTGCTCGCCGTCGCCGATCACGTCGAGGCCGGTCGCGGCCTGCTTTCGGACGATCTCGTCGATGGCGCGCTTCACCCGAGCCGCGAAGGCTATCTTGTCGTAGGGCTCGGCCAGCTCCTTGGAATTCAACATCGCCACAAGATCGGGCGGTCGTGGCAAGCTGCCGGTGTGAGTGGTGAGGATCCGGTCGGTATTGCGCTGCATTTGCGAATTCTCGGCCTGACGAAGCTTTCAGAAGTTTCCTGAGCGCGCACCGTACTACGGTCGTGTTGGTCCAGCCAATCGCAGTGCTGTCTTTGAGGCGCGCCCTGCAATCTTTCAACTGATAGGCTTATGGCGCAAGTGTGCGCCGACAATGGATCCGCAAAAGGTTATCCAGTTGACGACTCTGACTAGCGTTCCCAGAGCCTTTTGCTCGCGATCTCGGCGCCCTCGACCATCGCTTTCATCTTGGCCCAGACAATGCTCGCGTGAACTTCGTCCGATCCAGCGAAGCTTGCGAAACCGCAATCGGTGCCTGCGATGACATTCTCCCGTCCCATGAACTCGGCAAACCTCATAATGCGTTGCGCGACCAGTTCCGGATGCTCGACCAGCACCGATGAGTTGGTGATAACGCCGGGGATCAGCACCGTATCCTTGGGGAGCTTGGCCTCCTTCCACACCGCCCATTCGTGCTCGTGACGGGGATTGGATGCCTCGAACGAAAAGGCGCCAGCGCGAATCTGCATCAGAATGTCGATGATGTGCTTGACCTCAAGGTCGTGAATTCGCGGCCCCATGTTGATGCTGTAGCAGGTATGATAGCGGATCTTCTCGGTCGGGATGCCGCGCAACGCGTGGTTCAATGCTTCGACGCGCTTGCCTGCCCATTTCCGGATGTCGTCGACCGACATCTTCGGGTCCATCAGATAGTAACTGACGAGCCGCGGGTCGTCGACCTGGATCAGGAAGCCAGCGTCAACGATCGTCTTGTACTCGACATTCATCGCGTCGGCGATCGCGAGCAGATACTCGTCGTTGGTGGCGTAGTATTTGTTTTCGTTCCAATCCTCGATGTTGGCGGGCGAGATGCACGGAACGAACACGTCGGCGGCGTTGACACCGTTCAGTGCGCTCTTGAGGGTTTCGAGCTCAGCCTTCAGCGCCGCCTGTCCTTTGTATGTCAGCGGCATGGTGCAGGCCATCTGCACCTGCTTGGCGCGTGGCGAGGCGCTTTCCTGCTGCTTGTAGTAGTCGGGAAAGCTGATGGCCTCGCGCGACGAAAGCCAGGCGTTCGGGCGGTGTCCGTGTGGCTCCAGGCCGCCGAGCCGCTCGCGGATATAGGTGACGAAGCTCGGCTTGCCGAACTCGCCGTCGTCGATGACGTCGAGGCCGGTGTCGACCTGTTTGCGCACGATCTCGCTGACGGCTTCCTTGATGCGGGAGGCGAGCTTCGGCTCGTCGACCGGCTCGCCGCGCGATTTGGCACGGACCATCTGGAGCAGATCGGCAGGCCGCGGCAGGCTGCCGGCGTGGGTGGTCAGGATACGCTCGGTGGAACGACGCATGGGTCTATTGGCCCTTGATGTTTGCGGCCTTTACGATCGGCCACCATTTCTGGATTTCGGCTTTTTGGTACGCTGCGAGCGCCTGCGGTGTCTGCTGCTCGCGCGGCGGAATGTCGAGCCCCTGGTCGGCGATGCGCTTTTGGGTGAGGGGATCGGCGAGCGTGTCGACCACCGCGGCGTTCACCTTGGCGATGACGTCCTTTGACGTGCCCTTCGGCATCCACAGGCCCCACCACAACGAGATATGGAAGTCCGGCAGGCCCGCTTCGTCAACCGTCGGGATGTCGGGCGCGATGACGCTGCGCTGGCCGGCGGTGATGGCGTAGGCGCGCACGCCGCCAGCGCGCAACTGCGGCAACGCCACCGTCACCGGGAACATCGAAAGCTGAAGCGTGCCGGCAAGGAGGTCGTTCATCACCAGCGCGGCGCCGCGATAAGGGACGAGCTGGAACTTGGCGCCGGTCACATTCTGCAGCAGCACGCCGCTGACATGCGACGGGCTGCCGAGGCCCGACATGCCGTAAGCCACCTTGGTCGGATCGGCCTTGATCCAGGCAATCAGGTCTTTGAGGTTCTTCGCAGGAACGGAATTTGGCGAAGCGATGATTTGCGGTGCACTGGGCAACAGCGACACCGGCTCGAAATCCTTCACCACGTCATATTGCAGGTCGTACATCGCCGCATTGACGACATGCGTGCTCCAGTCCCCCATGACGATCGTGTAGCCGTCGTGTGGTGAGCGAGCCCCGCGCGCGACGGCGATCGATCCCGCGGCGCCGGTGACGTTCTCGATGATCACCGGCTGCCCCAGCGTCACTTTCATCCGGTCGGCCATGATCCGCGCTATTGTGTCGGAGGGTCCGCCGACCGCGTAGCCGACCAGCATCGTGATCGGCTGCGAAGGATAGGTCTGCGCGCTGGCGCTGCCGATGGCGCCGAAGATCGTGGCGGCTACCGCAAAGGACAGTTTCCTCATCGTCTGGTCCGGGCTGGAATTCGCGTTCGCCGTGTGTTTGGCACGCGCCGAAAGACAGCAGGGTCGTCCCGCGGTGTGCCGGATTCGTATAGATGGAAAGCGCACGCGTCTCTAGCCGCTCGTTAATCGCGTCAGCTATGCTCTGTCACCAACAAGAACACATGTGCAAGGCTGGGCAAACGCCCACGTCAGTCACGAGCAGGGTGGGCACGTTCCGATGTCATCAGCCAATCGAATTCCGACCACGCACACCGGAAGCCTGGCGCGTCCCGCCCAGTTGCGCGACATGCTGCTCGCCAAATCCCGCGGCCAGCCGATCGCTCAGCAGGACTTCGATGACGCCTGCCGCCACTCTGTCCATGCCATCGTGCTGCGCCAATGCGAGATCGGGCTCGACATCATCAACGACGGCGAGCAGTCGAAGATCGGCTTCGCACAATATGTCCATGAGCGGCTCAACGGCTTCGAAGGCGAGCCGGTCCGCAGGATTCTCAGCTTGGAATCCCGGCAATTCCCTAACGCGCCGGTCGGTTCGGTTTGGCAGCAGGCCTGCACTGGTCCGCTGTCGTGGAAAAGTTTTGCTGCGGTGGAGCGCGACATCAAGAACTTGAAGGATGCCGTTGCGAGCCGTCCCGGCCAGGCGGCTTTCATGGCCTCTGTGTCGCCCGGCTCGTTCACCAATAACAATCCGAACCGCCATTATCCAAGCCGCAGCGAGTATCTCGCAGCGGTTTGCGACGTGATGCGCCGCGAATACGAGGCGATTGCGACCGCCGGCTTCACGCTGCAGCTCGACTGTCCGGACCTCGCGCAGCGCAGTTACAATTTTCCGGATATGCCGGTGGCCGAATGGCGCAGGATCGTTGCGGAGAATATCGAAGGTCTGAACGCCGCGACCCGCAATATTCCGCGCGAGCGGGTTCGCGTTCACGTCTGCTGGGGTGCCA
>CAKZHN010000276.1 GCA_936924235.1 uncultured Rhodoplanes sp. | reverse complement strand
GCAGCCCGAGGGCGAGCATCGGCACGAGCGTGCCGGCCGCAGAGGCGTTGTTGGCGGCCTCGGGGCCGGCGACGCCTTCGATGGCGCCCTTGCCGAATTCTTCCGGATGCTTGGCGAGGCGCCGTTCGGTCGAATAGGACAGGAAGGTCGGGATCTCCGCGCCGCCCGCCGGCAGCGCGCCGATCGGGAAGCCGAACAGCGTGCCGCGGATCCACGGCTTCCAGGAGCGCTTCCAGTCCGCGGCCGTCATCCAGAGCGAGCCGCGGACCGGCTCGAGCTTCTCCTCGACCAGATGGCGGCGCGAGGCGACGTAAAGCGCTTCGCCGACCGCAAACAGTCCGACCGCGAGCGTCGTGACCTCGACGCCGTCGAGCAGGTCCGGCACCCCGAAAGAGAGCCGCGGCTGGCCGGTGAGCTTGTCGATGCCGACAAGGCCCAGCGTCAGCCCGATCAGCAGGCTGGTCAGGCCACGAATTGGCGAGTCGCCGAACGTCGCCGATACGGTGACGAAGGCGAGGCACATCAGCGCGAAGTAATCCTCCGGCCCGAAGTTGACCGCGACGTTCACCAGCCATGGCGCCAGGAACACGATGCCGAGCGTGGCGATAGTGCCGGCGACGAACGAGCCGATGGCGGCGGTGGCGAGCGCAGGGCCCGCGCGGCCGGCCTTGGCCATCTTGTTGCCCTCCAGCGCCGTGACCATCGAGGCGCTTTCGCCGGGCGTGTTGATCAGGATCGACGTGGTCGAGCCGCCATACATGCCGCCGTAATAGATGCCGGCGAACATGATCAGTGAGCCGGCCGGATCGAGCTTGAAGGTTATCGGAAGGAGCAACGCCACGGTCAGCGCCGGACCGATGCCGGGCAGCACGCCGACCGCGGTGCCGAGCAGCACGCCGACCAGCGCGTAGAGCAGGTTCATCGGCTGGCAGGCGATGGTCAGGCCGTGGATGAGAGAGGTGAGCGCTTCCATGGCCGGACCCTCAGAACAGCCGCTCGAGCAGATTTGAGAGCAGCCGTTCGAGCGGGCCGGACGGCAGCGACAAGGTGAGCACCTTGTCGAACAGCAGATACACCGCGATGCCGAGCACCGCTCCGATGACGAGGTCGACGACCACCGCCTTGCGGCCGAAGGCCGCCGCGGTCGCGGCGAACAGCACCGCGGTCGCCGGAATGAAGCCGCCGCCGAAGGCGATGATGGCGATCAGCGCCGCGAAGCCGCCGAGAATGAGCGCGACGGCCTTGGGGTCATAGCTTTCGCGTTCGGGAAAATCGCCGCGCCACCCCATGATCAGGTTGGCGATGCCGATCACCGCCATGCCGGCCGCGACCACATAGGCCATCATCTTCGGGCCGAGCCCGTAGGTCGGCGCCAGCTCGAGCGTCGATGAATCCCACGCGGTCACCGCAGCGACCGCCAGCAGGAAGATCGCGATCGCAATGCCCGCGCGGTCGGGCCGCCGCGTTTCCGTTGTGCTCATCCCCGGCTCCCCAGCCTTCGGTCGTGCGCCGGACCGGCCTGCCGGCCGGCCCGGTCGTGTTGCCGCCGGTTACTTGACCAGTCCGACGGTCTTCATCGCGGCGGCGACGCGGGTCTGCTCGTTCGCCAGGAACTTGGCGAACTCGTCGCCCTGCATGTAGGCGTCGTCCCAGCCCTTCTGCTTGAGGATTTCCTTCCAGGCGTTGGACTTCACCATCTTGTCGACGACTTCGCCGAGCGCCTTCTTCTGCGCGTCGTTGATGCCGGGCGCGCCGAACACCGAGCGCCAGTTGGTCAGCACGAGATCGACGCCCTGCTCCTTGAAGGTCGGGATGTCGTAACCCGGCATCCGGTTCGGCGAGGTGACGCCGATGGCGCGCAGCTTGCCGGCCTTGATCTGGCCCTCGTATTCCGAAACGCCGGAGATGCCGGCCGTGACCTTGCCGCCGAGGATTGCGGCGAGCGACTCGCCGCCGCCGGAGAACGGCACGTAGTTGACCTTGGAGGCGTCGGCGCCGACCGCGCCGACGAACAGCGCCGCCATAATGTGATCGACGCCGCCGGCCGAGCCGCCGGCGAACGTCACCTTTGCGACGTCCTTCTTCACCGCCTCCGCAAGATCCTTGGCGTCCTTGATCGGCGAGTTCGCCGGCACCACCATCACCTGGGTCTCCTCAGTGATGCGGGCGATCGGCGTGATCTGCGACATCGACACCGGCGACTTGTTCAGCAGGATGGCGCCGACCATGACGAAGCCGTTGACCATGAGCTGGTTGCCGTCGCCCTTGGCGCCGTTGACGAACTGGGCAAGCCCGATTGTCCCGCCGGCGCCCGCGATGTTGATGACCTGCGCATTCTTGACGAGCTTCTCGGCGATCAGCGCCTGCTGCATCGAGCGCGCGGTCTGGTCCCAGCCGCCGCCGGGCGCGGCCGGCGCGATGATCTTGAGCTCCATCTGGGCCGAAGCCGAGGTGGCGAATGAGCCGGCGAACAGAGCCGCGGCGGCGACCAGAACGCCCCGCCGGAAATTACGGACGAACGACATGCAACTCTCCTTGAGCACTCCCTGGACCCATTTAGGGCCGGTTTGAGCGCAAGGTCCAGAGGCGCCTTGGTCGCAAGCGGGAGACCTTGGTCTAAAGGGGCGGCGGACGATCAGCCCGCGAAGCCGCCGTCGTTCAGGAACGCCTGTTCCTCGGCCGTGGTCGCGCGGCCGAGCACGGCGTTGCGATGCGGGAAGCGGCCGAAACGGCGGATGATGTCGGCGTGCAGGTCCGCCCATTTCACCAGGTCAGCGTCGCCGGTCGTGCGGAACAGCGCGCAGCAGCGCTCCTGATCGGCCAGCATCTCGGAATGCTCGAACGGCAGATAGAAGAACGCGCGCTCCGCGACCGGCGTCTCCGCGTCGAAGCCGCGCGCGATGGCGCGGTCGGCGACGCCGCGCGCCAGGGGATCGGCCCAGAAGGTGCGGGCGCTGCCGCGGAACATGTTGCGCGGGAACTGGTCGAGCACGATGACCAGCGCCAGCGCGGTCTCGCGGGTCGCTTCCCAGTCGGTGAGCCGGCCCGCGACCGCGGCCTCGTAGGTTTCGAGAAAGCGTGTGCGGATGGCGTCGTCGAAGGCCGTATCCTTCTCGAACCACTTGTCCTCGCCGGCCTCGCGCCAGAACGCCAGCACATCGGCGGCCGACGCGATCACAACCGGACGTCTCCGCTTTCGATGCGCCGATAGAGCTTGTCGTCGAGCCGCACGAAACCTTTCGACGCCGGATCGCTGAAATAGATCGGATCGCCCGTGATCGCCGGATTGAAGCCCTCGCGCACCAGGTCGACTTTTTTCTGCTTGAACGTCGAGGTCATCTCAAGATGGTTTTGCAGCCGCAGGAACACCGGCCGCGCATAGTCGGGCAGGTTGCTGCTGAGATGCGCGTGGAGCGCCGACAGATCACACGCGCCCTTGCAGGTGATCGCCGCCATCCCGGCGCGGCCGTCGCGGCCCGAGACCGCGACGCCGTAGACGTTGGCATCCTCGATACCGGGCACCGCATTGATGGCTTCGGCGACTTCGGTGGTCGAGACGTTCTCGCCCTTCCAGCGGAAGGTGTCGCCGACGCGGTCGACGAAATAGAAATAGCCGCGCTCGTCCTGGCGCATCAGATCGCCAGTGCGGAACCACATGTCGCCTTTGGCGAACACGTCGCGCAGGATCTTGTTCTCGTTCTGCTTGGCGCTGGCATAGCCCTCGAAGCGGTTGCTGGGCTTCGACGGGTCGTTGAGGATCCGGCCGATCACCTCGCCCGCCTCGTTCGGCGCGCAAGTTTCGCAGAAGCCGTCGGCGTTGCGCAGCGGTTGCTGCTTTTCGACATCGAAGCGAACGACGGCGATCGGAAAGCGATGTGCCACGAACCACGGCACGCGGCCGACTGCGCCGGGCTTGCCGTCGCAGTTGAAGATGTTCACGTTGCCTTCGGTCGCGGCATAGAACTCGAGAATGCGCGGAATGCGGAAGCGCGCCTGGAATGCCTCCCAGAGATCGGGCCGCAGACCATTGCCGCAGGCGAGACGGATCTTGTGTTTGGTCTCGTTCGCGTTCGGCGGAGAGTTGACGAGATAGCGGCACAGCTCGCCGATGTACTGAAACATCGTGCAGTCGTGGCGCACCACGTCGTCCCAGAACTCGCGCGCCGAGAACCTCTCGCGGATCACCACGGAGCCGCCGGTGACCAGGAGCGGGCCGGTCGCCACCACGCCGCCTGCGGTGTGGTACATCGGCAGGCAGTCGTACATGCGGTCGCTGGACTTGACGTTCATCATGCCGGCGAAGCCGTTGGCGGCGAGCATGATGCGGTAGTGGTTGATGTTGGCGGCCTTGGGCAGGCCGGTGGTGCCCGAGGTGTAGATGTAGAGCGCGCGGTCCTCGATGGTCAGCGTCGGTCGCTCCGAGGCGGCGAGCGCGTCGCCCGGCAGCGCGTCGACCGCGGTGTCGATGCGCGGAAGCTCCGTGCTCTCGCCGTGCGACCAGACCTTGGCGGCGGATTTCACCAGCGGCCGCGCCGTGGCGAACACGCCGGCGAGTTCGGTCGCGACGATGATGTGCTTTGGCTCGACGATATCGATGCAGTGGGCGAGCGAGGGGCCGACCAGGTTGATGTTGATCAGCGCCACGACGCCGCCGGCGCTGGTGATGCCGAGCCAGGCCGCCATGTATTCCGGGCGGTTCGGCATCATCAGGCAGATGGTCTCGCCCTTGGCGAGGTTCTGCTGCTGCGCCCAGCGCGTGTAGCGGTTGGCGCGCTCATGGAGCGCGCGGTAGCTGAAGCTCTCGCGGTCGGAGATCAGCGCGGGCTGCTCACCGAAGCGCGAGGCGAGCTCGGCGACCACCAGCGGAAACACCCGCGTCGGATTCTTCGCAATTGGCGTCGTCAGCCGGAGCGCGCGAACCGCGCTCGTCGCGAAGACGATGTCGTCCTTCAGCCGATCGAGAAATTCCATGCGCGCCGGAGCAAGTTCGCAAAGCGGTTCGAATCGCCGCAGTTCGCGGAGGTTCTAGCACCAAAGGGTTGCGCAACCCTCAACCGGCCCTGCGGCCGATGTGCAGCGCTTATGTGCGCTGCACACAACCGCGATAGCGGCCAATTTGTTAGCGATGAATCTGGCCGGGCGCGGCGGCGGTGGTGCCGGGGGCGGGGGGCGGGGCTGGCGGGGCGGCGGCGCGCTTGATCGCAGCTGCGATCGCGAGCTTCGGCCGCGGCCGGGGCAGCGGCACGTCGGCCGTGACCCTGGCGTCCGGGGTGGCGGTGAGCGGTGCGGGGTCGGTCTTGGCCGGCGCGAACGCCATCGTCGGATTGTAGATGTCGCTGCTTGCGCCCGGCATGGTCCGGGCGGTGCGGGCCGGCGGCGGCGGCGTGAAGGCGCCGGGCGGCGGGGCCGAGGCGGTCTGGAAGGAAGGGGCGGGCGCGGCCTGCGGCGGCAGCACCTGCGGCTTGGCCGTGACCGTCACGGCCGGAGCCGCGGTCGAAGCGGTCATCGCCGGCGCCGGGTCGGCCGGCAGCGGCGCGGTGTGCGGATCGGTGACCATCGCGTCGGTCTTGCCGGCCTTGCCCTTGCCGAGCTTCGAGATCTTGGCGCGCGCGTCGGCGAACTGGGTCTCGGCGGCCTTCTTGGCGGCGCCGAGGAACACCGCGATGGCCTGCACGGTGCCGGGCCTTTCCTTGAGCAGCGTCGAGGCCTTGCCGGAGCTCGGCGGCAGGTTCGACAGCGTCTGCTGCTGCGGATCCTCGCTGGTCTCGTCGTCGGCCTCTTCGGCGGCCGGCCGCTTGCGGTGCGGGCCGCACATCTCGTCGCGCAGGTCCGGCGGCGACGTGTCGACCGCCTTGATCTGCTCGACCGTGCCGAGCGACGGCGTCAGCCAGGACAGCTTGCCGCGATTGAAACCGCGCTCCAGCAGGCCCGCGGCCTTGGCGCCGCGATAGGGCGATGACTTCGCGCCGAGCACGATGGCGATCAGCCGCTTGTTGTTGCGTGTCGCCGAGGCGACCAGATTGAAGCCCGACGCGCAGATGAATCCGGTCTTCATGCCGTCGGCGCCGTCGTAGCGCCCGATCAGCGTGTTGTAGTTGCGCATGACGCGCTTGCCGAGCTGGATCGCCGGAATGTGCCAGTACATGTCGTATTCCGGGAAGTCGTGGATCAGCGCGCGGGCGAGAATGCCGAGGTCACGCGCCGAGGTGATCTGTTCGTCGGCCGGCAGCCCGTTCGGATTGACCCAGTGCGACTGCGTCATGCCGAGATTCTTGCTGGTCTGGATCATCTCGGCCGCGAAGGCCTCGACCGAGCCGGACGTGCCTTCGGCGAGCAGCACGGCCATGTCGTTGGCCGACTTCACCATCAGGATCTTCAGCGCATTGTCGACGGTGATCTGGGAGCCGGGCTTGAAGCCGATCTTGGAGGGCGCCTGCGAGGCGGCGCGGGCCGAAACCGTGTACAGGCTGTCGAGCGTGATGCGCTTGTTCTTCACCGCCTGCAGCACGACATACATCGTCATCAGCTTGGACAGCGACGCCGGATACCACGGCACGCCGGCGTTCTCGGCGTAGAGCACCTTGCCGGTGTCGGCCTCGATCAAGAGCGCTGCCTCGGTCGGCGACGACGCCAGAGCCGGGCCGGTGAGGGCTGTGCTTGCGAGGGTGGCGGCGAGAGCCGCTACGAACATCGGGGAGCGCGTCGGCGACACGAATTTCACTGGCGGGGTCCGTTCTGTTGTCCGGCCTCGAAGGAGTGCTGGTTCACCCGATGTTTCCACTATCTAAACCACAGGCCGGGCTTCAGGAAAAGCACACCGTCTTGTCGCTGTGAACCGGACCTGGGTTCATGGTTTACCGTGGAACCGGGCTTCAACCAGCCCGAAGCATGGTAAATTCCCATTCCAAAGGAAAGCGACCAAAATTCGGCACAGGAGACCTTCATGACCGGCTGCATCGTGGGTTGGGCGCATACGCCGTTCGGCAGGCTCGACGGCGAAACCGTCGAAAGTCTGGTGGTTAAGGCCGCAAACAGCGCGCTGGCCGACGCCGGAATCGAAGCGAAAGACGTGGACGAGATCGTGCTCGGCCACTTCAACGCGGGTTTCTCTGCAGATCGGA
>CAKZHN010000275.1 GCA_936924235.1 uncultured Rhodoplanes sp. | reverse complement strand
GCGCCGCTTCGGCTGGACGGTCGGCGCACTGACCATGCCGGTGTATGCGGCGGGCGTGACCTGGGTGATCGGCCGCGTGTTCATGAAGCACTTCGCGTCGGGCGGCACGCTGCTCGACTTCGATCCGCCGGACTACAAGGAATTCATCAAGGCGCAGCAGGAAAAGGTTGCGAGCAAATTCGGGCGCGGCAAGTCCGCGCCGACCGCAGAGACGACGGGCTGACCCGGCGCCGGCCTCTGCCGGCGGGAATTCGGGGAGGTCTCTTCTGCGGGATCGTGAGCGGGATGGTTCGACCGGGCCATCATGCCCAGGGAGACGTTAGGCTATGGTTCTACCGCTCGCGATGCTGATCGCGTACCTGATATTCTGCATCCTGGTCGGGCTGTGTGGCAGCCAGCGCCGGATGGGATTTACCGGGACCTTTCTGCTGTCGCTCGTCATCACCCCGGTTCTGGCGCTGGTGATCCTCTTGATCACCGGGCCGTCGCGCCGCATGCAGCTGGAACGCCGCACACGGAGTCGTTGAGTGTTGTCTGGCGTGGCTGGTCCGATCGTTCGCTGCGACTGGTATTTTGCTGGAATTAAACGGACTGCGTAGCCCGATGTCCTTCTTCCAGCTTGTTCGCAACGAAATGCAGGGCTCTCTGGGCCGGCTCGCTTTCGTATCGGCGATGGGCGGCGTGAGCACGACCGCCATCATCGGCAGCATCAATGCCGGCGCCCAGGCCGCGGACCGCGGCGAGATCAGCCTGTGGGCCGGTGGCCTGTTCATCATCGCGCTGCTGCTCTTTATCCAGACGCAGCACTACATCCTGATCACGACGACGGCGGAGATCGGCGGCATCATCCATCGGATGCGCATCCGCCTGCTTGATTATGTCCGCCGCTCCGAGCTGTTGCCGCTGGAGGCCATCGGACGCGCCGAGATCGTTTCCGCGATCACCGGCGACACCGCGATCCTGACGCAAGCCAGCAACATGCTAGCGTTCGCGGCGCAGGGCGCGCTGCTGATCATCCTGGTGATTTCCTACGTCGCATATCTGTCCTTCGTCGCCTTCGCCTTGAGCGTCATTATTGTCGGCATCGGCGCCGCGGTCTTTCACTCCAAGACCAAGCAGCATGCGATCGATATGCGCGAGGCCGCGAGCTGGGAAAACCGGCTGTATGACCGCCTGAGCGACGTGCTCGACGGCTTCAAGGAGGTCAGGCTCAATCGCGCGCGCAGCGATGCGCTGCTCGAGCACCTCGCCGAGGTGTCGCGGCACGCTGCCAATATCAAGATCCGCACGCAGAGCGAGACCTTCCGGCGGATGGTGTTGCTGCAGACCTCGATGTTCGCGTTGCTCGGTGCGGTCGCCTTCGTCGTGCCGGTGTTCAGCGAGGCCATGACGCCCGGCACGATCACCAAAGCGGTGACCGCTCTGGTGTTCATCGTCGGCGCCTGCACCGGCCTGGTGCAGTCGATCCCCATCATCGCCGCGGCCAACACCGCGGCCGACCGGTTGGTGCAGCTCGAAGAGAAGCTCGCCGGGATCGCGAGCCTTTCAGACAGCATTCCGGCTGCGCCCGCAAAGGCGTTCAGCAAGCTCGAGATGCGCGATGTCGAATTCCACTATCCGGGCAAATCGGCCGACACAGTGTTCAAGGTGGGGCCGTTCAACTTCACGCTCAATTCCGGCGATCTGGTGATCCTGACCGGCGGCAACGGCTCGGGCAAATCGACCTTCATGAAGCTGCTCGCCGGCCTCTATCGGCCCGCCTCGGGCGAGCTTCTGCTGGACGGCTCGCCCGTGGTCGGCGACCGGCAGGAATACTACCGCAGCCTGATCACCGCGATCTTTCCCGACTTCCATCTGTTCCAGCGGCTGTACGGCATCGAAGATCCGAACCCCGCCGAGCTCGTCGACATGCTGACGCAGTTCAGGCTGCAGGAGAAAACCCGCCTGACGCACGGTGAATTCCAGACCACCGATCTGTCGAGCGGCCAGCGCCGGCGGCTCGCCTTGATTGTGGCGCAGCTCGAGAAGCGTCCGCTGCTGCTGCTCGATGAATGGGCCGCCGATCAGGACCCCGAATTCCGCCGCAAGTTCTACTTCGAATTCCTGCCGGCGATGCATCGCGCCGGGGTGACCGTTGTGGCCATCTCGCACGATGACCGTTATATCGACGAGATGGACGTGCCGATGCGCCTGCTGCGCATGGACGAGGGGCGTTTCACTGAGCTCAGTTCGGTGGAGACCGGCTGATGGGCCTGAAACCTGAAACCCTGAACACGATGCCGCCGTCGAAATACCGGTGGTGGCGGTTCATCGAGCGCAGCCTGCCGATCATCGTCATCTATCTGATGGTTGCGACGCTGGTCGGTTTCCTGATCGCGCCCAACGTGTTCGTGACGGTGCCGACCGGCCATGTCGGCATCCTGTGGAAGCGATTCCGCGGCGGCACCCAGGTCGATCCGCGCGCGCTGAAGGACGAAGGCCTGCGCGTGCTGCTGCCGTGGGACAAGCTGTTCCTCTACGATCTGCGGCTGCAGACCACCACCGACACCTACAACGCCATCTCCAAGGACGGCGTCAATCTGGTCGCGACCATCAATATCCGCTTCCGGCTGAAGCACGACGCGGTGCCGCAGCTGCACCAGTCGATCGGACCGGACTACATCTCGCGGATGCTGCGTCCCGAGATCGGCAACAGGGCTCGCGAGATCATCGCCGAATACACCGCCGAAGAGGTCTATTCGACCAAGCGGCAGGAGATCCAGAAGCGCATCCGTACGCATACCGAGGCGATGCTCGGCCAGAGCATGATCCAGCGCACCGAGCAGGAGAGCGAATACGGCGAGCACTATCGCGTGTCGCTCGACGAACTCCTGATCCTCTACGACACGCTGGTGCTCGGCCTCGAGCTGCCGCAAAGCGTCGTTGCCGCGATCAACCGCAAGGTCGAGCAATACTATCTGGTGCAGGAGTACGGCTTCCGCGTCGAGCGCGAGAAGAAAGAGTCCGAGCGCAAGCAGATCGAAGCCAACGGCATTCGCGACTTCCAGCAGACCGTCACCCAGGGCATCTCGGATTCCTACGTCCGCTGGCGCGGCATCGAGGCGACGCTGCAACTCGCGCAGTCGCCGAACACCAAGATCGTGATCATCGGCAGCGGCAAGGACGGCTTGCCGGTGATCCTCGGCAATGTCGACACGCCGATCGCGCCGCAGGCTCCAGGAGCTGCCGCCGCGCCGCCGGCCGACAACAGCGAAGCCGCGAAGGATAAGCCCGCAGGCTTGAGCCCGCCGCTTCTGGAAAAGACTCCGGCCAGCAATCTGCCGGGACCGGCAGAACGGCCGGCGCCAACCGGTGTCCCCCGCGCGCCGGCCGCGGGACCCCCCGGCGCACCGCCAAGTGGTGCGTCACCAGGTGGCGCGTCGCCCTCAGGCCCGCCCGGCCGGCAGTCGGGTCTGCCGCCGGAGGCGAAGGGGTCGTCCTGGACCGTCGGAATTTCCGACGTGCAGGATTTCGTAGCCAAGGCCATGAGAGGCAGCGAGCCCAGCATGGGTCCGCCGCCTCCACCGGCCGGCGGACCGAACGTCGTGCCCCCGCCGGCAGCTCACGCGGGAGCGGCGGCGCCGCCACGGCCTGAGGCCGGTCCGGCCCGGCCGGGCGAGCCGCCACGACCCCGGCCGCAGTAGGATTCGGACCGTTTGCAGCTGGTTTTGAACGCTTGGATAGCCGTTCGTCCGAACGAACGAGGAACGACAATCCGCACGTCATATTTTGTTGTTTGAAACGCTGATTGTTGTTGTTATTCATAGCGGTAGCTGAGAGCACAATGCCCGGTCGGCATTGTTTCGGCTGCCGCGCCAGGGGTAATCTGGGCGCCAAGGAACCAAAGAGCGCACTGCGGTCTCACCATGAGCCGCACAGGCGACCGGACCGGGGAATCAGATTTCTGCGACAGGGTGCAGTGGGCGACCTGGGCCGTGTCGCGTTCGTCTGGAGCTTGGCGGATCGGCGCTTTGCATGTCGTGAATTGGCATGTCGTGAATTGGTGGCTCGGCTGCCCGTTGGCTTGAGTGAACTGGGTCGTTCAGTCCGTGTCAGATCGCAGTCCTGATTTCGGTCGAGGGTCGGGGGCCGACGGGAGCGGCACACCAGGGGGCGAAGCGCGTCCGCTGTCAGGTGCCCAGCTTGGCATCTGGTTCGCGCAGAAGCTCAATCCGGCGAGCCCGGCCTACAACATCGGCGAATATATCGAGATCGACGGCGCCATCGATGAAGCGCTGTTCGAGCACGCTTTGTCGCAGCTGATCGCCGAAGCCGATGTGCTGCGGATCCGGATCGACGAGCAGTCCGGCGAGCCGCTCCAGGTGGTGGGTGCCGCCGGCGGCTGGTCACTGCCGGTCTTCGATGTCAGCAGGAAAAGCGATCCGCGTACCGCGGCCGAAACCTGGATGCGGGACGACCTGGCTCGTGCTGTCGATCTCACCCGCGGACCGCTGTTCCAGTTTGCGCTGCTCAAGATCTCCGCGACGAAATTTTTCTGGTACGCGCGCTATCACCACATCGTCATGGACGGCTACGGGATGGGGCTCGTGGCCCGTCGCGTGGCGGAGATTTATTCGCAACTCGCGGCCGGCGGAGCGTCGCAGGACGATGCCCTGCCGCCGCTGATCGATCTGCTGGATGATGACGCGCGTTATCGGGCGTCCGAGCAGATCGCGCAGGACCGGCACTATTGGATCAAGGCGCTGGCCGCGCCGCCTGAGCCCGGCAGCCTGACGCTGAGCGGCCGCGCGCCGGTTCATTCCGGACATTTTCTCCGCAAGAGCGCGCTGGTGCCTCACGCGAGCGTCGTAGCGCTTCGCGCCGTGGCGCGAGGTGCTGGCACCAATCTGGCGCGGCTGCTGGCCGCTGCGACGGCGATCTTTCTGCATCGTCTGAAAGGAACGGACGATGTGGTGATCGGCTTGCCGGTCGCTGCGCGGAGCGACGCTGCACGGCGCGTGCCGGGCATGGCGTCCAACGTGCTGCCGGTGCGCGTTGCGGTGCAGCCCGGCATGACGGTGGCGGACGTCATCGGCCAAACCGCGGCGCAGGTCCGCGAGGTGCTCGATCACCAGCGCTATCAGCTTGCCGAGTTGCGTCGCCTCGTGGGCGAAGCCGGCGAGAGCCAGGCGCTGTTCGGGCTGAGCATCAACGTGATGCGGTTCGACTACGATTTCGGTTTCGGCGGCCATCGCGCGATCGCGCACAATCTGTCGCTCGGTCCGGTCGAGGATCTTTCGATTGCGGTCTATGACCGCGTCGAAGGCGAGCCGCTTCAAATCGACTTCGATGCCAACCCGGCGCTTCATAGCGAGGCTGACCTCGAGATCTGTCGGCGGTGGTTTCTGAAGCTGCTCGCGTGCCTCGCCGACCCCGAGGCCATGGTCGGCGGCCTCGATCTTCTGGAAGCATCCGAACGAACCACGATCCTTCACGGCTGGAACGACACCGCGCAGCCGGTCACGGCCACGACGCTGCCGGAATTGTTCGCTGCGCAGGCCGCCCGGACGCCGGACGTGACCGCGGTGGTGTTCGAGGACAGCACGCTGAGCTACGCGGCGTTGGACGCGCACGCGAACCAACTGGCGCAGCACCTGAAGAGCCTCGGCATCGGCCCCGAGACTGCGGTGGGGCTTTGCATGGAGCGTACGCCCGAGCTGGTGGCGGGCCTGCTCGGAATCCTGAAGGCCGGCGGCGCCTACCTGCCGCTCGATCCGAACTATCCGCGCGAGCGGCTGGCCTTCATGCTCGAAGACGCCGGCGCGCCGGTGCTGATCACGACACAGGCGCTGCTCGACAAGCTGCCTGAGCTCGCCACACCTGACCGTCACGTGGTGCGGCTCGACGCCGACGCGCCGTTGATTGCGAGACAGCCCGCGACTGCGCCCATCGCGCCCGACCCGCGCCATCCGGCCTATGTGATCTACACCTCGGGCTCGACCGGCACGCCCAAGGCTGTCGTCGTCGAGCACGCCAGCCTTGCCAACAAGATGGTGGCGCTTGGCCGGCAGTTCGGCGTCGACCAGGACTTCTGCTCCGCGCTCGTGATTTCGTCCTCGTTCGATGCGTCGATCGAGCAGACGCTGCTGCCGCTGGTCGGCGGCGGCGCAGCGGTTGTGATCAGCGATGAGGTTCGGGAATCGCCGTCGCGGTTCTGGCAGCAGATCGCCGCCAGCAAGTTGACCTTCATCAGCTGCGTTCCGTCGTTTCTGGAATCGGTGCTCGGGGATGTGCCCGCCGGCGCCTCTTTGAAGCATCTGGCGCTCGGCGGCGAAGCGTTCACGCTGGAATTCGAGCGGGACATCAGGCGCGCGCTGAACGTTTCGCAGATCACCAATCTCTACGGTCCGACCGAAGCAACGATCGATGCCATCGCTCACGTCGTGACTGGCGACGAGACCGAAGCCCACATTCCGATCGGCCGTCCTCTCGCCAATTATCGCGCTTACGTCCTCGATGCGGCTCTTGAGCCCGTGCCTGCTGGCGTTGTGGGCGAGCTTTATCTCGCGGGCCTTGGCCTGGCGCGGGGCTATCTGAACCGCGAGGTACTGACGGCGGAGCGCTTTGTTGCGGACCCGCATGGCGCCCCGGGCGCGCGGATGTACCGGACCGGCGACCTGGCGCGGTGGCGTTCCGACGGCGTGCTGGAGTTCCTGGGCCGTGCGGACGCACAGGTGAAGCTGCGCGGCTTCCGCATCGAGCCGGGCGAGATCGAGGCGCTGCTGCTGCGGCAGGCCGGGGTAGCTGCTGCGGCCGTGGTGGCGCGCACCGACGATGCCGCGGGCAGCCGCGACCAGCGGCTCATTGGCTACGTGGTGCCGCAGGCCGGCGCCAGCATCGATGTGTCGCAGCTTCGTGTTGCACTGTCCGCCGCGCTGCCTGACTACATGGTGCCGTCAGCGTTCGTGACACTGGAGCGTTTGCCGCTGACGCCGAACGGCAAGCTCGACCGCCGCGCGCTGCCGGCGCCCGAACGAACTGCATCCGATCGCGAGCACCGTGCGCCGCGCACCCCGCAGGAGGCGGTGCTGTGCGCGCTGTTTGCCGAGGTGCTGG
>CAKZHN010000274.1 GCA_936924235.1 uncultured Rhodoplanes sp. | reverse complement strand
GACGCTGCCCGCCGACACCGCGCCGACGAAGGCCGCCGCATGCACCACATGCGTGACCTGATGCTTCTTGATCGCCTGCAGGATGCGCGGCATGTCGAGCACGTCGCCCTGCTCGAAGTCGATCTTGTCGAGGATGTCGCCGACGAGGCTGTCGTCGCGGTGGCGCGCGAACACGACGGGCTTGTGGCCCTCCTTGACGAACTTGCGCGTGGTCTCGGCGCCGATGACGCCCATGCCGCCGGTGATCAGAACTTTCATTGCATTCTCGCTCGCTCTTCGGGCTCACTCGATCTTCACGCCGACCGAATTGATCAGGCCGGTCCAGTGCTTGAGGTCGCTCTGGATCAGCTTGCCGAAGTCCTGCGGGCTGAGGTCGACACGCTCGAGTGTGTTGGTCTTGAAGAAGGCTTTGGTCTCGGGGTGGTCCAGCGCCTTGGAGACATCGCCGGCGATCCTCTTGAGCAGTTCGGGCGGCATGTTCGGTGGGCCCCACAGGCCGAACCAGACCGAGGTCTGGAAGCCAGGCACCGTCTCGCCGACCGTAGGCATGTCCGGCAGCGACGGCACGCGCTTCTCGGTCGCGGCCGCGATCAGCCGCACCTTGCCGGCCTTGGCCTGCTCCTCGACGCTCGACAGGTTGAGCAGCATCGCCTGCACCTCGTTGCCGAGCAGTCCATTGAGCCCGGGCGCTGCCCCCTTGTACGGGACGTGCTGAATGTCCATCCCGGTCCGCTGCTTCAGATCTTCCATACTGAGTTGCGAGTAGGTGCCGGTGCCGAACGAGCCATAGCTGAGCTTGCCCGGATTGGCCTTGCTGTAAGCGACGAGCTCGCTCACGTTTTTCACCGGCAGCGAGGGATTGACCATCAGCATCGGGGTGCCGCGGCACAGCAGTGCGATCGGCGTGATATTGTCCGGGCTGTAGATCAACTTGGAGAACAACGCCGGATTGGCCGTGTATGTGGAATCGGGCGCGACCAGCAGGGTGAGCCCGTCGGCCGGAGAGCGCTCCACCGCCTGGGTGCCGACGCCGTAGTTGCCGCCTGGCCGGTTCTCGACCACGACCGACTGGCCCCACATCTCCTGCAGGCGCTGGCCGATCACGCGCGCCATCACGTCGGTGACGCCGCCGGCCGGGACCGGAACGATCAGCTTGACCGGGCCGCTCGGATAATTCTGCGCCGTGGCCTGTGCCGCGCAGAGCGCGATCACGAGAGCGAAGGCAGTTCGGATCAGGTTGCGCATGACGTCCTCCCAAAAAACGTCTTGGCCGGCTGCAGCACCGGCGCTAATTAACTCGACAGTTAACTGGCCGCGCGAGCCGCTGTCAACCGCATGGGATCGTTGCGCGTGAGAGCCCCGCGAGGCATGGTTGTGCCATGAAGTCCCGCAGACGCACTCCCACTCCGCGACGAGAGGCTCCGCAACGGCGCAACGCCGACGCGACGAGGTCGAAGATCCTGGACGCGGCGCTCGCCGAGTTCAGCGAGCACGGACTTGCGGCCGGCAGCACCGACGACATCGCGGCGCGCTGCGGCGTCAACAAGCGGATGATCTATTACTATTTCGGCAGCAAGGAGGGACTGTATCTCTCGGCGCTGGAGTCGGTGTTCGAGAAACTGGTCGCGCTCGAGAAGGAGATCGAGGTCGAGCACCTGGAACCGGCTGCCGCGATCGAGGCGATGATCAATCTCAAGATCGACTACTACCTCGACAATCCGCACTTCGTGTCGTTCCTGTCGATGGAGAACTTCCACAAGGCCCGCTATCTGCGGAAGTCGAAGAAGCTCGACATGTTCAAGACGCCGCTGACCGAGATCATCGGCCGCATTCTCAAGCGCGGCCAGAGCAGCGGACGTTTCCGCAAGGATGTCGATCCGGTCGATTTCTACATCTCGATGTGCGCGCTGTGCATCATGCATTTCTCCAACCAGCACAGCCTGGGCGCGATCTTCGGCCGCGAGATGACATCCGGCACCGCGATCGAGATGCGCCGGCGCACCGTGGTCGAGTTCGTGCTGAGCTATCTGCAGATGCCCGAGGCCAGAGAGGCGAGGGCGCCCGCGCGCCGGCTCGGCAATTACGCGTCGCTGGTGTCCTGACGAAACAGCGCGGCCGGCTTCGTGGCTTACGCCACGGCGCCCGACGGCATGCGCTGCTCCTTGGCGAAGCGGCGGTAGCTCTCCGGCGTATCGAGATCGACCGCGAGGCCCGGCCGGCGCAGCACGCGGACCGGCAGCTTCCGCGTCTTGGCCGCCTTGATATGCGCCTGGAAGCAGCCCGGGCCGAACTGGAAGAAGTCCGGATCGGGCGGCGCCAGCGCCAGCGCGTTGGTGCTGCGCTCCTGCTCGTCGGGCGCGATCACGCAGCCCGGCGCATCGCTGATGGCGGCGCGCAGCGCCGCGACGTCGGCGGTGGTGACGTTGGGCAGGTCGGCCGACAGCATCACGATCGAGCGGGCGCCGCGTTCGGCCGCGTGGCGGCAGCCGAGCGCCAGCGCCGGGTTCACACCGCCATCGGCATCCTCGAGCGCGTGCAGGCCCTGGCCGCGCATCAGCGCGAGGAGGAGGGAGTCCTTGGTCACGACCAGGATGCGGTCCGCCGGGAAGGTGCCCAGCGCAGCGTCCAGCACGCGGCCGAACAGCCTGCGGCTCAGCGCTGCTCGCGCGTCCACGCCCAGGAGGCTTGCCAGTCGGGTTTTGTCGGAATGGAAGGGTTTAGCGGGAATGATAGCCCAGCAGTCCATACGCAGCTGACCTTGACTCATTGAACGCAATGCAGCGAACCGCCCCGGCGCGGCCGCCTTTTGCAGACGGCTCAAGGTTAATTTTTTACATCCTGCGCCAAGCCTTGCCCCTCGTCGAGGGTATCCGGCTGGGCTGTGCACCGCTCAATTGCCTGACCGCGTGGTGCACTGCAACCACCGATCGAATGGTGCATCCAAGTAATTGCACAGAATAAATTTGTCTTTTGGGGCGTGGAAACGGACGCGTCATCGCTGTTAACCAACCGCTAACCATAAATCCTAAGCACTCATTAACCTATACGGGTAAATACGGTTTAAGAATTACTACAGATTTGTTAATTTAACTTTTGAGGAACCATAAGGGCGGCGTCCAAGCGGTATCGGACGCGAATCCGCGGCGGTTGGCCTTCGGCCTGCAGCCGGTCGCATCTCAGACGACCATCCTTGCAATTCCTCGCGTGTGGCCACTCAGTGCGAGGCAGCCGTATTGATGCGTATCGTGAATAGCGTCCGCGCCGGTGCCGGCAGATTTGCTTCCGTGTCGGCTTTTGGAGCGCTCGCATTCTGGCTCATCGGGACCAGCCAGGCTTTCGCCATTCCATCGCCGGAGCTCGTGGTCGGCTCCTTCGTCAGCCTCTCGCAGCTCTTCGCGTTGGCCTCGGCCATCCTGGGCGGCGGCGCGGCCTACGCGACGATGCGGGTGAAGCGGAGAGGCGGCTCGGCCGAGCTGTCGCGCGGGCTGCTCTACACGGCGGCCGCGTTGTTCGCGGTGCTCGTCGTCTCGATCGGCCTCAATATCTATCAGTACGTCACGGACGCCAACGCACGGCAGGAGCGACTTGAAGCGACGCTGACGCGGCCGATGCCGAGGCTCGCCGGCAAGAGCCTCGATCCGACCTTGAAGGAGGTGAGCTACGGCGAGCAGCTCAGGCATCCGCGCGGCATCAGCACCGACGAATTGGAGAAGGTGCTGGAGGCCAAGGCGCGCGGCGAGCTGCCGAACACCATCCTGCTCGACATCCGCGAGTCTGCGGAGACCGAGATGGGGACGATGCCGGGCGCCAGGATCGTGCGCTTTCCCGACGTGAAGTCGTCCAAGATCGATTTCAAGGGCAAGACCGCCATTCTCTATTGTCACAACGGCAACCGCGGCTTCGAGACCTGCCAGGCGCTCGCCGCGATGGGCATCGACTGCCGCTTCCTGGTCGGCGGCCTGGAGAAGTGGCTGGTGGAGAACCGCCCGCTCACCGGGCTCAACGCGCGCACGCTCTCCGATCTGCGCGCTGTGCCGAAGCATCGCAACCAGAGCGTTCTGCTCGACACGCCGCAGGTGCGTGCGATGATCGAGAACGAAGGCGCGGTCTTCGTCGATGTGCGCTACCCCGGTGAGTTCGCCAACGACCATCTGCCGAACGCCATCAATCTGCCGATCCGGCCGACCCCGACCGACCAATTGAAGGCCAAGATCGCGCAGTTGCCGAAGCAGCCGATCGTCGTGCCCTGCTACGACCGGCGAAGCTGCTTCTTCGGCGAGGTGCTGGGGCTCGAGCTCGACCGCGCCGGTTTCGATTATCGCGGCCGCTACACGGTGCCGTGGGAGTATTCCGTCCCGACCGAGCCGCGGCCTTACATCAAGGCCTGGCTCGCCGAGGCCAACAAGGGCTGGTTCCAGAAGGGCGCCGAGGCGCTGGCCAGCGTGCTGACGCCCATCGCCGATCACATCGGCCTCGTCCTGACGATCATCCTGCTCGCCTGCGCGTCGCGGCTCTTCGTGCTGCCGTTTGCCGTCAAGGCCGAGCGCGACCAGATCCGCTCGCGCGAGGCTTCCGCCGAGATGGACGACATCAAGCTGCGCTTGAAGGACGATCCGGCGGCGCGGGCACGCGCCACCCGCGACTTCTACAAGCGCCACAACATCACGCCGGTGCGAAACCTGGTTGCGCTGCTGTTCCTGCCGATCATGGCGCTGGCCCTGATGGCGGTGCAGCTGATCGCGCATGGCGGCGGACCGCTCGGCTGGATCGCCGATCTCGGCGATCGCGATCCGTGGCTGATCCTGCCGCTGATCTTCGGCGTGCTGATCACCGGCTATATCGATCTTGCGTTTGCGACCTCGCGCACGAAGCGGATCGCGATCTGGGCGATTGCGCTGCCGGCGCTGACCGCGACCGGCGCGTTCCTCAGCGCCGCGGCCGATCTCTACCTGATCACCAGCGCGGCGCTGCTGATCGTGCAGCGCCTGTGGGTGAGCGGCGCGTTTGCGGCCATGGCCGAGCGCACGCGCCAGGCCGGCATTCCGGAGGGCATCGTCGTGCTCGACGACGTCGCGCATCTGCAGGATTGCGGCAACAAGTCGTACCGCCTCGGCCGCATGCGTGCCGCGGGCCTTCCGGTGCCGGGCGGCCTCGTCCTGAGGCCGGCGTTCCTGGCGCGGTTTGCCGCAGCCCCGGCGGACACCCGCAGCCGCGAGATCGACTGGATCTGGCGGCGCCTCGGCAAGGTGAAGCTTGCGGTGCGCAGCTCGGCCGCGGGCGAGGACGGCGCCAGCAGCAGCTTCGCCGGCGTGTTCGACTCACTGCTCGACATCGGCCGCGACGGCCTCGAAGCCGCCATCGGCCAGGTCGAGGCCTCGTTCGCGACCGAGCGGGCGTCGAGCTATCAGCCCGCCTCCGGCGCCGGCAACGTGCTGATCCAGCGCATGGTCCATGCCGAATATTCCGGCGTGCTGTTCACGCGCGACCCCGCGGCGAGCGGGCTCGCCATGATCGAGATGGTCAGCGGCACCGCGCAGGACCTGGTGTCGGGCACGACGCGGCCGCGGAGCTTCCGCTTCGGCCGCGCCACCCGGCGGCAGTTCGGGTCCGACATCGCGCTGATCGATCTCAAGCCGCTGCTGGCGCTGGGCGACGAGGCGGAGCGGCTGTTCGGCCGGCCGCAGGACATCGAATGGACCTTCCAGAACGGCGGATTCTTCATCGTGCAGAGCCGCGACATCACGCGGCCGGTGGCCGGCGATGCCGATGCGGTGGCGAGGCAGCACGAGATCGGCCGCATCATCGACCTGGCGAAGGGCGCGCGGCCCGACGAAGTGGTGTTCGGCAAGAACGAGCTGTCCGAGATGCTGCCGCGGCCGACGCCGCTGTCGCTCTCGCTGATGGAGCAGCTTTGGGCGGCCGGCGGCAGCGTCGAGCTTGCGGCGCGCGAGCTCGGGCTGCGCTATGCGGCCGATCGGCAAGCGGCCTATCTCGTCACGATCCTGGGCCGGCTCTATGTCGACCGCAGGCAGGAACGTGCCCGCGGCCTTGCCATCGGTCCGTTCGCCGCGCGCAGGCTCATCCGCACCGCCGACCGGATCGAGAGCGATTTCCGCGAGCAGTTTCTGCCGCGCTTTGCCGACGAGGGCCGGCTCGCCAACGTGGCCGACTTCGAGAAGCTCGCGAGCGCGGAGCTCGTGGCCGAGATCCGGCGCCTGCACGACCATTTCGTCCACGACACCCATGTCGCCGTCGACGTCGTCAACATCGCGGCCGCGTTCTATCTCGACCGCGCCCGCAGGGCGCTCGCGGCCGACGGTATCGACCCGTCGGCGATCCTCGGCCACATCCCCGAGACCGAGGAGCATCGCGCGCTGGCCGAGGCGGCCACCGCTGCGGCCAAGAGCCGGCGCTGGCTGCTGCTCAAGAACTTCGGCCATCGCGCCGTGCTCGACTACGAGCTGGCCGAGCCGCGTTACGCCGAGGACATCAACACGCTCAACCGCATGGTTGCGGGTCGTGCTCCCGTCGCTCGCCCGGCCGATCAGGACAACACGCCGGCGCTGAGCAGGTCGCAGACGCGACTCGTCGCCGTGGCGCGGCGCTTCCAGACCCTGAAGGAAGACGCCAAGCATCACTCGCTCGGTGAGCTTGCGGTGTTGCGGCGCGCCCTGCTCGTGCTTGACCGTCGCTTCGGCTTCGACGGCCGCATCTTCCAACTGCGGTTCGACGAGGTTCTCGGCCTCGACGGCACCAACGCGGCGCAGTTCCGAGAGCTCGCGCAGGCGCGCGAGGCCGAAGCCCTGCTGTTCAAGAAGTCGCCATCGCTCGGCACTGCGCTCACCGCCTACGATCTGGAAGCCGCTTCGGCCGGCGACGTGCATCCGGTGCATGGCGCGCTCGACGGCATCCGCGGCACCCGCGTGGCGGGCAGCAAGCCGGTCGAAGGCCGCGCGCGCGTCATCTCCGAGGAGAACGCCGAGCTGGGCAATCCGATCGAGGACTTCCAGGACGGCGACATCATCGTCGCGACGATGGTCAATCCGGCCTGGCTGCCCTACTTCTCCCGCGCTGGCGGCTTCGTCAGCGAGGTCGGCGGTTGGCTCAGCCATCCGGCGATTCTGGCGCGCGAATACGATGTGGCGATGATCGTC
>CAKZHN010000273.1 GCA_936924235.1 uncultured Rhodoplanes sp. | reverse complement strand
CACCATTTTCCACACCGGCTCGGCGTCTATCTCGAGCCCGTGGGAGCCCAGCACCAGACAGGCAAACACGATCTGCGCCGCGGTGTTGGCCTTGGACACCATCAGGGGCTTGATCTGGACCGGCTGGTCGATCAGCCAGGACAGGATGATGGCGCCGACGATCATGATGTCGCGCGACACCACCAGGATGACGATCCAGAGCGGGATCACGCCGGTGATGCCGAGCGTCACGTAAATCGAGACGATCAGGACCTTGTCGGCCAGCGGGTCGAGATAGGCGCCGAGCTCGGTCTTCCAGCCGAAGCGCTTGGCAAGGAAACCGTCGACCCCGTCGCTGATGCCGGCGCAGAGGAACAGGATGAACGCCAGCCGGATCTGCCCCGTGGCGATCGCCCATACGACCACCGGCACGAGCAGGATGCGCGCCAACGTGATGAGGTTCGGAATACTCAAACTTTCAAGCCCCGGCTCGCCCCTACCCCGATTGGTTGTCCCCCCAGCCGGTGCAAATGGCGATTCCACCTGAGTATATCGGTGAAGCGGCCATTGCGCAGGGCTTCATTCCGAAATAGGCAGAGGCCATGAAGAAAAAAGGCCTGACCTATGCGCAATCCGGCGTCGATATCGACGCCGGCAACCGCATGGTGGACCTCATCAAGCCCCTGGTGAAGGCCACCGCCCGCCCGGGTGCGGACGCCGAGATCGGCGGCTTCGGCGGCCTGTTCGACCTCAAGCGCGCGGGCTTCAAGGACCCGGTGCTGGTCGCGGCCAACGACGGCGTCGGCACCAAGGTCAAGATCGCGATCGAGACCGGCATCCACGGCACGGTCGGCATCGACCTCGTGGCGATGTCAGTGAACGACCTCGTGGTGCAGGGCGCGGAACCGCTGTTCTTCCTCGACTACTTCGCGACCGGCCGGCTCGAACCCAAGGTGGGCGCCGCGATCGTTGCCGGCATCGCCGACGGCTGCAAGCAGGCCGGCTGCGCGCTGATCGGCGGCGAGACCGCGGAAATGCCCGGCGTCTATCACGGCAACGACTACGACCTCGCGGGCTTCGCGGTCGGCGCGGTGGAACGCAAGCAAGTGCTGCCGCGGCGCGACATCAAGGCGGGCGACGTCATCCTCGGCATCGCGTCGTCGGGGGTGCACTCCAACGGCTTCTCGCTGGTGCGGCGGGTGGTCGCGAAGTCGAAGCTGAAGTGGAGCGCCTCCGCGCCGTTCGACAAGAAGAAAAAGCTCGGTGCTGCCGTGCTGACGCCGACCCGCATCTACGTAAAGCCCCTCCTCGCCGCGATCCGCGAGACCAAGGCCGTGAAGGCGCTGGCGCACATCACCGGCGGCGGCTTTCCCGACAACATCCCGCGCGTGCTGCCGAAGGGCGCCGGCGCCCGCATCGACCTCGACAGCATCAAGGTGCTGCCGGTGTTCAGCTGGCTCGCCGCGGTGGGCGGCATCGCCGAGAAGGAGATGCTGCGCACCTTCAACTGCGGCATCGGCATGATCGCCGTGGTCGAACCGCGCAAGGCCGACGCCGTGATGAAGGTGCTGAAACGCGAAGGCGAGAAGGTCGTGCCGATCGGCGAAGTGACCCGCGCCGCGGCCGGCAAGCCGCGCGTCGCCTACACCGGCAAGCTGCGCCTCTGACAATGGCCAAGATGACGGCAAGGAAACGCGTCGCCGTCCTGATCTCCGGCCGCGGCTCCAACATGGTGGCGCTGATCGAGGCCGCGAAGGCCCCCTCCTTCCCGGCCGAGATCGTGCGTGTGGTTTCGAACGATCCGTCGGCACAGGGACTGCAACGCGCGGAAGCATCTAGCATCCGCACCGCCGTGGTCGATCACAAGCAATTCGGCAAGGACCGCGAGGCCTTCGAGCGCGCGTTGCAGAGCGAGCTCGAATCAAACGCGACCGATCTCGTATGCCTCGCGGGCTTCATGCGTCTTTTGACGCCCTGGTTCGTGACGCGCTGGACAAACCGGCTCATCAACATCCATCCGGCGCTGCTGCCCGATCTCAAGGGCCTGCACACTCATGCACGGGCGCTGGAGGAAGGCCGGAAATGGCACGGCGCCACCGTGCATTTCGTGGTGCCGGAAATGGATGCCGGGCCGATCATCCGCCAGGCGCGCGTGCCGGTGTTGCCCGACGACACCGAGGACAAGCTCGGCGCGCGCGTACTCGAGGTCGAGCACCGGATCTATCCGGAGGCGTTGCGGCTGGTGGCGGAGGGTCGCGTGCAAGTCGTCGGCAATGTGTGTCTCGTCGACGGCAAGCCGGCCGAGACCTTTGCGTAAATTTGTCTGCGCAAGTTCCGTCGGGAACCAGTTGTGAAAATAGAAAACCCCTGGCCGAGGCCAGGGGTTACGGGAAGAAAGCCCCCGTTAGGCGTGAACCGTCAGCCCACCTTCAGATTTTCGGCGGACGTCTTGCCGTTACGGCCGGTCACAAGTTCGTACTCGACGGTTTGGCCTTCGTTGAGGGTGGACAAGCCCGCACGTTCAACGGCCGAGATGTGAACGAACACATCCTTGTCGCTGCCCGCCGGCTTGATGAACCCGTAACCCTTCGTCGGATTGAACCATTTGACGGTGCCCTTTTGCATCGTCGGTCTCCTAGTCTAGTCGCATTGAGATTTGACGCGCCTTGCACCACTGCTGTCGCAGCGCTGCAATCCGCGCCACAACTTGGGTTTTGGTTTGCTGATCCGATAGTCGCGTCGGAGACGCAGCGGCCGGAAAACGGGCCAAAATCCTGTTGCAAGCCGGACAAGACAGCAAAATTACGGCCTAAGCAAGGCTCGTAATGAGCGATAAAACCTGACGTTGCGGTCTGCTTAATGTGGCCCCTTGAGCACAGCGCCGCAACAACGTGGTGAGCAACTTGCTAACGCCGGTTGACCCGTGAGCCCCGTTCGCAACAATCCCTTTCGGGCCAATGAGATGACATGCGGACGCTGGCCGCGTGTCGACGCGATGGAGCGGGGGCAGACAGTGCGCTTGGGATTGCGGCCCGCTTTGGCTTGCGACCGGGCTACCGCCATTGGCGCCGCGATGTGGCGCGCGTTGCTGCGCGGCGCTCTTCTTGCCATCGTCGCTTTGGTTTTCGCCAATGCGTTCAGCGATCAAGCCGCGGCGCAGCCCGCCGGCGGCGGTGGTTGTATCCGCTGCCCCGCGCCGATGGCCAACGGCAGCGTGTTCTTGTCGTCGCCGGGCGCACTGCTCGACGTCGGCAGCTTTTTCCAGATCCGGCTCGGCGCGCAGATGTCCTACCGGGATGGGACGAGCGCCGGAAACAATCCACAAGGCGGCGGCGCGGAATCTCCCACCGACCGCTATCGCACCTGGTTCGAGGGCTACGGCTCCTCGACCAAGACAGACCCGCAGGGCCAATTCCTGGGCGATCACCGCAGGGTCTATGGCGGCATCGCGGGGTTCGGCGCCACCGTCGCGCCGGGCGTGACGCTCGGCGCCTCCATCGACGGCAGCCGCACCAACATCGATGTGCCGGGCGCGAGCGGCCGTATCGACCTGACGCAGATCGGCCTGATCGGCAATTTCGAGCACGGACCGTGGAATCTCGGCGTCACCGGCGTCTACGGCTTCGGCAACGTCCACAGCGATCGCTTCGACACCGGCGGCATTTCGTCTGCCGCCTACCAGGCCCGGCTGTTCGGCACGATGGCCGAGCTGAGCTACTACGTCGCACTGCCCAACAACTCGCGCTTCGTGCCCAAGCTTTCCGCCGACTGGCTGCAGACCCACACCGACAGCTTCACTGAGACCGGCGGCAGCAATCCGATCGGCGGCTCCGCAGTGACCGCGACCCGCATCCGCATGCTGGTCGGCGGCGAGATCGGACACAGCTGGCTCGTCGGCCGGCAGATCTTTGACTTCTCGGTTTACGGCAAGATGGTCAACAACCTGGCGCAGAAC
The DNA here is from genome assembly GCA_936924235.1 of uncultured Rhodoplanes sp. Classification (GTDB taxonomy): domain Bacteria; phylum Pseudomonadota; class Alphaproteobacteria; order Rhizobiales; family Xanthobacteraceae; genus Z2-YC6860. Next base: position 3,191 of record CAKZHN010000273.1, on the reverse strand, counting down.
TTCGGCGACCTGGTGATCAGCGATCCGAACGTCGGCGTGCCGCAGTTCGTGGGCGGCGTGCGCGAAAGCTCGATGGGCGCCGACGCCGGCGCGGCGTTCTCGGTCAAGGTCTCGCCGCTCGCGCGGCTCTACGCCGCCTATGACGGCCGCTTCCGCGGCAACCTCACGTCACACTCCGGCACTGTCGGCGCCGAATTCCGATTCTGATCAGAACGTCTCCTTGAAAGGCCGCAGGTCGAGCTCCTGGGTCCAGGCCGAGCGCGGCTGGCGATGGATGTGCCAGTAATTCTCGGCGATGGCGTCGATGTTGAGCAGACCGTCGTCCTCACGGCCCCGCAGCCCGGCGGCGCCGCGGCTACGCAGTCGGTCGCCGTCGATGCCGCCGTCCACGACCACATGCGCGACGTGAATGCCGGCGGGACCATATTCGCGCGCCATGCTCTGCGAGATCATGCGAAGCCCGGCTTTGGCGGCGGAGAAATGCGCGAAGCCCGGCTTGCCGCGGATGCTGGCGGAGGCGCCGGTGAAAATGACCGTGCCGCGGCCGAGCGGCACCAAGCGGCGCGCGGCTTCGCGCCCCACCAGAAATCCGCTGAGGCAGCCGACGCGCCAGAAGCTTTCGAACTGCGCGACCGAAAGCTCGCGGAAATCGAGCCGCTGGTTGTTGCCGGCATTCGAGACCACGAGATCGACGGGATCGAAGCCCGCGCCGGGCTTCATGGCGCGATCGAACAGCGCAAAGACATCGTCCTCGCTGGTCGCGTCGGTCACGACCGGCACTGCGCTGCCGCCCGACGACACGATCGTCTTTACGACCTTGTCGATCTTGTCCAGCGTGCGGCCCGCCACCAGCACGTGATAGCCGCCGGCGGCAACGCGGCGGCACACCGCTGCGCCAAGCCCCTGCTCGGCTCCGACACCCACGACGACGGCGGTTGGCTTGCTCATGTGTTCCTCGATGACTCTGCTCAGTGGTTGGTCACGGCTCAGTGTTTGGTCACGCGCGCCTGATCGATGGCGGCATATTTCTGTTTGAGGCGCTGGTTTGCGGCGGGGCCAGCGGCCAGCGCGTAATCCGGATCGACGATCGGCTGTCCGGTCTTGGCGTCCATCATCACGGGATCGGCCGTCTTGCCGGTCCTGCGGTCGGCGATCACGACGCACTTGCCATCCGTCGCGAAGTGCTTGTTGCCGAAGTTCAGGAGCGCGACCAGCACCGGAAAGAAGTCGCCGCCGCGCGCGGTCGGCAGATATTCGTAGCGCGGCGGACGCGCGCTATAGCGGCGGCGTTCAAGCAGGCCTGCCTCCACCAGTGAATTCAGCCGCCGCGTCAGCATGTTCGGCGCGATGCCGAGGCTCGTCTGGAATTCGTCGAAGCGCGTCATGCCGTGCAGCGCGTCGCGCATGATCAGCATGCTCCACCACTCGCCCACCCGCTCCAGGCTGCGGGCGATCGGGCACAACATCTTGTGAAAGCTCTTGCGGCGCATTGAATAAACATAACCAGTAACTATCATTATGCAAGTAACTGGCACGCCAACCCTCGCCTGCAAAGGAAATGGCCATGAGTGCTCAAGGCGTTACGCAAGACATCGTGCTCGCAAGCCCGGTCCGCACCGCGATCGGCGCCTATAACGGCTCGCTCAAAGGGACGCCCGCGCCCGATCTCGGCGCCGTGGTGGTCCGCGAAACGCTCAAACGCGCAGGCCTCGATGCCGCCGCGGTCGGCAGCGTGGTCATGGGCAACGTCGTCCAGGCCGGCAACAGGATGAACCCGGCGCGGCAGGCCGCGATCGGCGGCGGTGTACCGGTGTCGGTTCCTGCCCTCACGGTGAACCGGGTGTGCGGCTCAGGCGCCCAGGCCGTGGTCACCGCGGCCCAGCAGATCATGGCCGGCGAGATCGACGTCGCGGTCGCCGGCGGCATGGAGAACATGGACCGCGCGCCGTACCTGATGGACGGCGGCCGCTGGGGCTATCGCATGGGGCCCGCCGAGATCCACGACAGCATGCTGCGCGACGGCCTCGACGACGCGTTCTCGGGCAAGCACTCGGGCTGGCACACCGAGGATCTCGTGATGAAGGCGCAGCTCACGCGCGAGGCGCAGGACCGCTTTGCGGCACGCTCGCAGCAGCGCTTCGGCGCGGCGCAGAAGGCCGGCAACTTCGCGGACGAAATCGTCAAGGTCGACATCAAGGGCAAGAAGGGCATCGAGGCCTTCGCGACTGACGAGGCGCCGCGGCCGGACACCACCGTCGAGGTGCTGGCGAAGCTCCGCCCCGCCTTCCGCGACACCGGCACGATCACGGCCGGCAACGCGCCGGGCCTCAACAGCGGCGCCGCCGCGATGATCGTCGCAAGCCGCGCCTTCGCCGAAGCGAAATCGATCCAACCCGCAGCCCGTCTCGTGGCCTACGGCATCGCCGCGGTCGAGCCCGGCCTGTTCGGACTCGGTCCGGTGCCCGCCGTGCGCAAGGCGCTGGAGCGTGCCGGCTGGAAGCTTTCCGACATCGAGCGGATCGAGATCAACGAGGCCTTCGCGGCTGTGCCGCTTGCGGTCGCGAAAGAGCTCGGCTTGCCCGAGGACATCATCAACGTCGAAGGCGGCGCCGTCGCGCACGGCCATCCGATCGGCGCAACCGGCGCGGTGCTGACCACGCGGCTCATTCACTCGATGCGCCGCGATGGGCTGAAGCGCGGCATCGTCACGCTGTGCATCGGCGGCGGCCAGGGCATCGCGCTGGCGCTCGAGACCATCCAGTAATTTGAGCATCCACGAGCATCAAGTATTTGGGGAGCATTCAGTGAACTCATCTTCGCTCGCGGCATGGCTCGCGCGCCGCAACGTGCATTACGGCTGGGTGGTCGTCGGCACCACGTTTCTGACCATGCTGGTGACAGCAGGTGCGGTCGGCGCGCCCGGCGTGCTGATGCTGCCGCTGCAAAAGGAGTTCGGCTGGCAGACCGCCGAAATCTCCTCGGCGCTCGGCGTGCGCTTCATGCTGTTCGGACTGATGGCGCCCTTCGCCGCGGTGCTGATCAACCGCTACGGCATGCGCCGGGTCGCGCTCTCGGCGCTGACGCTGATCGTCTCCGGCCTGGCGCTGTCGCTGGCCATGACGAAGGTGTGGCAGCTCGTGCTCCTGTGGGGCGTGGTCATCGGGCTCGGCACGGGCATGACCGCACTGGTG
>CAKZHN010000272.1 GCA_936924235.1 uncultured Rhodoplanes sp. | reverse complement strand
CAGTTCTTCGATCACATGGCCCACGCTGCGAACCCGATAGGCGTGCCCGCCGACCGTCTGCGGCCACAGGCAGAAGGTGCAGCGCGATTTGCAGCCGCGGCCTGTGTAGAACGACAGGTACGGATGGCGCAGATAGCCGATGAAGTAGTTCTCGATCTGCAGGTCGCGCTTGTAGACCGGCGACACGAACGGCAGGTCGTCCATGTTGTGCAGGAGCTGGCGCTCGTCGTTGTGGACGATGCGGCCGTCGTGTCCGCGGTAGGACAGCCCCTTGATGCTGTCGAGGTCGCGGCCTTCGGCAACTTCCTTGATCGTGAAGTCGAACTCGTTGCGCGCCACGAAGTCGAGCTCCGGGCACGACTGCAGCGAACCCGCGGCGTCGACCGCCACCTTGGCGCCGATCATGCCGATCTTGAGGTTAGGATTGGCTTCCTTGAGCGCCCTCACCGTCTTGACGTCCGAGGAGAACGACGGCGTCGAGGTGTGCAGCACCACGAGATCGCGGTCCTTCACCTCCGGCAGCACGTCGGCCAGCGAAAGCCGGTGCGGCGGCGCGTCGATCAGCTTGGAGCCCTCAACCAGAGCGGCCGGCTGGGCCAGCCAGGTCGGGTACCAGAACGACTTGATCTCGCGCCGGTTCTGATAGCGGGCGCCCGCGCCTCCGTCGAAACCTTCAAACGACGGCGCTTGCAGAAACAGGGTCCTCATCATGACGAGGGCGTTCTCCGTTCTTCCGGTATCAAGTTGCCTTCGGACATCAGCGTGTAGCGACGTCCTTTCCAGCTCAGGTCGCGGGCCACAAAGCCCGCGGCGAACACGGCAAACGACAATAAATCACGCAGCGGGATGAGCCAATACGGCCGAGGCGGCAGGCCATAGCCCCGCTCTATGGCATAAATCAGGACACCCCGGCAGGCCAGAGCGCCGGCCGCAAGGCAAATCGCGATTTCCTCGCCGCCCAGGGCCCAGGCGATCAGGGCCAACGGGAACGAGTGGGTGATGATCCAGCCGAAATAGCCGACCGGATCGACCAGGCGGATGGTCATCGCCCAGCGCACCTCGTGCCGCCACAGTTCGGCAAAGGACTTCTCGTCGCAGACATGGCCGACCGCGAAGTGCAGCAGCGAAACCGGCTCGCCGCGCTCGGCCGCCAGCGCCCCGATCTCGTAGTCGTCTGCGAGGCAATCGGCGATCGCCTCGAAGCCGCCGATCGCGACCAGCGAGCTGCGATGCAGCGCGATGGTCGAGCCGAGGCATGGCCGCGACAGCGAGAAGCGCGCGCCGACCAGCACGCCCGGAAGAAAGTGTCCGTCGATGTTGAGCTGCGCGAGCTTCGACCAGAGGCTGCCGGTCGAGATGCCGTAATACGGTGCGGTCACGACGCCGCCGCGGCGCTCGAGCCGCCGGACCAGCCGCGACAGATAGTCGGGCCGCACGCGGATGTCGCTGTCGGCCATCACGATGATGTCGTGGGCGATCCGCGCGCTCATGTTGATGAGGTTGGAGACCTTGGGATTGGTGCCGTGGACCCGGTCGTCGATCACGACCTCCAGCGCCTGGTGCGGGTACATGGCGCGGAGCTGCTCGACCACGGCAAGCGCCGCATCGTCCGGCCGCGCCACGCCGAACACGATCTGCACCGGACCGGAATAGACCTGGTCGCAGAACGACACCAGATTTTCGAGCAGGCCCGGCTCCATGCCGTGCAGCGGCTTGAGGATCGTCACGGCTGGCTCGGCGCGGCCGGAGGAGCGTCCGCTACGCGCGCCCGGAGGCGCCAGCGCCGCGCCAAGCGCCATATAGAGCAGGCCAGCCGAGGCGGCGGCGAACAACGCAATCAACGCGAGATCCTGGAGCATCGCCGTTACGCCTGTTCCTTCTGTTCGCGCGCGCGGCCGCGCGCGTGAAAGTTCCAGCCCTCCATGGCCTGCCAGGCAATGAGGCCAGGTATGCCGAGGACCAGATCGGGCAGACGCTTGACGAGCGACAGCGCAAGCGCGGCCTCGGGCGGCACGCCGAAGATCGCGCAGAGGATGATCAGGCCACCCTCCTGTGCGCCGAGCGCGCCCGGCACAGCGAAGGCCGCGCCGCGCACCGCGTGCATCAGGCTCTCGATCAGCACGGCGTCGCCGTAGTCGATCGAATAGCCCATGAAGGTGAGCACGACCCAGATTTCGAGCGCGCCGACGAACCAGCCGCCGAGATGCCAGATCACGCTTTGAATGAGGCCGCGGCGGTTGGTGTAGAAGCCGTCGAGACGGGCGAACAGGTCGTCGACCGCGCCGAAGGTCAGCCACTGGCGGTCGCCCGCAACGGCGCCGAGCACCCACTTGACCAGACGCTGGCCGTGCTCGCCCTGCACCAGCATGAAGCCGGCGAGTGCCGGCAGCGCGAGCGCAAGGCCGATGGCGACCGGCCAGACGATCAGTTCGTTGCCGCCCATCGCGATCAGCAGCACGAGACCGATCAGCGCGAACGCGAACTGGCTCACGGCCTGCATCAGCACGTCAACGATGACGCTCGCCGCAGCGACCGTTCCGCGCACGCCGCGCAACGCAAGGCAGCGCGCGCCGATGAAGTCGCCGCCGATCTGCGCCAGCGGCAACAGCGCGTTGGCGCCTTCGCGTACGAAACGAAGCCCCGCGCAGAGCAGAACCGAAGGCCGGGCATCGGCCGGAAACAGCAGCCACCAGCCGCCGCCTGCGATGGCGACCGCCGCAGCGCGAATGGCAACCACCAGCAGCGCGGCCCAGCCGGCGCTGACGATCGCCTGGCCGACATGGTCGGCCCCGTACCAGACCGTCAGCCCGACCAGCACCAGCATGCCGGTGAACCACACGATCAGTGTGGCCTGCCTAGCGCTGGGCATTTGACTCACTCAACTTCATGCTGGGGCAACTTTCCATTCGCGAAGCTAGGCCGCTTCGTCTTTGAGCGCTTGATCGATGGCTTGGCGGCATTCCCGCAATTCGTGCAAAGCGCTTTGCAGTCTGCGGACATTCTCGCGGGACAACTGTGGCACCGGCGGCGTGGTTAATGGTGTCGCCGGGGCCTCATCGTCGGACTTTTCGTTGGCGTCAGCTTCGGAGTCCCTGCGTCCCGATGCCGCGCCTTTGAACATGCTGAACAGCGAGCGCGGGGCGTCGGCCGAGGCCTCGTCGGCCTCCTCCGTGCTGTCGGGTGCTGTGTCGACTTCCGCACCTTCGTGATCGGAGGCGTCGGCGGTGGGCTGGGCAGCGCCGGGCTGCCACACCGCCTGGACGAATTTTTGGCCCTGCTCGCGCAGGATGCGCTGCACACCACGGATGGTGTAGCCCTCCCCGTACAGGAGGTGCCGAACGCCGCGCAGCAGGTCGACGTCCTCCGGACGGTAATAGCGCCGGCCGCCGGCCCGCTTCATCGGCTTGATCTGCGGAAACCGGCTCTCCCAGAAGCGCAACACGTGCTGCGGGATATCGAGTTCGTCAGCGACTTCACTAATGGTGCGGAAAGCGTCTGGCGCTTTTTCCACGGCCGCGTGCCCCCTTCATGCACTTGCGTCCGAATTGCCAGTCCGTCCCGGGGCCTGCAATTCGTACAAACCCGGACTAGCCCTCGCTGCCCGCGGTGTTGATGCGCTGCTTCAAGATCGCCGACGGCTTGAACACCATCACGCGCCGCGGCGAAATTGGAACTTCCTTGCCGGTCTTGGGATTTCGTCCGATCCGTTGACCCTTTTTGCGAACCACAAAGGAACCGAACGACGAGAGTTTCACCGTTTCGCCTTGCTCAAGGCACTTGGTGATCTCATCCAATACCAATTCGACCAGTGCCGCCGACTCTGTCCTGGACAGACCGACTTTCTGGTAGACCGCCTCACACAGATCAGCCCGCGTAATGGTTTTGCCCGACATCGCCAGCCCCAGTGAAGGCGACTATATCCCGCTGAATTTCCAACGATATTAGCCTGTGTCGGGCCGGTCAACGACGGCAAGTGCGTGCTCCCCGGCATTTGCTGCAACAGTGTGGCGCGGGGGCAACTATGAGAGGCGGTGCGGGATTTGCCACAAATCTGCACAGAACGGGGCCGCCGCCTCTTTGCGTACCGGCTTCGTTCGATAAATGACGACAACCGCGTGTAGCGAACGCGGCCTGCGCTTACCAGCGCACCAGCGCCGAGCCCCAGGTGAAGCCGCCGCCCATGGCCTCGAGCAGCACCAGGTCGCCCTTCTTGATGCGACCGTCGCGAATCGCGACGTTGAGCGCGAGCGGTATGGAAGCCGCCGAGGTGTTGCCGTGCTGGTCCACTGTGATCACCACCTTCTCCGGCGCGATGCCGAGCTTGTGGGCACTGTCGTCGATGATGCGCTTGTTGGCCTGGTGCGGCACGAACCAGTCGATGTCGGAAGCGGTGTAGCCGGTCGCCCGGAACGCGTCCTCGATCACGTCGGTGATCATCGCGACCGCGTGCTTGAACACCGCACGGCCTTCCATCCTCAGATGGCCGACCGTCATGGTCGAGGACGGCCCGCCGTCGACATAGAGCTTCGACTTGTGCCGGCCGTCGGAGCGCAGATGCGTGGTCAGGATGCCGCGATCGTCTTTCTCACCGGGCTGCTGCTGCGCTTCCAGCACGACCGCGCCGGCGCCGTCGCCGAACAGCACGCAGGTGGTGCGGTCCTTCCAGTCGAGAATGCGGGAGAAGGTCTCGGCGCCGATGACCAGCGCACGCGTGTAGGTGCCGGTGCGCAACAAACCGTCGGTGATCGACAGCGCGTAGACAAAGCCCGAGCACACCGCCTGCAGATCGAATGCCGCGCCGCGGGTGATGCCGAGCCCGGCCTGCACCGTGACGGCGGTTGCCGGAAACGTGTTGTCGGGCGTCGAGGTGCCGAGCACGATCAGATCGATCGTCTGCGGATCGACATGGGCGTTGGCGAGCGCAGCCTTGGCGGCCTGGATCGCAAGATCGGATGTGAACTCACCGTCGGCCGCGATGTGGCGCTGGCGGATGCCGGTGCGCTGCACGATCCATTCGTCCGAGGTTTCGACCTTGGCGGCGAGTTCCTGGTTGGAGAGAACGCGGGCCGGCAGCGCGCTGCCGCAGCCGAGGATGACCGAACGCAGCGTCGTCACGAAGCCGCTCCGCCGGCGGCTTGCGCCGCCGTATCCTGGTGATGCCGGTCGACGGTCTCGCCGATCTTGGCCAACAATTCGTCACGCACCATTTCGTATCCCACGTCGATGGCGGCCGCGAAACCCTCCGCGTCTGTGCCGCCATGGCTTTTGATCACCACGCCATTCAGTCCCAAGAACACACCACCATTCGATTTGCGCGGATCCATCTTGTCGCGCAGCGCCTGAAACGCCGGCCGCGCCAGCAGATAACCGAGCTGCGACCAGATCGACTTCTTGATCTGGCTGCGCAGGTATTCGGCGAACTGCTTCGCGGTGCCCTCAGCGGCCTTCAGCGCGATGTTGCCGGAGAAGCCCTCGGTCACCACCACGTCCGCCTTGTGCCGGCCGATGTCATCGCCTTCAACGAAGCCGACATAATCGATGTGCGGGATCGGCTGCTCGCGCAAGATGCGGCCCGCCTCGCGCACCGCTTCGAGGCCCTTCACCTCCTCGACGCCGATGTTGAGCAGGCCCACGGTCGGTCGGTCCACATTCAACAGCACCCGCGCCATGGCGCTGCCCATCACCGCCATGTCGCAGAGATGCTCGGCGTCGGCACCGATCGAGGCGCCGAGGTCGAGCACGATGCATTCGCCCTTGAGCGTCGGCCAGATCGCGGCGATCGCCGGACGCTCGATGCCCGGCATGGTGCGCAAGTGAAACTTGGCCATCGCCATCAGCGCGCCGGTATTGCCGGCCGACACCGCGACATCGGCCTCGCCTTTTTTCACCGCGTCGATGGCGAGCCACATCGACGATTTCCAGCGGCCGTTGCGCAGCGCCTGGCTCGGCTTGTCGTCCATCCGCACCGCGACGTCGGTGTGGACCAGCTTGGAACTGGCCTTGAGCCGCGGATGAGCCGCGAGCAGCGGCTCGATCTTGGTCTGGTCGCCGACCAGGATGAATGTGCTGTCCGGATGCTTTGCCAACGCCAGTTCCGCCCCCGGAACGACCACGGAGGGACCATGGTCACCCCCCATGGCGTCGAGCGCGATACGGATCGTGTTGGACATGCTTGGACCTGAACGGCGGCGGCCTGAACTGCGATTGGAAGTCAGCCTCAAGGTCGACGCCGAAAACCTGCCCCCGCGGTCGTGACCGGATGAAATTTCAACATACCTTGCTGGCCGGGGGCCGCACCAGTGGGCAAAACTCGGCAGAATTGGCGCGTTTCCGGGCAAGCGGCAGCCGAATCAGTGGCTGCTCGACCCCGGATCCTTCTTCAGGGCGGCCAGCGCCGCGAACGGGTGGCTCGCCGGATCCTTCTTCGCGGGCGCATCGAACACGGCGCCTTCCTTCCTCGGATAGGGGTCGATTCCCAGATTGAGGAACTCGGTGGCGATGGTTCCGAGGTCCACCGTTCCGTTGACCAGGATCTCGGGCGGCTCCTCGCCCTCGAACGGCTGCAGGCCGCCCTCCTCGCAGCCCTCGACCGGACTTGCCGCCTGCGGCCGGAAAAACAGTTCCACGGGCTCATCGATCTCGCTTTCGATCGGCTCCAGCGTCACGACGCAGTTCTGCACCACCGTGGCAGTCACGCGCCCCTCGACGCGCAGGCTGTCAGTGCCGCGCCGTGCCAGGTCAAAGCTCGCCTCAAGCCGCAGCAGCGCCACCAGCCCCACATCCTTCGCGATGGCCTGACGGGTGGCCTCGTCCGGCACCAGCTCGACGTGGCGGCCGGTGTCGGGAACCTCGGACACCAGGACCGGCACGCTCCATGGTCCCGGCTCTGCGGCTTCGGCCGGCTTTTCCACAGCTTTGTTCCTGGCGATCTTCCCGCGCTGAGCCTTTGGCTCAGGCGCATCTCGCTTCGTCATATTCTCGGGCTTTCTTCCGTCACCGAACCCACTGACTTGGGGTCCGGGAATTCAAATGTGGCGGCCATGAGCGCGTCCGTATCCCGTTCGGCCAGACGCGCGGCCATAGCCCGCATATAGGCAGCCAGACGCCGGGCGCCGAGGGTCGGCTCTGCCGCGCCGAACACGTTCCGCGCCACCGCCGATTCCAGCGCCGCGGGATTCGCGTCACCGAGCGCGTCCTCATAAGCCTTGCTGCGGCCGTAGAACGCCTCGCCGATCTTCTGCATCCGCTTCGGGACGGCCAGATCGCCGACCCCCATCTCGCGGAAATTGGCATCCATGTCCCGGCAGAAGCGGTCGAACAGCCCCTGGCCGGCCGGCGGCAATGCGCCATGGGGCGCGCTGAGCTGCCGCAGCACCAGAACAAGGTGCAGCAGGATCATGTCGAGCCGGCCCTCGACCGTGTCCGGCACCCCGTAACCACGATAGAATTCGGGGTTTCGCGCCTGCGCCACGATCATGCCATAGAGGGCGTCAATCTTGCCGGCTGGGGATGCACGGCGAAAGGGGAGCGAAATCATAGGGTTCGCTGAGCTGATGACGGCGGCATTAAGCTGTTCGTTGCACTTTCGGGGTACCTCGGGTACGCCCGCTCACGCCCTGGATGCAAGCGAAATGACGGCACCGAGCTTTCGACCGATGAAATGCGCGCGCTTGCGGCCGCTCTTGGCCGTGGTTGCGCTTGTCGCCACAGCCACGCTTGGCGGTTGCGACAGCTTCACCCAGGTCTAT